>NZ_JAYMHD010000087.1:0-478327 GCF_035656535.1 Streptomyces sp. H51
TCGGCATCCGACAGTTCATGGCGACGTATCACCCGACCATGATCCCCGACCAAAGATCATTTGACGACAGACCCTAGGAACGTTCCGTGGAACTCAGCATCATGACCTACAACGTGAAGTTCGATGACCAGGCCCCCGCTTCCGCCAATTCCTGGTCGACGCGGCGCCCCGTCATGGCCCGCCTGCTCACCGCCGAACTCCCGCATCTGCTCTGCACTCAGGAGGGGCTGTTCGGCCAGCTCCGGCAGATTCACCAGGACCTGTCCCGGCAGGACGAACGACGGTATTCCTGGATCGGCGAAGGCCGGGAGGGCGGTAGCCACAGCGAGTTCATGGCCATCTTCTACGACACCGACCGGCTCGTGCCGCAGGAGTACGAGCACTTCTGGATCTGCGAAGAAGACCCGCTGACCATCGGCAAGAAGTGGGACGCCACATCCGGTTCGCCCCGGATGGTCACCTGGGTGCGTTTTCAGGACACGACTTCCGGCGGGCAGTTCTACGCCGTCAACACACACGCCGACGATCAGAGCGAGATGTCGCGCCGAGCGAGCGCGACCATGATCCGGGACCAGATGAACAACGCGTCGGAACGCCTGCCGTACTTCGACACGAGACTGCCCTGCATCGTGACCGGCGACTTCAACGTTTCCGCCCGGGAAGGGGAGAAGGTGTACGACACCCTGGTCGGCGACGGGCGGCTGGTGGACGCGTGGACGGTGGCCGAACAACCGGGCGTGCCGTACGCCACCTGGAACGACTGGCGGGACCCGGCGCCGGTCGATGAGCGCCAGGACTGGATCCTGACGACACCGGAGGTCAAGGTCCGCTCAGCCTCGATCAACATCTACCGGGAGGCCGGACAGTGGCCGAGTGACCACTGTCCGGTCCAGGCGACCCTGACGCTGCCGACTCCCTGACCTGCGCGAGAACCGCGCCGCCGGGAGGGTTCTCGTGTTCGCGCGGCGCAGGGTAGGCAGTGAGTGCGACGGCCGCAAGCCTGCATGGGCCGATCGGGTTATTCGTCGGGTATCGGGCAGGAATGCCGCATGAGTGCCGGGGTGTCGGTTACACGACTTCTTCCACATCGGGAAAGCCCGGAGCCGCTGGAGCCGCTCGTCACGGCACTTCTGCTTGCCGGTGGGGGACCGCGCGGTGCCGGCGTTCCGGTATTCGGAGAAGCGGAGGAACGTCACATGGGAAGCATCAGCGGAGTCGTCAAGAGCATCGACACTTCGGAGCCGATGAAGGGCGCCGCCGAGGAAGCCCTGGAGGCACTTGACGCTCTCGGGCAGACGAAGGTGGAACTGTTCCGGGCCGAGATCGAGAAGTCTCTGATCACGGCCGGCAGCGACCAGGACAGGAAGGTCCCGATCGAAGCGGTGCTGGACAACACGGCCCAGACACACGCGTACCACAAAGACAATGTGGAAAAGATCGGGTCGCAGGTCAAAGACGCCCTGAGTTCGTTCTGCAGCGGATCCCAGGACAAGATCATCGATGGTGTCAGCAATCTGATCTCCAACGCCCTCGAAGACTTCCTCGGATCGGCCGAGGCGTCGGAGGACACGCTCGACAAATACGTCGTCCTCACCGAGGAGTACTCGATAATCCGCCTCGACCTGCGAGCATGGCAGCGCAAGGTCAAGGCGGAGGGGATCAGGACGAACGCGGAGAAGGTCAGCGCGTTCGTCATGGTGAAGTCCGCGGTCGACCTCAAGAAGATCGGCTTCAACACGTTCCTCTATCTCTATCGAGGACAGCTGAACGCGATGGACCTCGACAAGCAGGACATCGAAAAGGCGCTGGACAGGGCGGCGGAAATCTACACGAAGTTCCACGCCGACATACTCAGGGCGCAGCAGCAGGACGGACTGCTGACGGAGCTCGCCGGACGCCGGTAGGCGCAGCGCCTCCCCCGGAGCGGCGCTGCCCGCCTCAGGTCCGCGCGCGGGGCAGCCTCAGCGCCAGCAGGAGGCCGATGAGGGCCAGGGTGGCCATGCCCAGGGAGGCGGCGGTCAGGGCCTGGCCTCTGGCTCGGGTGTTGATGCGTACGAGTTCGTCAGCCGCGGTGCCCGTCACGCCCTGGGACTCGGCCTTCGCGCGTACCGCGGCGTCGGTCGCGACGCTGGTCTGGACCTGGTGCTCGAGGGTGTGCTGGACGGACTGTTTCTGGCCGGAGGACAGGACCGTGCTGGCGTTCGTCCCCGCCTCGAAGGCGAGCAGCAGCGAGGTGGTCATCAGCGCACCGGCGAGCGCGACTCCGAAGGAGCTTCCGAGGTAGGTGGCGGTGCGGGTGAGGCCGGTCACGTCGCTCACCTGTTCCGGCGGGGGCGCCGACTGGACCAGGTCGGTCGCCGTCGTGGCCAGGCCCCGGCCGATGCCGACGAGGAGGAGGCCCGGGGCCAGCGCCAGGCCGATGGCCGGCACATCCTGCAGATGCGGGTCGAACATGACGGCGACGGCGACGCAGCCGACGGCCATGGAGAGGAACGCCCAGATCTGGGCCGTGCGGTGGGTCATCCGGCCGTCCCCGATCAGTCTGGCGGCCGTCGAGGCCGCCGCCGTCAGGCCCACCGGCACCACGAACAGCGTGACCCCGCTGCGCAGCGCGTCGAACCCGGCCGTCGTCTGCAGGAAGACCGGCACCAGGAAGAGCATGCCGGTGGGCACCAGGATCTGCATGACCAGGGTGAGGGTTCCGGCGCGGATCGTGCGGTTGCGCAGCACCGACAGCCGGACCAGCGGGTCCCTGCCGTGCTTGATCAGGTGCCGCTCCCATACGGCGAACACGACCAGGATCACCAGCCCGACGCCGGCCAGCAGGGGCACGGGGGACACCTGGCCGCGGTGGAGCAGGGTGGTGCCGAAGACCTCGAAGTCCTGCCGGTCCTTGATCAGGCCGTACCGCCCCACCAGCAGGGTCGCGATGACGAGGAGCCCGAAGCCGGTGGCGGACAGCGCCGCTCCCAGGACGTCGAAGCGCTGCCCGGGGCGCGCCGGGAAGCGCTCGGGGCTCACCTTCCGCCGCATGAGCCCCAGCACGACCAGCGTGATGACCGCCTCCAGGAGGAACGACAGCCGCCAGTTGAGGTAGCTGGTGATCAGGCCGCCCAGGACGGGGCCGGCCCCCGACGCGATGCCCGCGAAGATGCCCAGGGTCGACAGGGCTTTCGTCCGGGCGGCTCCGGTGAAGGACTCGGTCAGCATGGACACCAGCGCCGGGAGCATCAGCGCCACGCCGATCCCTTGCAGGAGGGACCAGCCGAGCAGCATGAACCGCAGCGTCGGGCCGACGGCGGTGATCAGTGCGCCGAGGGCGAAGATCTGTCCGCCGACGACGAAAGCCCGCGCGTAGCCGTGGCGCGCGCCGAGCTTGCTTCCGGTGATCATGCACGCGGCGACCACCAGCGCGTACAGGGACATCGCCGACTGCACGCCGGTCAGTGAGGTGTGCAGGTCCCTGACCATCGCCGACAGCGCCACGTTCATGGCGGTCGAGGTGTAGTTGATCAGGAAGTTCTCGACGGACAGCAGGACGAACAGCGTCCGGAGGGTTCCTGATGCCACGGCGCCGGCCTCTCGCCCGGACCGCTTCGCTCTGTTTCGCCGCTTCACGGTGCCCTTCTGTCGTCCGAGCTTCCGTGGGCCGGCCGACGACCAGCGCCGTCGCCCCGATTCACTCCGATTCGCTACGATTCGCTCCGATCCAGAGTGCACGTCGTGCGCCGTTCGTTCCCGCGGACGCGCCCGCGTCGCCCCCGGCACCGCACCGTGCGGCTGGATGCGGGGCATCGCCGCCGTGCCGAGGTGCGGGCCCGGGCGACGTGTGCTGTGGTGAGAGGGTCCGTCGTGGTGATCGGAGACCGGCCCGAGACGCACCCCAGCCGCCTCCCGGAAGGGCTTCGCCCGTGCTGAGAGTGGGAACCTTCCTGCCGTTCGCCGGCCGTGGCGGGCCGGGGGCGGCGCCCGCGCACCCGGAGATCGGCAGGATCCCGGCCGACGACCACGCGCTGCTCATGGAACTGCTGGCGGATCTCACGGACGTCGAGTTCCACCACGGCCTGGACATCGGCCGTTCCTGGATCCGCAACGGCAAGGTCCACTGCGGCGACGTCTGCCTCAACGACCTCGACCTGTACTTCTGGCACGCCTGGGTGTCCCGGGACCCCGGCAGCTACGCCCTTGAGGCGCTGCGCACCCTCAGCCTCGACATCCCGGTGGTCCCCGATCCGGCGCGTTTCTCGACCGGTCTCGACAAGTACCGGGCGCACCTGCGGCTGTCCCGGGCCGGTCTCCCCGTGCCCGACACGATCCTGTTCGACCGGCGCGACACGGCCGCCGCCGCACCCGTCGTCGCGGAGTGGGGCCATGCCCTGCTGAAACCCAGGCGCGGATCCTTCGGTCAGGGGGTCCTGCTGATCGAGGACTTCGCCACCCTGCGCGACCTCGCGGACTACCTGGACAGCACCCTCGCGGCGACCACGGAGAGCGCCTTCCTGCTGGAGCGCTTCTACCCCAACGACCCCGCGGACTGGACCGGCACCACCTTCGTCAACGGCACGCTCATGTACGGCTATCGCAAGCGCGGGCACCGTTTCGCCCGGCTGTCCGCGGACGCGGTGAAGGTGTACGACGCCGAGGGGGTGGGCGGCGAGGTGGACGGCTGCGTGGTTCCCCCGGCGCACGCCCGGCTCGCGCAGCGTGCGCAGCGGGCTCTGGGCCTGCCGCTGGTCGGCTTCGACCTGATCGTGTGCGACGGGCGGCCCGTCATCGTGGACGAGAACACCTTCCCCGGCCTGTACCCCGAACTGTTCGCCGCCGCCGGGCGCTCGCTCGGCCGTGAACTCTTCGGTCTCGTCCGCGACCTCGTCGAGGGCGTCAAGGAGTCATCGGGCAGCATCGGCGGGACATCGGGCGGCGTCCCGGTCAGGTCACCGCTCCCATGACGATGCCGAGCAGGGTGAGCGCGAAGAAGGCCGTGCCCCACACCAGTGCCTGACGAATGCAGCGGTACTTGGTCCAGGCGGTCCGCGACAGGGCCGCCAGTTGGCGCAGGTCCCGCGACACGGGGTCGGTACGGCGGACCGTCCGTTCGAGTTGCGCGGCCGACATCGCCGTCCTCGCGTCGCCGAAGCAGTGGGTGCGGGAGGAGCGGGGGTCTCCGAGCCGCGGGGTCACGGCCAGGCCGAGCAGGACGAGCGCCGGCGCGCAGGCGGCGCAGCCGACCCAGAGGAGGAGCTGCGGGACGACCGCGTACTGCCGCGGGGCGATGACGCCGCTGCCGATCGCGCCGAGCAGGGCGGTCAGGGCGGCGCCCAGGGAGGCCAGCAGCAGGCCGGCCTTGTTGTCGGCCTTCGCGAGTTCCTCGCGCGCCTCGGACAGCAGGACCCTGGCGAGTGCCGCGCCCCCGTCGGGCGCGCCCCCACCGGCCGCGCCTTCACCGGCCGCGCCCGCACCGGCCGCGGTGCGGGCGTCCGGGCCCGGTGTCGGGGGCGGGGCCGGGGCCAGGTCCGGGGGCGGGGCCGGGGCCGTTCCGGTGTCGCCTTGCGGTGTGGTCATGCCTTCCCCGTCCTTTCCGTCGATGGCGGGCGGCCGCCCCGGCGTGCGGGGCGGCCGTGGTGCTCGCCGCCGTTCCCGGTACGTGGCCGGCCTGGCCCGTGCCCTGCCGGTACGTACGAGGAACGGCGGCCCGTGCCGTTCCTGGTGCGGCGGGTGCGTCAGACCGTCGACGAGCGGCGGATCTCGTCCTCCAGCGCGTTCACCGCCTGCCGGACCCGGATGTTCATCTCGGCCGTGTGCTCGCGGAACGCCGCCTCCGACTCGGCGCGGTGGCGCCGGACCTTCTGCTCGATGGCGTCCTGGGCGATCTCGAGATCCGCCATGACCCGGCGCTCGGCGAGCCGGACCTCCTCGCTGTGGATCTTGACGGCGCTGTTGCTCTCGCTGGTGAGCATCCGGTCGTACGCCGTCTCGCCGCTGAGGTACTTCACCAGGACCGGCAGTGCGTCGAGGAGGACGAACAGCAGGCGGACGAGCCAGATGCCCATGAAGAGAACCGGGTTCCCGCTCGCGAGTTCGTCAAGCGCCCGGATTCTCTCCAGTACGCCGATCTCCTTCTGCTTGGCGCGTTCCTGGTCCAGCCGCTGCTGGATGCCGTCGGCCCGGGCCTTGAGGAACGCGCCGCGGGAGGAGGTCAGCCGGGACTCGATCTTCGAGATGCGGCTGTTCATGCCGGCCAGCCGCTTCTCGTTCTCGCTGGTGCGGTGGGTGGTCCGGTAATCCCGTGCCTTGTCGCGCAGGCGCAGGCATTCGGACGTCCGCTGGTACAGGCCGGTGGCGGCGATGCGGATCAGCCGGCGGCACTCGTCCCGCACCTCGGAGTCGATGGCCTCCAGCCTGGTGGTGTCCCTGTCCACCCGCTTCTGCAGGGACGCGGCGTCCGAGCGCAGGGACGCCAGTTCCTCGGCCCGTTCGCCGGGCGTCGCGCCGAAGGAGAGGACGTACCCCCTGTCGCAGCCCTCCGGCGTCACCACCGTCATGGTGGACGGCACGGGGTTGCAGCGGACCAGGTTGGTGCGCAACTCGTCGATGACGTCGGTACGTTGGTCGGCGATGCGCTCCTCCACCGCGGTCTGGAAGATGCGCAGCACGAGCGGTTCGGCGATCACCGCGCCGAGCATCAGGGCGATCAGCAGGCGCATGAGGAGCGGGCCGAGCCGTCGCCGCGCGTTCGGCTGCGGAGTGACCAGCCAGCGGTCGAGGTTGAGCACGAACAGCATCCAGATGACCGTCGGTACGACGGCCGCGAAGGAGACTCTGCCGATCGCCTCGGTCGCGAAGTTCCACATGGAGAACGCCGCGATGACGGAGGTCCCGAGCACCACCCCGCCGAGTGCCGTGTACTTGCTCCGCTCGTACCTGATCCTGCCGAGCAGTTCCTCGTCGACGCCGGTCAGGGCGCGCAGCCGTCGCCCGGCGTCGAGATCGAAACCGACGGCGCGCCGGGAGGTGCGGGCGGAGTGACGGGGGGCGCGGGCGGAGGGGCCGTCGTCCGGACCACCGGTGGGCGGCGGGCCGACGGTGGTCCGGGGGCGGGCGGTACGGGCGGTACCGGCCCCGTCGATCGTCGCCCGGTCGTCCACCGTGCCGAAGGCCGCGCCGAGGGCGGCGTCGGAAGCCACGCCCGAAGCCACGCCGGACGCCACGCCCGAAACCACGCCCGATGCCACGCCGGACGCCACGTCAGCAGCCGGGCCGGAAGCCACGTCAGCAGCCGGGCCGGAAGCCTTGACCGGGTTCGTCAGGAAGTCAGTCAACGAGATCGTCCTCGTCCGTGACGAAGCCGCCCCGCGGGTCGCGCGAGCCGCCCCGGCCCGGCGCCGCGCGGTCGGGGCTGGGCCGCCCCGACTCGACCATGCGGCCGTCCGCGCCGTCGCCGATGCCGGGCAGGCCCGGCGCGGCCTGCCCGGCCTGCCCGCCGGTCCCCCGCAGTACCTGTTCCAGGACCTGGTGATAGTCGACGTAGTCGCTGCCGCTCATCTGCCGCAGCAGCGTCAGCACCATGTCGCGGCGCATCTGCGCCTCCGCCGTCTCCCGCGCCTGCGCGTGCGCCCGGTCCGCCGTCTCGGCCTTGTCGCGGCGGGCCGACGCCTCGTCGGCGATCCGGTGGATGCGGGCCGCCGCCTCGGTGACGTCGATCTCCTCCCGGACGATGCCGAAGGCGTCCACGTGGTCGGACCCCTGGGAGAGCAGTTCCGCGACCTGCAGCGCGTCCTGCGTCTCGAAGGCACGCTTGCCGCGCCGCAGTTCCCAGTCGCGCCGCGCGTCGCGCAGCTTCTGCTCCCAGTCCCGCAGGTCGTCCGAGGCGTGCACCTCGGCGCTGACGAACTCGACGCTCGTTCCGGCGACCCGCGGCGGCACGATCGCGCTGTAGGCGGTCATCCGGTGGGTGACCTCGGTCCGCACCGCGTTGACCTCCTCGACGCGGTGCCCGGCGCTCACCCTCGGCAGGTCGCTGTCGCCCATCAGGTAGGCGCGCAGCGGAACGGTGACGTCGATGATGCCCTGCCGGGCGATGACGGTCGGGTCGGTCACCTGGCAGGTGAACGACGCCCGCATCGTGAAGGTGTCCGCCTCGCTCACCGACGGGAGCTGTCGCTCCACCTCGACCAGGCGCGCCCGGGTGTCGACCAGGCTGACCGACGACGCCTCCAGCACGTCGGGGTGGGACGGGTCGAACACCATCCCCTCGGGGAAGGTGCGGTAGTTCCCGCCGACCCGGAAGACGTAGACCGCGCCGGGCGGCAGCGGCGGCACGTCCTCGCGGCGGCGGCGCCGGGACCACCAGGTGCCCTGGACGGTGGCCAGGACGTGCTCGGCTATGACCGGGTAGTTCACTTGCTTCGGCCTCCTCGGGCGGAAGGAAAGGGAGTGGTCGGCATGAGGGACCCGGCGGAGCGCCGGGAATCGGCCGGCGGTCGGCCGCGCAGTGATCCGAGGAGCACCTGCGCGAGCCGGCGGGCACCGGGGATCGCGTAGTCGGGGTGGCGCAGGGCGATGGACAGGTGGTGGCACAGGGCCGCCCACTGGCGCTGGTTCATGGCGTCGCGCATGGCCTCGCCGAGCCGGCCCACGGCACCGGTGACGGACGGGTCGTCGCGCAGGTCCACGAGCGTGCGGCACAGCGCGCTGACCGCGCGGCTCCGGTTGCCGCTGTGCAGGACGTCCGCCCACAGCGCCCCGAGGTGGCGGGCGCTGTCCGGGACGCCGCGCAGCAGTTCCGCGGTGACCGGCTCGGGGGCCTCCAGCCTTGTGGCTTCCAGAAGTTGGACGGCGGTTCGCAGCGCGATCGACCGTTCGCGGGAGCCCGGTGCGGTCCTCCCGATCACCGTCCGGACGTACCGGATGGTGAACAGGGCACGCTGCGGGTCCTGTTCGGCGGTCTGCAGCAGCAGGACCAGGGAGCGGCGGGCCGAGAACGCGATCCGCTCGCCGCGCTGCGCCAGGAACCACAGCCAGTTGAGCGCCTCCAGGCGGTAGAGCGTGCCCAGGCGGCCGGTCAGCGCCATGGCCGCCGTGACGGCTCGCCCGGGACCGTTGTTGTCCACCCAGCCGACGACGATGTTCAGTGCCTGCGGGGCGAGATGCTCGGCCTCGCACATGAACTGGAGCGTCAGCGCGGCGGTCACCCGCTGGCTGGTGACGCCCTCGGACCACACCTTCAGCAGGTTCTCGTCGACGTCGGCGAGCGCGTACCGGGACAGCAGGGCGACGCCCCGGGCCACCTCCGTCCGGGTGTCCAGGTCGCCCAGCAGGGCCAGTTCGCCGAGCCACCTGCGCAGCGGGTACCAGAGTCCGTAGCCGTACAGGTCGTGCAGCTCGGCGATGACGAGTTCGCGGACGCGCGGCGAGGCGAAGACCAGCCGCCGCTCGCTGCGCACGCCGTCCCGGCCGGGGCCGGGACGGTGTTCGGTGGTGACGATGCCCACCGCCCGGTCCCGCCAGCGGGCCCGGGACTGGTCGGCCACCGCGCCGGTCAGCAGGTCCTCGGGCGAGCCGTCCGGCTCCGCGGCCGGCGTCTCACCGCTCTGCCGCCAGCTGCCCACATGAGCGGCGAGCGCGGCGCACTGCTCCTCGAACGTCCGCTCCGGGATGCCCTCCAGGAAGGCCAGCGCGGCGAGCGGAAGCAGGTCGTCCGCCGGCGGCTGTCTGCCGAACCACTCCCGGACCCGGTCCTGGTCCCCGTCCCGCAGCATGTCCAGCGCCGCCTCCGCGCCGTCGCGGGACAGGGCCACGGCCGCGGCGACGACGTCCGCCGGACGCTGCTGCTCGCCGACCCGCCGCAGCAGTTCCCGCTCGGTGTCCGGTTCGACGACGGCGGGCGGCAACTGCCGGGTGCAGTGCTCGAACAGCGCCACGGGGTCCGGCGCCCGCCACGCCACGCAGTGGTCCCGCAGCGCCAGCCGCCGGCGCGCCGGGTCGCCCGCCGTGATCACCAGGTACGAGCCGCGGCGGCGGAGTTCCTCGCTCAGCCGCCCGATCTCGTACGTCTGCACGGCCTCGACGTGCAGCTCGCCGACGTAGTCGAGGATGACGTAGCCCTGTTTCGGCTTGAGGTTCGGCGAGGCGGCCAGCTCGGCGAGGGCGTTGGCGGGCGACAGGCTGCGCAGTTCGGCCTGGCTGCCGAGGATCTCCCTGAGCAGGGCGAGGGCGGCAGCCCCGCGGCCGCTGCCCTCCTGCGCGGTCAGCACCACGAGGCCGTTGCGGCGCAGCTTGTCGGACGCCTCGTCGAAACAGGGCCGCGGCGGGACGTAGAACCGCAGGGCCCGGTCCGTCGCGGCCGGCTCGATGATGCCGGGGGCGAGACCGGGCGACGCGGCGGCGCCGAACCCGAACGCCGCCCCGGAGGCATCGACGGTGCCGTAGAAGTTGTTGTTGACGAGCTGGTGGAAGCGGCGCAGATCGTCGTAGCCGCGGTCGTCCTCGGCCCGCTCGTCCGGCTGCTGCCGGCGGTCGTGGCCCGCGTCCGGGCCGCCGTCCGGCCCGCCGCCGGGGCCGTGGGACTCCTCCCCGGCCCGCGAGGTGGCGTCACCGGCGTCGTCCGGGGCGGGCGCCGCGGTGCCGTCGTCGGGGGCCGGGACGGGCGGTACGGGCGGCACGGCAGGTTCGGCGTCCGGGTCCCAGGTGTCACGGCCCCGGGCGTCACGGCCCGAGGTGTCACGGTCCCGGGTGTCACGGTCCCGGGTGTCAGCCACCGCCGCCTCCGAAGCCGAAGACGGCGCCGCGGGCGTCCACGGGGCCGGCGACGTTGGTGACGTTGATCTTGTCGGCCCGGTACTCGTTGCTGATGGCGGCCCCGCCCGCGGCGCCCGCACCGCCCGCGGCGGCCGGCCCCGACCGGTCCGCCGCGGGCTCCCCCGGTGCCGGGGCCGTGGGCTTCCCCCTCTCCGCGGCCCCGGGCTCGTGAAAGGCGGTGGTGCGCTCACCGGATGAGGTCCCGGGCACCAGCAGCCACGCCACCGCCCGGTACTCCTTCACCTGGACGGTGACGCGGGTGAAGTCCTCGGTGCGCAGGCTGGTGTGACCGCCCTCCACCACCGAGCGGAAGACGTCGTCGGACAGCAGCAGCACCAGGTCGGCACCGGGGTGCGCGGCCAGGGCGTCGTAGAGCGCGGGGGCGTTCAGCAGGCGCGCGGTCGCCACCACGGCCGATCCGGCGAAGCCGTTGTCGGCGAGCTCCACGAGCCCCTGGTGGATGACGAGCCGCAGCCGCATCCGGGCCTCGGGGACCCGCTGGGCGTTGTACTCGCGCAGTTCGGCGGCGAGATGGCGGACGTAGTCGTCGACCAGTCGCGGTTCCGCGCCGTCCAGGGGGCGGACGGCGAGCTGTTCGTCGCCCTTGCGCTGGATCTGCCACCGCGCGCGGTCCAGGCCGGCGCTCCTGGCCGCGCGGTCCAGGAGCCGCGGCAGGTCGTGCTGGATCTCGGACTGCCTACGGTCGTTGTTGCCGCCGTAGGCCTGCGCGTCCACGGCTATACAGGTACAGGGGTGAAACCCGGGCCACTCAGCCACCCGATCATTCCTCTCTGGGCAGGCGTGCAAAGGGCAGACACTGCCCACGAAGTGCTGCCCGAGAGGCTAGGAGAGCCCGAGCGAGGTGATCCCGTATCACTACGGGTTGTCGGCCACGACTTTGGCGAATTCAAGGAGTTTCGGAACGTCACAGATGGTTATGCTGCGGTAACTGCGCTCCACCAGCCCCATGGCTGCCAGCGCCGCCAGACTCTTTTCGGCCGTGTTGAGAGCGAGCCCGGCGAGGGACGCGAGTTCCTTCTGGGTGAGCGTGACGCCGAGGTCGCACCGCGTGCCGTCGCCGTCCTGGACGGGCTGGGCGTAGGCCTGGCACAACTCGGCGAGGACCCGGGCCAGCCGGGTCAGCGAGTCGTATGCCTGGAAGTCGATCCGCCGCCGGTTGGCCCAGCGCAGCCGCGCGCACAGCATGTGGAGGATGGCCCGCATGGCGTCCGGGTGGCGGCTGAGGAAGTTCTCCAGCGCCTGCACCTGGATGATCCGCGCGGTGACGTCGCTGCACGCGATGACCGTGCCGGACCTGGGGCGCTCCTCGAACGCCGCCATCTCGCCGACCAGGTCACCCGCGACCCGGACGGCGAGCAGCATGTCGTAACCGCTCTCCGCGCTGGCGACCACCTTCACGACACCGCTGGTGATCAGCAGGACGTGCCGGCTCTCGTCGCCCTGTTGCAGCAGGGTGCGGTGCGTCGGGTAGGTGATCGGGGTGCCCTGACGGAGGAGTTCTTCCCGTGTCGTGGCCCGTAACCGGCCGAGAAAAGTGGACGACGGCCACGCGTGATTCACCAGTACCCCCGACGCTTTCCCCACGGCGCGGCAGACGCCGTTCACATGCCCGACCATGCTGCCGCCGCGTCGTGCGGCGGAAAACAAAACCGATGGAATGTGGCCTGTTTCCTTGCTTTGCAGCCGGATATGACCGAACACGGGCCTGTCACGGAAAGGATCGGTGCCATTCGCGATCATTACTGGCGGTGGCGGGGCGTGCGCTGGCGCGGTGGGAGCGTCAGCGTGACCTGCCGGACGAGTTGCTGGAAGCACGCCAGCGACGCGAGCGCGGGCAGGGCCGCTCCGGCGACTCCGGTGAACGTCCGGTCCGCCTGGGCCACGCACAGCATCATCGCCACGGACGAGAACAGCAGCACGATCAGCCACGAGTGCAGCGCGCGGCGCCGGTGCAGGGCGGTGCGCAGGATGGAGAGCGAGGCCACCGTCCAGGGCCCGTACACCAGGAGCGGCCACCAGGACACCGTCCCGCCCTTCGCGTCGGCCGTGATGCTCTGCAGCGGGCCGTAGGAGGCGACCGCGCCGAGGACGTCGACCACCGCCACGATGACGGCGACGACGGCGACGATCAGCAGGCTGCCGGTCTGCAGCAGCCTCGCCCGGCCGCTCTTCCGGTCCCGCGTCCTGCGGTGTCCGGCGGACGGACGCCGGATCGGCGGCAACTGAGCCGTGATCTTGGCCAGGTTCTGCATCGGGTCGGCGAAGTCGCCGTCCGGTGCGGAGTCGTTGCGCGGAGGTGGCGCGCCGGCCGGCTGCTCCCCCGGCACCGCCTCCTGCAGCAGGTACGCGAGTTCCTCGACCGGGTCCCAGCCCGAGTCCGGGGGCACCAGCGACATCCCCGGGTGCAGGGTGTCGCCGGGACGGCCGGGCCAGGCGGTGTCCGACTCATAGGTGCCCGCGTACGCATAGTCATCGGAATACCGTTCCCGCCGTGGGAAGGAGGGATCGGCATAGTCGTGTTCCATGGAAAAAAACCAGCCCCGTTTACGCGCGGTCTGTGTGCCGACCTGAGTCCTTCTGGACGTTCCACCGCTCGTGGAGCTCCTTCTGGGCCGCCTCCAGCAGCGTCAGGAACTCGCTGAGCAGCGAGTCGACGACCGGAAGCTCGGTCCACGCACCGGCGTCGGCCACGTCTCCCTGCCTCGTTCCGCGGTGAGGCAGGCCGTGGGGACTCACTTTCGTCATGTCCCGCTAACGCGGCTGCCTGTGCTCCAGATGCGCGGCAAAAGAGTGACATCGGGCGGGAAATCACCAATGAGAGATTTTCATCATAAGACGTGTCGTTCATTCACCACGACCGCTCCGGTCTCCCCGCCCGCGCGCACCTGGGCGTTCGGCCCGATGGACGGGTGAGGACCCCGGCAGTTGGAGTTTCCGGCCGAGAACCGATTGCTACCGGGCCGCCGGATAGAAGCCCGGCTGGGCGCCTTCGGCCACCAACCCGCCATAGGCGTTCACCAGTCGGGGAACGGCGCCGGGCGTGGTCTCCAGGCCCTCGCCGGTCCTGGCGTCGAGGACGATCCCTTCGCGGGTCTCGTCGTCCGCGCCCAGTGAGCAGTAGACGGCGCCGTGCCATGCCGCTGCCAGGCCGGGGACTTTGCGGCCCGAGGTGTCGTCCGGCCCACCCAGCACCCAAAGCCGCTTCCCGGTGCGTGTGTCGATGGCGGAGAGCTCATATCCCTTGAGCGTCGAGGCACTGCACACCAGCACGCTTCTGCCGTCGTACAGGCAGGACAGTGTTGTGCGGTTCTCCCCTCCGATGCCGGGCAGCCCGACGTCCCGTCCCTCGTCCGTGGACAGCACGGTCTCCGTGGTGGAGCCGTCCGGGTCGCTGGTGGTCGTCCAGATCCTGTCGGGCGCAAGGAGTCGCGAGTGCAGCGCCGTGGAGCCGGCGAGCGCCGACCAACGCTGCCTGCCGGTGGCGGCGTCGAGACCGAGCAGTGTGCTGTCCATCGACTCCAGCCCGTCGTCGTCCCAGTAGCCATCGTCCGTGGAGCGGCCCACCACCACGGAGCCGTCGATCACTTGGGCCTCGAAGCCGTACTTCTGCCAGACCACTTTGTGCGAGGCCAGGTCGATCCCAAAAGTAGTGGGCACTTGCTCGGCTCCGCCCAGGACAACGACGGCCGTGGCGCTCTCCGCGACCCCGACGACCCCAGAGCGTTCGTAGCCTCCGGCTTCGCCCTTGTACGGCCAGGTGACCTGCCATGCCGGCGCTCCGGTGCCCCATGCGACCGCCCTGAGTACGCCTTGGTAGGCGTCCGGTGTGGTACCCGCGCCCTCGATGGTCTTGTTGGAGGCCGCCAGCACGACTGGTCCCTGCGGGGTGTCGGCCGCGGGTAACAGCGTGGAAGGCACCGGTTTCTCGCCTTCGTCTTCCACGGAGGTGTTCACGCAACGCAGGTCGGCCACCTTCGGAGCCCTACCGGTTCCGGTCGCGCCGGGGTGGGTGAGATCCAGAAGCGTGACGCCCCGATCGTCGAGGGCGTAAATGCCGTCATCGTCCAAGCAGACGATTCCAGGGATGGAGTTGTTGCCGATGCCGAGCCCCAGAGTGCCGCTCTGTTGGAACACCAGAGGAGGGTCGTGCTTCTCAAAGGTCAGGGGAGGCCGAGAGGACGCTGCCTGCCGGCCACCGACTGAGGGGGTGGCGGGGTGAGCATCGGATGTCCGTGCTCCACCACCGCCGCACGAGGTCATGAATAGAGCCGATAACGCGAGTACCGCGAGCGAACGCGGCAGTCTCCGGGCCCAGAACTCCTCACAGACACCGATACGGTGCACGTTCCCCTCCAGCGCTCGTCCGGATTCCTGTCGCTGGCGTGCAGAGTATGGGCGTTCGCCCAAACTGGCAAGGCGTTCATGCGCGCGCCAGACAGTCCGGTCCCGCGCTTCACCGCTCCCAAGATGGGCGCACGCCCATATCGGCGAGCGGGCAGCACTCGTCACCGGCCGCCGAGTCGTTCACCACGTCAGGAGACCTGTCATGGCAGCCCGTGGAGTGGCCACACCCAAGGTCCGGGAGCTGCTGTTCGCCGCAGCCGAGCGAGTACTGGCCAAGGGCGGTCCGAACGCCTTGACGAGCAGGCGGTGACGACCGAGGCGGGCTGCGCGAAGGGCATGCCGCACAACCACTTCGGCGGTTTCGACCAGTTCATCGCGCGGCTTGCCCACCGGATGACGCGCGTACTGGACCGCCTGCGCACCCTCACGAACCAGGTCGGTGGGGGCACGGTCGCCGACAACGTACGAACGGCCATGCTCGCGCTGGTGGACGCCATCGACCCGGCCCTCGTCGGACTCGCGGTCTCGCGGCCCACCGCCTTCTCCCACTTCAGGGAGTCGATCGGGCACGACTCTCCGGACTTCGCCACGTGGGAGCAGCTCATCGCGGACTACACGCCTGGCGGCGCTGGCGGTTCCCGCCCCCCGCGCCGCGGGAACCACCGGACAGCCCCCGGCCCCCGACCCGAGGCTGTCGAGCTCCCGGCACGACATGTCATCCGGCCTCGACGGCCAACTCCGCCCACACCGTCTTGCCCACCGGTCGGCGGGGCGTCGAGCCCCAGCGCACGGACAGGACGTCCACCAGCAGCAGCCCCCGGCCCGACTCGTCCTCGGAGTACGACGAGGGCGGCGCCGTCGGCGGCCGCTTGCCGGAGGCCGCGTCCGACACCTCGACGCGGACCAGGCCCGCGGCCCCGTCCAGCGTGACCCGGAGGCCGAAGTCGTGCCCGGGGACCCGGCCGTGCCGCACGGCGTTCGCGGCGAGTTCGCCGACGACCAGCGCGACCGCGCACGACAGATCGCCCTCCGGCGGGTGCCCCCACTCCTCCATTCGCCGGACGGCGAGCCGTCGGGCGAGTCGCGCGCCTCGCGGTGAGCACGCGAACCGCTCGGCGAACTCCGTCGTCCGCCGGGGGTCCTCCGCCGGGGTGGTCGTTGTCGTCAGCGCGGCCTGTCCGTCCTTGTTCCTGTCGAGCCAAACGTCCCGTGCGTGCACGGATCGTCACGTTCCGTACTCAAGGGTCGTACGATCGCCCTACGCTCAACAGGTGACACAGGCTTACCTTTCAGGCCATAAGGAACGGAAGTGACGCTTTGGCCAACGGAATTGACCCCAGCGCGTCCATGGCCGCCCTGTTCGGCGCGCGGGTCCGCCGGCTCCGTACGGCGGCCGGACTGACCCAGGCCGAACTCGGCGCGAAGACACACGTCGTGAGTACCCGGATCACCCAGATCGAACGGGCCTCCGGAGCGAAGCCCACGCTGGAGCTGGCGCGTGCCCTGGACGCCGCGCTCGGCGCCGACAACCTGCTGGTCGAGCTGTGGCCGTACGTGTACCGGGAGGCGTTCCCGGACTGGTCACGGAAGTTCATCGAGTACTCGGAGCGGGCGGTCGTCGTGCGGCAGTACGCGGCTCACGTGGTGCCGGGCCTTTTACAGACGGAGGACTACGCCCGCGCCGTTCTCGGCCTGGATGCGCTGCTGGACGGCGAAGAGCAGTTGGAGGAGCGCGTATCAGTCCGTATGGGACGGCAGGAGAGGCTGAGTTCGCCCGGCCGCCCGGAGTTGTCGGTCATCCTCGACGAGGCGGTGCTGAGGCGGCCAATCGGCGGTCATGCCGTGATGCGGAAACAGTTGGCGCGACTGCTCGATGCCGCTGAGGAACGACATATCACCGTGCAGGTACTGCCGTTCGACCAAGGCGGTCATGAGGCCATGGGCGGCTCGCTGACTGTCCTGACCCTGCCGGACCGTTCAGAAGTGGCCTACACCGAGGGCTCGGACTACGGCCAACTCATTGAAGAACCGGACAACGTCAGTCGCTACAAGGTGATTTACGATCGGCTGAGGACGGCAGCCCTGCCCCCGCTCATGTCCCTCGACATGATCCGGTCCACGATGGAGGCCAACTACCGTGGCGCGAATCTCCCTTCCCGATCTGACCGACGTCGCCTGGCGCAAGAGCAGCTACAGCAATCAGGCGGGCGGCGACTGCGTGGAGGTGGCCGACGGATTCCGGGAGGCCGTCGTCCCCGTCCGTGACAGCAAGGTGCCGCACAGCCCGGCGCTGTGCTTCGACGCCGCCTCCTGGGCCGTGTTCATAGGCGAGTTGAAGGCCGGGCGGCAGCCCTGACCCTCATGTCCCTCGACATGATCCGGTCCACGATGGAGGGCAACTTTGGTGGCACGAATCTCCCTTCCCGATCTGACCGGCGCCGCCTGGCGCAAGAGCAGTTACAGCAATCAGGAGGGCGGCGACTGCGTGGAGGTGGCCGACGGATTCCGGGAGGCCGTCGTCCCCGTCCGTGACAGCAAGGCGCCGCACGGCCCGGCGCTGTGTTTCGCCGCCGCCTCCTGGGCCGTGTTCATGGACGAGTTGAAGGCCGGAGGCCACCGCCCCTGAGGTACATGCGACGCGCACCCCGCCATCGCGGGAGCGGTGGCGGGGTGCGTGGGGTTCACGGGCTCACCGTGTGGTGAGCGAGGACCGGCTCGTCACTTGGCCAGGAAGGCGAGCAGGGCGTCGGTGACCTCCTGGGCGTGGGTCCACAGCAGGCCGTGCGGGGCGCCCTCGATCACGGTGTAGTCGGCCTGCGGAAGCGCGCGGTGGAACGGCTCCGCGGTCGCCTCGATCGGCAGGATGCGGTCGGCGTTGCCGTGCAGGATCAGGGCCGGTACGTCGATCTTGGCGATGTCGGCGCGGAAGTCGGTGGTCCAGGTCGACACGCAGGCCAGCGAGGCGTACCAGGAGGCGCCGGCGGCGACGTTCCAACTGTTGCGGACCGCCTCCTCGCTGATCCGGGTGCCGAGGTTCTCGTCCAGGTTGTAGAAGTCCTGGTAGAACGCGGTGAAGTAGGCGTAGCGGTCCGCGGTGACGGCCTGCTCGATGCCCTCGAACACGCTGCCGTCGACGCCTTCGGGGTTGTCGTCGGTCTTGAGCAGGAACGGCTCCAGGGAGGCGAGGAAGGCGGCCTTGGCGATCCGGGCGGAGCCGTAGGTGCCCAGGTAGCGGCCGACCTCACCGGTGCCCATGGAGAAGCCGACGAGGACGGCGTCGTTGAGGTCGAGGGTCTCCAGGACGGTGTGGAGGTCGGCGGCGAAGGTGTCGTAGTCGTAGCCGGTGGTGGGCCGGCTGGAGCGGCCGAAGCCGCGCCGGTCGTAGGTGATGACGCGGTAGCCGGCGTCGAGGAGGGCGGCCGCCTGCTTCTCCCAGGAGTGGCCGTCGAGCGGGTAGCCGTGGATCAGCACGACCGGCCGGCCGGTGCCGTGGTCCTCGTAGTAGAGGTCGATCGGGGTGGAGTTCTCCTGGCCGACGGTGATGAAGCCCATGGTGGTGTCGCTGCCTTTCGGTGTGCGTGCGGTGGTGCGGCCCTTGTCCGCTCTGACCTGGTGCGGTGCGTTGTGCTGGTGGTGCGACACCAGGAAAGGTAGCACCCTATTTAGTTGTGCGCAATTGAGTTGCAGTCAATCAATCGAAGGGGTGGCGGGCGGCCGGGGCGGCCTCGGCATCGGCATCGGCATCGGCATCGGCATCAGCAGGGGCCCGGTCGGCGGGGGGCGCGGTGTCGCCCTTGCGGCCGCGGGTGGCGATCAGGGACCAGCCGATGGAGACGGTGATGGTGACGACGATGACGCCGAGGGTCAGCGGGACGGGCAGCTTGCCGACGGGGGTCTCGGACAGGATGAGCTTGACGCCGGCGAAGGCGAGCAGGACCGCGAGCCCGTAGTGCAGGTAGGTGAAGCGGCGCAGGAGTCCGGCGAGGCAGAAGTACAGGCTGCGCAGGCCGAGGACGGCGAAGGCGTTGGCGGTCCACACGATGAAGGTGTTGGTCGTGATGGCCAGGACGGCGGCGACGGAGTCGACGGCGAAGATCAGGTCGGTGGCCTCGATCGCGACCAGCGCCACGAACAGCAGCGTGGCCACGCGACGTCCGCTGATCGTCGTGAAGAAGCGGCCGCCGTGGTACCGCGGATCGGTGGGGACGAGCTTCTTGACCAGGCGGACGACGGGGTTGCGCTCGGGGTGGACTTCCGCGTCCTTGGAGACGGCCATCTTGTAGCCGGTCCAGATCAGGAACGCGCCGAACAGGTAGGCGGTCCAGAAGAACAGCTGGAGCAGTTCGGCGCCGACGAAGATGAACACCAGCCGGAACGCGAGGGCGCCGATGACGCCCCAGAACAGGACCTTGTGCTGGTAGGCGTCCGGAACGGCGAAGAAGGAGAAGACCAGCGCGAAGACGAAGACGTTGTCGATGGACAGCGCCTTCTCGATCAGGTAGCCGGCGTAGTAGGTGGAGGACGCCTCTCCGCCCTGCCACAGGAGGAGGACCAGGCCGAAGGCGAGGCCGATGGCGATCCACACCGCGGACCAGACGGCCGCCTCCCTGAAGCCGATCACGTGGTTGTCGCGGTGGGCGATGAGGTCGACGGCGAGCATGACGGCGATGACGAGCGTGACCGCGGCCCACACCCACAGCGGGACGGCGAAGGACAGACCAGTCATGGTTGATCGAGTTCCTTGAGCAGGTCGGGAGGGAGGGGGAGGGGTGTTTTCAGCGTCGCCCGGCCGACCGATTCCCGTCAAGATTTACGTGAAATTTTTTTCGGCAATCATTTTTCGTGAAATGATGTTGGTCATGCGAAGTCGGCTTCGTATGATGAAGGCCATGAGCCAGCCCTCCAGCCCGCGCGGCGACCAGTGGACGTTCCTGACCAACCACGCCCGCGTCCTGATCACGCTCGCCCGCGACCCCGAATCCCGCCTGCGGGACGTGGCCGGCCTGATCGGCATCACCGAACGCGCCGTGCAGCTGATCGTCGCCGACCTCGAAGCGGCCGGATACCTCACCCGCACCCGCGTCGGCCGCCGCAACCGCTACACCATCGACCCCACCGTCGGCCTGCGCCACCCCACTGAAGCGGACCGCCCCGTCGGCGAACTCCTGGCCACCTTCCTGCACCGCGAGGACGCCCCGGCGGCACCGGTGAGCCTCTCCGAGGCCGGTACCGCCGCCCGTACGGGTCAGGGAGACGCGCGCCGCTCCTGACCCCCCTCCTACGATGGGGCCGATGACCAGTCCCCGTGCCGCTCGGCAGTCCACGTGCCCGCCCCCGCGGCGGTGGCGGGGGCTGCTCGTGCTCGGGCTGCTGGCGGGGCTGCTCGGCATGCACGCGCTGGCGCCCGCCGGTCTCGCACCGCGGCAGGCTCAGGCGGTGGGGACGCACGCTCGCGGCATGGGCACGGGCGTAGGCATGGGCATGGGCATGGCGGACGCCGTCCTCTTGTCCGGTGAGCACGCCCAGGGCGGCTCCTGCGGCGGATGCCATGTGCAGCACGCGGACCCGACCTGCGCGTCGGGGGCCGTGAGTACGGGGCCGGGGGCGCCCTCGCTCGCGCCCGACCGCACCGCGGCCGCCGCGCACGCCGACGTCCCGCGCCCCCGCGCGGCGACGGACCCGGACGGCGGGCGCGCCCCGCCGTCCCTCGCCGAACTCCAAGTCCTGCGGATATAGAGCGCGCCCTGCGCCGTCCCGGCATCCTGCGGCGGCCCCGCCATCGTGCGGCCGCCCCGGCGCTCCGGCACGGCTCAACCGACTCCGACCGCTTCCACTTCCGCAGGAGTTCACCCATGTCCGCAACCCCCCGCGGCTCCGTCCGCACCCGCACCCGCCGCGTCGCGCTGATCGCGGCCGGCGCCATCGCCGCGCTCGCGCTCTCCGCATGCGGCAGCAGCAGCGCTTCCGACCAGTCCGCCGGTCACTCCACCGGCCACTCCGCCGCCCGGAGCAGCGGTCAGGCCACCACCGGGGCGCACAACGCCCAGGACGTCGCCTTCGCGCAGGGCATGATCCCGCACCACCAGCAGGCCATCGAGATGGCGGGACTCGCCGCCGACCGGGCCTCCTCCGCCCAGGTCAAGGACCTCGCCGCGCGCATCGAGAAGGCGCAGGGGCCGGAGATCACCACCATGACCGGGTGGCTGAAGTCCTGGGGCGAGGAGGTGCCCGCCTCCGGCCACTCCATGTCCGCGATGCCCGGCATGACGCACGGTTCCATGCCCGGCATGATGAACACCGACGACATGGACAAGCTGCGCGGCATGTCCGGCAAGTCCTTCGACACCATGTTCCTGACCATGATGGTGGAGCACCACGAGGGCGCGGTCACGATGGCGACCGCCGAGAAGGACAAGGGCCGTTACGGCGCCGCCACCGCCATGGCCGACGACATCATCACCACGCAGAAGGCCGAGATCGCCGAGATGAACAAGATGCTCGGCAAGAGCTGACGGCGACGGACGCAGGCGTCGGCGTCGGCATGGGTGTCGGCATCGGCGTCGGCGTCGACGGGGTCACGGGTGCGTTCCGCGGTGTGCGTGCCCGTGACCTCCGGCCACCTGTCGGTACGGCCGGGCGGCGGCGGCCGTTCAGCGGACCGGCCCGGTGCCGGTGGAACCTGCCCTGCCGGTAAGGCAGTCTGTCTGCTCGTGGGGAGCGTTCCGAATCAGGGTGGGCCGAGCGCGGACGCCGGCGCGCACATGGTGGTGTGCGGGGACGACGGGCTGGCGCACCGGCTGGCCGCCGAACTCAGGGGTGTCTACGGCGAGCAGGTGACGCTGGTCGTGCCGTCCCCCGAACGCGGTGCACGGCAGCGGGTGGTGGGGCGGGCGCGGGCGACGACGGCCGCGCTGCTGGACCGGGTGAGCGCGGCCGTGAACCGGGCCGGCGGCAACGGCGAACCCGGCGACGGCGAGCGCGTCGTGGAGGCCACCGAGCCGACCGAGGCCGCGCTGGGCGAGGCGGGCGTGGAACGGGCCGCCGCGCTGGCGCTGGTGTACGACGACGACGAGACCAACATCCGTGCCGCCCTCACCGCCCGGCGCCTCAACCCCAGGCTGCGGCTCGTACTGCGGCTCTACAACCGGCGGTTGGGGCAGCACATCGAGGAACTCCTTGACCAGGCAGCCGCGTTGGCCGCCCGTGACGCCCATGGCGACGCGTCGACCACCGTGCTGTCCGACGCCGACACGGCGGCGCCCGCGCTGGTCGCCACCGCCGTCGCCGGCACCAGCAAGGTCGTACAGACCGACGGGCTGCTGCTGCGGGCCGTGGAACGGCAGCCGCCGGGGCCCGGGCAGGCGGCCGATCCGGGGCTGGCCACGCTGGCGCTGCTGTCCGCGGAAGGCGGCGAGAGCGGCGAGGAGCAGGGGCCGCGGCTGCTGCCCGACGCGGCGGAGGTGCGGGACGCGACCGGACGCGGGACCGTCGTGCTGCAACAGGTGGCGTACGCCGGGCCGCCGCTGCCGCCCGCGCGCGGCGCGGTGCCGTTCGCGTCGCTGTTCTCGCGGCGGCTGCGGTGGTCGCTGGCGGGGCTCGTGGGGTGCGTGGTCGCGCTCGCGGTGGCGCTGTCGGTGGTGACCGGGATACATCCGCTGACCGCGGGCTACCTGACCCTGCTGGACCTGTTCGCCATAGACGATCCGGCCATCGGCCAGTCCGTCGGGCGGAAGATCCTGCAACTGCTTTCCGGACTGGTCGGGTTGCTGCTGCTGCCGGTGCTGCTGGCCGCGGTGCTCGAGGCGCTGGGCACCTTCCGGACCACGTCCGCGCTGCGCAAACCGCCGCG
This sequence comes from Streptomyces sp. H51, assembly GCF_035656535.1. Taxonomy (NCBI): domain Bacteria; kingdom Bacillati; phylum Actinomycetota; class Actinomycetes; order Kitasatosporales; family Streptomycetaceae; genus Streptomyces; species Streptomyces sp. H51. The sequence goes on from NZ_JAYMHD010000087.1 coordinate 23,012, forward strand.
CGGGCTCGGCGGGCACGTGGTGCTGCTCGGGCTGGGGAAGATCGGCACGCGGGTGCTGACCCGGCTGCGGGAACTGCAGATCCCCGTGGTGTGCGTCGAGGCCGACCCCGAGGCGCGGGGCCTGGCGACGGCACGGCGGCTGCGGGTGCCGGTGGTGCTGGGGGACGTCACGCAGGAGGGCGTCCTGGAGGCCGCCAAGATCCACCGGGCGCACGCGCTGCTCTCGGTGACCAGTTCCGACACCACGAACCTGGAGGCCGCGCTGTACGCCCGGTCCGTGCGGCCCGACCTGCGCGTCGTGCTCCGGCTGTACGACGACGACTTCGCGACCGCCGTGTACCGCACCCTGCGGGCCGCCCATCCGCGGGCGTCCACCCGCAGCCGCAGCGTGTCCCACCTGGCGGCGCCCGCTTTCGCCGCCGCGATGATGGGGCGGCAGATCCTCGGGGCCATCCCGGTCGAACGGCGGGTGCTGCTGTTCGCGGCCGTGGACGTGGCCGGGCACCCGCAGTTGGAGGGGAAGACGGTCGCGCAGGCGTTCCGGGCCGGGGCCTGGCGGGTGCTGGCGCTGGACACGGCCGTCTCCGGCGGCCGCCGGGACGAACCCGCGGCCGAGGAGGCGTACGAGGACGTGCGCGGGCCGGGGGCGTCGGGGCTGGTGTGGGACCTGCCCGACACCTACGTCCTGCACGGCACGGACCGGGTGGTGCTGGCCGCCACCCGCCGTGGACTGGCGGAACTCCTGGGCCGACGCCCACCGGAACGCACCCCACCGGCGACCACCACCCCCAGACACCGGCCGTGAACGGACACCCCGCACCCGCCCCGGCCGCCGCACCGGCCCGCGCCCCGGCCGCCCTGCGCGGCCCGACGGCCGGGCCCCGCCCGCATCCGCCGAACGCACGCAGCCTCACCCGCCCGAGGGTCCGGCAGTCGCCACCGCCCGGCACCGGCCGACCCGCGCGGGTCGCGCCCACGGCCGACGCACCGGCCCCGAACGAATTCCGCGCGCGGACCAGCGCCCCCGATCACGTCGTCGGCCGCACTCCCCCGCCGCCCCGCGCCGCTCGACGCTCGGGCCCTGCCCCGAGCGCCCGAACGCGTGGCTTCGCCCACCGGAGAGGGGCCGGAGCGGGCCGGAGTGTGCCGGAGGGTGCAGGAAGGGCAGGCGGTCACCGCCGTCGGCGGCACGTGGCGACGGCCGGCCCGCTCGCGCCTCGCCCACGGCCGCTCCGTGCGGCCGTGGGCGACCCGGCGGGCGCGCGGCCGGGCGGCCGGGCGCTCCTCGAAGCGGCCGGAGGCGTGGCCTCGCCCGCCCGCCCGCGGGGCCGGCAGTCGCCGCTGTCGGCGTGTGACGGCTGCCGGACCGCGCGGGTCGGTGGCGCGGGTCGGTGGCGCGGGTCGGCCCATCGGGTCGGCGCGTCGTCCCGCGTCCCCGGGCTCGGGTCACTTCAGGTGGCGTTCCGCGAACTCCAGCTCCAGGCGTACCTGCTTGATGCGCTCGTCCACCACCAGTGAGCCGTGGCCGGCGTCGTAGCGGTACACCTCGTGGACCGCGCCGCGGGCCTCCAGGCGCTTGACGTAGTTCTCGATCTGGCGGATCGGGCAGCGCGGGTCGTTGACGCCGGCCGAGATGTAGACCGGGGCCCTGACCTGGTCGACGTAGGTGAGCGGGGAGGACGCCTCGAAGCGCTCGGGGACCTCTTCCGGGGTGCCGCCCAGCAGGGTGCGGTCCATCGCCTTCAGCGCTTCCATCTCGTCGTGGTACGCCGTGACGTAGTCGGCGACCGGCACCGCGGCGATGCCCAGCGCCCAGGCGTCGGGCTGGACGCCGAGGCCGAGGAGGGTGAGGTAGCCGCCCCAGGAACCGCCGGTGAGGATCAGCCGGGAGGGGTCGGCGAGGCCGGAGTCCACCGCCCACTCCCGCACCGCCGCGATGTCCTCCAGCTCGATCAGGCCGACGCGGTGCTTCAGCGCGTCGGTCCAGGCGCGGCCGTAGCCGGTGGAACCGCGGTAGTTGACGCGGACCACCGCGTAGCCGTGGTCGACCCAGGCCGCCGGGGCGGCGGCGAAGGCGTCGCTGTCGTGCCAGGTCGGGCCGCCGTGGATGTCGAAGACCGTGGGCAGCGGGCCCGTCGCGCCGGCCGGCTTCTGCACCAGGGCGTGGATGCGGCCGCCGGGGCCCTCCACCCACACGTCCTCCACCGGCACCGAGCCCGGCGACTTCATGCCGGGCGGGTCGAGGACGACCCGGCCCGTGGTCGAGCGGACCGTCGGCGGCTCGGCGGCCGACGACCACAGGTACTCCACGCTGCCGTCGGGGCGGGCGGTCGCCCCGGACACCGAACCGGGCGGGGTCGGGACCTTCTCCAGCACGCGGCCGGCCAGGTCGTAGCGGAACATCTCGCTGCGCGCCTCGAAGCTGTGGACGACGAGCAGCCCGGTGCCGTCCGGGTACCACTCGGCGCTCACGTCACCGGGCAGCTCCAGGACCAGGTCGGTCTCCTCGCCGGTGGCCACGTCCCAGACCAGGGGCTCCCAGCGGCCCCGGCGCTGGTGGCCGACGAGCAGACGGGTGTCACCGGCGACCGGCGCGAAGCCCAGCACTTCCAGGCCCAGTTCCTCGGTGCCGCCCTTGGTGTCGTCGAGCTCGGCGACCGGTGTGCCGTCGGGGCGCAGGACGCGCAGCGCGGAGTGCATCGCGTCGCCGTGCTCGGTGTGCTCGACGGCGATCAGCGTGCCGTCGTGGGAGAGGTCGCCGACGCCCGCCGACTCGCGGTGCCGGTAGATCTGCACCGGCGCCTCGCCCGTGCGCGCCAGGTGGATCGTGGTGCCGTCCTCGTCCGTGGAGCGGCCGACCACCGCGGTGCGGCCGTCCCTGCCCAGGGCCAGGCCCGCGGGGTAGGAGGCGTCCAGGCCCGGTGTCGCGGGCTCGTCGGCACCGCCGGTGAACGGCTGCCTGCGCCAGACGCCGAACTCGTCGCCGTCCTTGTCGTCGAACCACCAGATCCAGGCGCCGTCCGGGGAGAGCACACCGTCCGTCGTGCCGTTCGGACGGTCGGTGACCTGGCGCTGCTCGCCCGTGGAGCGGTCCCAGGCGTACAGCTCGTACGTCCCCGTCGCGTTCGACACGAACAGGGACCGGTCGGGCGCGTCCTCCGCCCAGTGCGGGAGCGACACCCGCGGCGCCCGGAAGCGCCTCTCCCAGTCCGGCATCTGCTCGATCGGTTCCTGCTGGTCCTGCTGGTCCCGCTGATCCGGCGCGGCCGACCCGTTGCTCTCAGTCATGGCCCCATACTGCCCGCCCGGCCCGGAAATTCGCTGGTCCGATCCTCAGCCTGTGGACAACTTGCACCGATCACTTACCCGAACCGGTCCCGAACCGGTCCCGAAAGAAACCGGACGGCACCGGAAGGGACCGGAGGACAGCGAACCCCGCGGTTCGGCCGGGCGCGGCCGAGCCGTACCGTTGGAGGCGTGTACCGGTTTCTGCTGACGCCCCGCTGGTGGGGGATCAACGTCTTCGTGCTGCTCGCCATCCCCTTCTGCGTCTTCATGGGTTCGTGGCAGCTGAGCCGGTTCGAGGACCGGGTACAGGACCACCGGGACGCGACCACGCAGGCCGCCCGGGCCGAGCGGGAGGCGCCCCGACCGCTGGCCGAGCTGCTGCCGGTGACCAAGGCGACCTCCGGCAAGCAGGCCACCGCGACCGGACGGTACGGCGAGCAGCTGCTCGTGCCGGGGCGCGAGCTGGACGGCAGGCAGGGCTTCTACGTGCTGACCATGCTGCGCACCGACGGCGGCAAGGCGCTGCCCGTGGTACGGGGCTGGCTGCCCGGCGCCGCGGACGCCGCCAGGGCGCCCCGCCCGCCGAAGGGCGAGGTCACCGTCACCGGCGCGCTGCAGGCGTCCGAGACGCCCGGCGACAACGGGGTCAGCGCGCAGGGCGGCCTGCCGGCCGGGCAGACCGCGGCGATCAGCTCGGCGTCGCTGGTGAACCTGGTGCCGTACGGCGTGTACGACGCCTGGGTCACCCTGCGCACGGCGGACTCCGGGATGAAGGCCGTGCCGGCGACGGCGCCGTCCGGCACGGGGCTGGACCTGAAGGCGTTCCAGAACCTCGGCTACACCGGCGAGTGGTTCGTCTTCGCCGGGTTCGTGGTGTTCATGTGGTTCCGGCTGCTGCGGCGCGAGCTGGACTTCGCGCGGGACGCGGCGATGGGGCTGGCCCCGGAGGACGAGGAAGCGGGCGTGACGGTGTGACCGTCGCCCGCTTCCCGCACCGGCATCGAGAACGGTCCCCGCACCGCGGGGTCCCGCGTCACGAACCTGCCAGCAGCCCCGTGTAGTACACCGTCCCCGCGCAGGCGCCGGACACCGTCGCCGACACCGAGGGCGCTCCGGCCTGCGCCGTGTGGGTCACCACGACGCTGCCGTCCGTCGGGCCGTCCGCGGTGAGGAGCTGGGTCGACACGCCGCTGTCCGTGCCGCCGGTCGTGGCGCCGGAGGTGCTGCCGACGTCCTGGCTGGGGCTCGGCTCGGGCGAGGGGGCGCCGGTGGAGCCGCCGGTGGAGCCGCCGGAGGGGCAGGTCTCCGAGGGCACCCAGGCGAACTTCACCGCGTAGGCGGCGCCGGGCTGGAGCACCAGCGTGGCGGCCTCGGTGGACGGGTCGGGCAGGCCCGTCGCCGCGTCCCCGGCCACGTGCCGGGCGGTGCCGATCCGGGTGGGGTCCGCGGCGCCCAGCGCGCTCTCGCCGACCGATCCGGGGCCGTCGACGGTGCAGGCGGCGGCGGAGACGTTGACCACGCGGAAGCCGCCGTAGACCGTGCCCGTGGAGTCGGGGGCGGTGGCCGCGTCGGTGGTGGCGCCGAGCTGGGCGGACGTGCACACCGGGGCGTCCACCGGGCCGGTGGCCGCCGGGTCGGCGCCGGCGCTGCTGCTGCCGCCGCTGCCGGTGCCCTGGGTCTTGCCGTCGCCCCCGCCGCCGACCTTGTCCTTGTCCGGGGTCTTGCCGGAGTCGTCGCCGGCCGAGCTGTGCCCGTCGTCGGGGTTCTTGCCCTGTCCGGCGCCGCCCTGCGCCTGCGAGGCCTGGCCCGCGACGGACGGGTTGACGTCGGACCCGGTGGAGTTGGAGACGTGCACCAGGGCCGGCACCGCCGTGCCGATGAACAGGGCCGCGGCGGCCATGCCGACGGCGGCCTGCCGCTTGCGTGCCCGGCGTGCGGGCACCGCCCGCCGCAGGTGCTCCAGCGTGCCGTCGCGGGGCTCCACCGCCTGCACAGCCTGGTGCAGCATGCTGCGCAGATCGAGCTCGTCCGAGTCGAGCCCGTCCAGGCTCTGTTCGTCGGGGCCGTCGTTCACAGTTCCGTTCCCAGCGTGCGATTGCGTGTCGTTGTGAGGGTGCTTCCCCGTCGGCTCGTGCCATGCGTAGGGCTCGTGGCGCTCGTGGGAGCCGCCTCCCTGGCCGTCGCGGTTCATGCCGGCGCCTCCATCGCGAGACGGAGGGCGGCGATGCCGCGTGAGCCGTACGCCTTGACCGAGCCGAGCGATATCCCGAGCGTCTCGGCGACCTGCGCCTCGGTCATGTCCGCGAAGTAGCGCAGCACCAGGACCTCGCGCTGACGGCGCTGCAGGCCCTTCATCGCCTTGATCAGGGAGTCGCGCTCCAGCTGGTCGTACGCGCCCTCCTCGGCGCTCGCCATGTCCGGCATCGGCTTCGACAGCAGCTTGAGGCCGAGGATGCGGCGGCGCAGGGCCGAGCGGGACAGGTTGACGACCGTCTGCCGCAGGTAGGCGAGCGTCTTCTCCGGGTCGCGGACGCGCTTGCGCGCCGAGTGCACCCGGATGAAGGCCTCCTGCACGACGTCCTCGCAGGAGGCGGTGTCGTCGAGCAGGAGCGCCGCGAGACCGAGCAGCGAGCGGTAGTGCGCCCGGTAGGTCTCGGTGAGGTGGTCGACGGTGGTACCTGCCGCCACGGTGTCGTCGGCGCCGTCACGCTGACTCGGGATGCGGGCGGGCCGCGCTGCGGGCATGCGGGCGATCACCGGCATGCCGCCGGGCGCACCGGCCGGCCGGGGCCGCAGGGGGCGCCGCGGCGGCCGTAGGGCCGCGGTGTGCGTCGCCGCGGGGATGTCGAGTACCTCTGCCACGTCTGTTGGACACGTTCACCCCCGTGAGGGTTGTACGTGCCGAGCGTCACTTTCGCTTCGGGCGGCTCCATCGGCCGCCCGTTTTCAGGCAGCACGGCTGACCGTGCGTCAAACGCCCTCATGCCTACCCGCTCTTCCCCTATAGCCTGAATGGCCCAGGCGTCCCCACGCCCGGCCACGCATCCCGCACCCCCGAAGGGCGTTCGCAAAGACGCTCCCCGCCCTTCGCGCGGTTGCGAAGGGCGGGGAGGGAAATCTTCGGACGCCGGGGGCTCCCACTTCAAGTGGTCCGGACCACTGCCCGGCTCACATCGAACTCACAGATCCTACAAACCGATTCCGGAATGGCCAGGACTTTTCCCGTCCGCACCCGCGCGGACCGCGGTTGTGCCGCCCAGCGGACGTCACGTCAGCTCGGCCGCCACCAGTTCCGCGATCTGCGCGGTGTTCAGCGCCGACCCCTTGCGGAGATTGTCGCCGCAAACGAAGAGTTCGAGCGCGGTGGGGTCGTCGAGGGCCCGGCGGACCCGGCCCACCCAGGTCGGGTCGGTGCCCACGACGTCGGCCGGCGTGGGGAACTCCCCGGCGGCCGGATCGTCGCAGAGGACGACCCCGGGTGCGGTGGCGAGGATCTCCCGCGCCTTGTCGACGGTGACCTCGGCCTCGAAACGGGCGTGCACCGTCAGCGAGTGCGTGGTGATCACCGGCACCCGCACACAGGTCACCGCGACCGGCAGGGCGGGCAGACCGAGGATCTTGCGGGTCTCGTCCCGCACCTTCATCTCCTCCGACGACCAGCCGTCCGCGCGCACCGAACCGGCCCACGGCACGACGTTCAGCGCGACCGGCTCCGGGAAGGGCCCGGTGTCGTCGCCGACGGCCCGCCGCACGTCCCCGGGGCTGGTGCCCAGTTCCGTGCCGGCGACCAGCGCGAGCTGCCGGCGCAGTGTCTCCACCCCGGCCCGCCCGGCCCCGCTGACCGCCTGGTACGAGGAGACGACCAGCTCGCGCAGCCCGAACTCGGCGTGCAGCGCGCCCAGGGCGACGATCATCGACAGGGTCGTGCAGTTGGGGTTGGCGATGATCCCGCGCGGGCGCCTGCGCACCGCGTGCGGATTGACCTCGGGCACGACCAGCGGCACGTCGGCGTCCATCCGGAAGGCGCCGGAGTTGTCGACCACCACCGCGCCCCGGGCGGCGGCGAGCGGCGCCCACCGCGCGGCGACCTCGTCCGGCACGTCGAACATGGCGACGTCGACGCCGTCGAAGACGTCCTCGGTGAGCGCGGCCACCTCGACCTGCTCGCCGCGCACGGCCAGCTTGCGGCCGGCCGAGCGGGGCGAGGCGACCAGACGGATCTCGCCCCAGATGTCCGCATGCTGGGACAGGATCTCGAGCATGACCGTGCCGACGGCCCCGGTCGCTCCCACGACCGCGAGCGTCGGCTTACCGGTCGGCGCCATCAGCGGCCCGTGCCTCCGTAGACGACGGCCTCGTCGCTGTCGGAGTCGAGCCCGAAGGCGGTGTGCACGGCGCGGACGGCGTCGGGCACGTCGTCCTTGCGGGTCACCACCGAGATACGGATCTCGGATGTCGAGATCAGCTCGATGTTCACGCCCGCGTCGGACAGCGCCTCGAAGAAGGAGGCGGTGACGCCCGGGTTGGTCTTCATGCCCGCGCCGACCAGGGAGATCTTGCCGATCTGGTCGTCATAGCGCAGCGAGTCGAAGCCGATCGCGGTCTTCGCCTTCTTCAGCGCGTCGATGGCCTTGCGGCCCTCGGTCTTGGGCAGCGTGAAGGAGATGTCCGTCAGGCCGGTGGAGGCGGCGGACACGTTCTGCACGACCATGTCGATGTTGATCTCGGCGTCGGCGATCGCGCGGAAGATCGAGGCGGCCTCGCCCGGCTTGTCCGGCACACCGACGACCGTGATCTTGGCCTCGGAGGTGTCGTGCGCGACACCGGAGATGATGGCCTGCTCCACCTTCTTGTCCCCTTGCTCGATCGGCTCGCTGCTGACCCACGTGCCCTGGAGCCCGCTGAAGGAGGAGCGGACGTGGATCGGGATGTTGTAGCGGCGGGCGTACTCCACACAGCGGTGGAGCAGCACCTTGGATCCGGAGGCCGCGAGCTCCAGCATGTCCTCGAAGGAGATCCAGTCGATCTTCTTCGCCTTCTTCACCACGCGCGGGTCGGCGGTGAACACGCCGTCGACGTCGGTGTAGATCTCGCACACCTCGGCGTCGAGGGCGGCCGCGAGCGCGACGGCGGTGGTGTCGGAACCGCCACGGCCGAGCGTGGTGATGTCCTTCTTGTCCGCGCTCACGCCCTGGAAGCCGGCGACGATGGCGATGTTGCCCTCGTCGAGGGCCGTGCGGATGCGGCCGGGCGTGACGTCGATGATCCGGGCTTTGTTGTGGACCGAGTCGGTGATGACGCCCGCCTGGCTGCCGGTGAACGACTGGGCCTCGTGACCCAGGTTTTTGATCGCCATGGCCAGCAGTGCCATGGAGATACGCTCTCCCGCGGTCAGCAGCATGTCGAACTCGCGCCCGGCAGGCATCGGCGACACCTGCTCGGCGAGATCGATCAGCTCGTCCGTCGTGTCGCCCATCGCGGAAACGACCACGACCACCTGGTGGCCGTTCTTCTTCGCTTCCACGATCCGCTTGGCGACGCGCTTGATGCCCTCGGCATCGGCTACGGAGGAGCCTCCGTACTTCTGCACGACAAGGCCCACGTGCGCTCCTCGCTAGGTCTTCCTCTGTCGGCTCAGTCTAACGAGCGTCCGAAATTCCCTGCCTCGATATCGCATCGTGAGACATCCGGTCGCCCGTCCCGGACGGGCACATGCCCAGGAGGGAGGGGAGCCACGCGAAGAAGTGGGACGTGTCACAAGACGCGCGGCAGAACGTGTCCCGGGGCGTGTCGCCGGCCGGGTCCCGGGGCATATCGCCGGCCGGGTCCCGGGGCGTGTCGCCGGCCGGGTCCCGGGGCATATCGCCGGCCGGGTCCCGGGGCGTGTCACAGGACGTGGGGCGTGTCTCAGGGGGTGCCGGGCGGGGGGCTGCCTACTTCAGCGGGCGCACGCCCAAGGGGCCGCCGATCTCCTCCGCCATCACCCGGCCGGCCTCGAACTCCAGCGTCTCGTCGCCCATGCCCTGGTCGGTGTCCAGGCCGTCCAGCTCCGCCAGGGGCTGGTCCAGGCGGACGTGGGCGAGGACGGAGTGCAGGGCGCGCAGGGTCCCGGACGCCGTGGCGCCCCAGTTGGAGAAGTAGGAGAACTGCCACCACCACAGGGCCTCGGTGACGCGGCCCGCGCGGTAGTGGGCCATGCCGTGGCGCAGGTCGGTGATGACGTCGGCCAGGTCGTCGGAGATGCGGGCCGGCACCGGCGCCTTGCGGGGCTCGTAGGGGTCGAAGACCTCCGAGTAGACGTCGACCGGGTCCAGCAGCCGGGCGAGGTTCTCGCGGAGTTCGTCCACGTCCGGCTCCGGGCCGAGGTCGGGCTCGTAGCGCTCCTCCGGCACGATGTCCTCGTGCGCGCCGAGCCGGCCGCCGGCCAGCAGCAGCTGGGAGACCTCCAGCAGGAGGAAGGGGACAGCCGAGCCCGGCTCGTCGCCCTTCGCGATCTCCGTGACGGCCACCAGGAAGCTCTCGACCTGGTCGGCGATCTGGACCGCGAAGTCGTCCGGGTCGTGCGCCGTGGAGTGCAGCGTCGCGCCGGACAGCGCGGGGTCGGACAACGTGGCCTCGGGCAGCGTGGCGTCGGACAGCGTGGCGTCGGTCATCTCAGACATCTAGGAGTCGTCTCCCCTCGAAGGCGCGTCCGAGGGTCACCTCGTCCGCGTATTCCAGGTCGCCACCCACCGGGAGGCCGCTGGCCAGGCGGGTGACCTTCAGGCCCATGGGCTTGATCATGCGGGCGAGGTAGGTGGCGGTCGCCTCGCCCTCCAGGTTGGGGTCGGTGGCCAGGATCAGCTCGGTGACCGCCCCGTCGGCCAGCCGCGCGAGGAGTTCCCGGATCCGCAGGTCGTCCGGGCCCACTCCCTCGATGGGGCTGATCGCCCCGCCGAGGACGTGGTACCGGCCGCGGAACTCGCGGGTGCGCTCGATCGCCACGACGTCCTTGGGCTCCTCGACCACGCAGATCACCGACGGGTCGCGGCGGGCGTCACGGCAGATGTTGCACAGCTCCTCCTGCGCGACGTTGCCGCAGGCCGCGCAGAAGCGGACCTTCGCCTTGACCTCCAGGAGCGCCTGCGCCAGCCGCCGTACGTCCGTCGGCTCCGCCTGCAGGATGTGGAAGGCGATCCGCTGGGCGCTCTTGGGACCCACGCCGGGCAGCCGCCCCAGCTCGTCGATGAGGTCCTGGACCACGCCTTCGTACAACGGACTGCCGTCCTTCCTGTGGTGCCTTACGGTACGTACGGTAGTTGGCCGCGGCCCCGGTTAGAAGGGCAGGCCGGGGATACCGCTGCCGCCGCCCAGGCCCTGGGCGAGCGGGCCGAGCTTCTGCTGCTGCAGCGTCTGCGCGTTCTCGTTGGCCGCGTGGACCGCCGCGACGATCAGGTCGGCGAGGGTCTCGGTGTCCTCCGGGTCCACCGCCTTCGGGTCGATCTTCAGGGCGCGGAGTTCTCCGGCGCCGGTGACCGTGGCCTTCACCAGACCGCCGCCGGCCTGGCCGTCGACCTCGGTCCGCGCCAGTTCCTCCTGCGCGTTCTGCAGGTCCTGCTGCATCTTCTGGGCCTGCTGCAGCAGTTGCTGCATGTTCGGCTGGCCACCACCGGGGATCACGATCAGCTCCTTGTCCGCACAGGGTCTTGCCGTCCGCCCCGAGCCTACGCGGTCCGCGGACGCACCGCCCCGGCACTCTTTCGGGTGAGTGGATTCCGAGTCCTATACCTGATCAAGACCCCCTTCCGGGCGGAAAGGAGGAGAAAGACGCCTCTTCGCCACCCATTGAGCGGTAGGAAGGGTCCGGCGCGTCGGCAACACGCGTCACGGTGTCAACGTGTCAACGGTGTCAGGCGACGTTCGCTCGGGACCGGCGGGTCCGGGACCGGCAGGGTCCGCGACCGGCGGGTTCGGATCAGTAGGGAGTGCCGGGTGGGTCAGCCGGAGATGCAGCCCGAGGGTCCGTCTCAGGACGAGCGGGGCGAAGGGCCTGCCGGGCTGCGGCCGGGCGACCAGACCGGGCGGCCCTTTCCCGTCGGGGACTGGGGGGAGCCGGCGGAGCGGCTGCACGAGCTGTACCGCTGGGCGGAGCGCGGCGCGCTGGAGACGGCGGCCTGGTACCTCGCCGACCGGGTCGGCAAGCGGCGGGCGGCGCGGGCGCTGCGGGCGGGCGCCGCGGCGGGTGCGGTCACCGGGGCCGCGCTGCCGCTGCTGGACCTGACCGGATGGGCCGACGGGGCGGCCGTGTGGGGGTATCCGGCGCTGCTGCTGGCGGTGGCGTGCGTGGCCCTGGACCGGGTCTTCGGCTTCACCTCGGGCTGGATGCGGGACGTCGCGACCGCGCAGGCCGTGCAGCGGCGGCTGCAGGTGCTCCAGTTCGACTGGGCATCGGAGAACGTGCGGGAGGTGCTCGGTCCGGCGGAGGGCACGGCGAGCGAGGCCGCCGAGCGGTGCCTTGGGGTGCTGCGCCGGTTCTCGGAGGACGTGGCGGAGCTGGTGCGCACGGAGACGGCGGGCTGGATGGTGGAGTTCCGCACGGGCCCGACGCCCATGAGCATCCAGTCGGCGGCCACGCCCGGCGCGCGGCCGGAGCCGGTGAACGGCCACGCGCGTTTCCCGCTGCCGCCCGGAGCGGCGAGCGCCCGCCCCAACATGCCCCGCCAACGCCCGCCCGAGCCCCGCTGACCCGGAGCCGGGCGGCCGGCCGCGGGTCGGCCGGGCACCGCGGAGACGCCGGTCACCGCGGAGACGCCAGCCACCGCAGAGACCCCGAGCACCACAGAGACCCCGGCACCGCGGAGACGCCAGGCACCGCAGAGACGCCAGCCACCGCAGAGACCCCGGACACCGCGGAGACGCCAGCCACCGCAGAGACCCCGGACACCGCGGAGGCGCCGGTCACCGCGGAGACCCCCGGCACCGCGGAGACGCCGGTCACTGCTTGGTGTACGTCAGCGACTCGCCGTTGCTCGTGTTCACGCGGTCCAGCGTGCCGTCCGGCCGCAGCGTGATCTCGGTGGCGCCGCCGGGTGAGCAGGAGCCGGAGTCGCCGCCGGAGGTCACGGTGGACGGGCCGATCTCCAGCGGTCCCCCGTCGGCCGGCTTCTCGCTGAGCGCGGCCTGGAACACGCAGTGGTAGTCGCCGCTGCTGGTGGGCCCGTCGGCGGTCAGGGACAGCACCGTGTCGCCGACCTCGCCCTGCTGGATGGTCAGGCGCCGGGTGTGCTCTCCGTCGGCGTTGGTGATCGTGGCGGTCCAGGTGCCCAGGTAGCCGGCCGGGATCGTGCCGTCCGGCGAGGCGGAGTCGGAGGGGGACGGCGACGCGGTCGTCGGCGTCGGCGTGGGCGTGATCGGGCCGGGAGTGGGGGGCGCACTGCTGGTGGGCGGCGGTGAGTGCTTGTCGTCGGCCTGGTCGTCGCCGCCGTTCAGGAGGGCGTAGACCGTGCCGCCGGCGCCGAGCGCGACCACCAGGGCGATCACGATCAGGGCCGCGGTGGAGCGGCCGTTCCGGCGCGGGGGTTCCGGCGGGGCGCCCGCGCCGGAACCCGACGACGGACCGTACGGCGGGTTGGGCCCGTACGGCGGAGTGGGCCCGTACGGCGGGGTGGAGCCGAGCCCGCCGTAGGCGCCCGGGGGCTGCTGCGGGTAGCCGTAGGCACCGGGCTGCTGCTGCGGATAGCCGTAGGCACCGGGCTGCTGGGGGTGGCCGTAGCCGGGTGGCTGGGGGTGCTGCTGGGGCGCGCCGTAGGCGGGGTGTGCGGGCGCGGACGGGGTCGTCCGGCCGGCGGCCATGGTCGGGAGGTGGTTCAGCGGCGCGCCGTCGCCCGGCCGTCCCGGCGAGGGCGGGACCGCGAACGGCCCCGGCTGCGCCGCCGGCCCCGGCTGAGGCGCCGACTGCGACTGCGCCGCCGGCCCCGGCTGAGGCGCCGGCGCCGGACCGCCACCGGAGCCGACGGCGGCGTCCTGGCCGCCGTCGGGGCCGGCGGCGGCGTCCTGGCCGGTCGTGGCGGGAGCGGCGCCGGGGTCGGTGGTCCCGGGCTTGCGGAGCGAGATCTCCGCCGTCCGCTGCGGGTCCTCCGAGTCCAGCAACTGCACCGCGTGCCGCCCGAGTTGGGCAACCAGCGCGCCCGGCAGCCACGGCTCCCGCGACCGCCCGTCCGAGACGGTGTCGTCGGCCCCGGTGCGGCTGAGGATCCGGTCCAGCGTCGGACGGGCCGCGGGGTCCTTCCTCAGGCAGTCCCGCACCAGGTCGGCGATCCCCTCGGGCACGCCTTCCAGGTCCGGCTCCTCCTCGGCGATGCGGAACATCAGGGCGTGCACCCCGCTGTTGGCGCCGCCGAAGGGGAGGCGGCCGGTGGCGGCGTAGGCCAGCACGGAGCCGAGGCAGAAGACGTCGCAGGCCGGGGTGATCCGGTCGCCGCGCACCTGCTCGGGCGCCATGAAGCCGGGCGAGCCGACGAGCGCCCCGGTGCGGGTGAGCCCGCCGTCGGTCACGGTCTCCATGGCCCGCGCGATGCCGAAGTCGATGACCCGGGGCCCGTCGATGGTCACCAGCACGTTGGACGGCTTCAGGTCGCGGTGCACGATCCCGGCGGCGTGGATGTCCTGGAGCGCGTGCGCGAGCCCGGCGGCGAGGATGCGCACCGACCGCTCGGGCAGCGCCCCGTGGTCGTGCCCGACGACCTGCTGGAGGCTCGGCCCGGCGACGTACCCGGTGGCGACCCACGGCACGGGCGCCTCGGTGTCGGCGTCCAGCACCGGCGCCGTCCAGTGGCCGCCGACCTGCCGCGCGGCCTGCACCTCCTGCCGGAACCGGGCCCGGAACTCCTCCTGCGCGGCCAGTTCCTCGCGCACCAGCTTCACGGCGACGGTGCGCCCGCGGTCCGACCGCGCCAGATACACGTACCCCATGCCGCCGGCGCCGAGCCGCGCCAGCAGCCGGTACGCGCCTATCCGCTGCGGATCCCCCGCCTGCAGCTTCTCCATCGCAGGCCCTCCCCCGTGCCGCCCTTGTGCAACGGCCCCCACGATAGTGCGGACGTCCCGGGCGGCGGGGCGGGGCCGCCTCTACGGTTCCGTAACAGGAGTGCCGAGCCGGTCGAGCACCTCGGACAGCCGTTCCAGCACCCGTACGGCGTCGGCGAGCCCGTCCTGTCCGAAGGCCTCCGCCAGCCGGTCGGCGAAGGCCGCGTGGCCGGGACCGATCCGCCCGACCGCGGCCCGCCCCGCCTCGGTGGGCGCGAGCAGCTTGGCGCGGCGGTGCGCGGGGTTCGGCCGGTACTCGGCGAGCCCCCGCTCGACGAGCAGGTCGGCGATGCGCTGGACGCTCTGCCGGGTGATGCCCATGGCGCGGGCGATCCCGGAGACGGGCAGCGGTTCGGCGAGGACCGCGCCGAGCACCTGCCACCAGGCGGCGGTGAGCCCGGCCGGCCGGGCCAGTTCCTCCGCGACGGCGAGGAACTGGCCATTGAGCCGGAACGCCCCGAGGGCGCCGCGGCTGAGCAGTTCCTGGCGCTCCCGGCTCACCGGGCACCGGCCCGCTGCAGCACGGCGTACGCCTCCGCGTCGGAGTCGTGGTACAGCCGGTACCAGGCGTCCAGGACCTCGCCCTCGTACACCCCGAGCAGCCGCAGGATCTCCCGGGCGAAGGCGACCGGCTCGGTCGGCCCGGCGGTGACCAGGCCGCCGTCGGTGACGGCGTCGGCGTCGGCGTACCGCCCGCCGCCGCGGTAGCCGGTGGCGGCGAGGTAGAAGGACACCGCGCTGGTGTGCCCGCGCTCGTCGAGCAGTCCCTCGCGGGCGAGCCCGGCGGTGGCACCGCAGATCGCGGCGACGGGCACCCCGGCGTCGAGGAACTCACGCGCCTTGCGCGCGAAGGGCGCGAGCCGGTCGCCCGCGTCCCACAGGTCGGCGCCCGGCAGGATCAGCAGCGAGCTGCCGGACGGCCGTACGTCGTCCAGGACCAGGTCGGGGCGGACGGCCAGCCCCCCGATGCTGCGCACGGTGTCCGCCGAGGCGCCGACCGTCCGCACCTCGTACCCGGCCCGGGCGAGAGAAGCGGTCGCGTACCCGGTCTCCCAGTCGGCGAGGGTGTCGTAGACGGCGAGGTGTACGGGGTGACGGTGCACGGGTCCTCCTCGGCACGGCGGCGCGATGACACGGACGGATACGACAGCATGCTGTCGCTTAGGCAGCATGCTGTCAAAAGGAGATCCGGGCACCGTCGACAGACTGTCGCGCCGTCCCGCCGACCCGGGGACAGAACGCCGATGTCGCCTCCCCCTCCCGGGCGCCTACGCTCCCCGGCATGACCCCTCAGCCAAACCCCGAGGCCGGCGCGGCCGTGAAGGCCGCGGACCGTGCGCACGTGTTCCACTCCTGGTCCGCGCAGGAACTCATCGACCCGCTCGCCGTCGCCGGCGCCGAGGGCTCGTACTTCTGGGACTACGACGGCAAGCGCTACCTGGACTTCACCAGCGGGCTCGTCTACACGAACATCGGCTACCAGCACCCGAAGGTCGTCGCCGCGATCCAGGAGCAGGCCGCGCGGATGACCACGTTCGCGCCCGCCTTCGCCGTGGAGTCCCGCTCCGAGGCCGCCCGGCTGATCGCCGAGCGGACGCCGGGGGACCTGGACAAGATCTTCTTCACCAACGGCGGCGCCGACGCCGTGGAACACGCGGTGCGCATGGCACGGCTGCACACCGGGCGGGCCAAGGTGCTGTCGGCGTACCGCTCGTACCACGGCGGCACCCAGCAGGCCGTCAACATCACCGGCGATCCCCGGCGCTGGGCCTCCGACAGCGCCACCGCCGGGGTCGTGCACTTCTGGGCGCCCTACCTGTACCGCTCCCGCTTCTACGCGGAGACCGAGGAGCAGGAGTGCGCGCGGGCGCTCGAGCACCTGGAGACGACCATCGCCTTCGAGGGGCCCGGCACCATCGCCGCGATCATCCTCGAGACCATCCCCGGCACGGCCGGGATCATGGTGCCGCCGCCCGGCTACCTGGCCGGGGTGCGGGAGCTGTGCGACAAGCACGGCATCGTGTTCATCCTGGACGAGGTCATGGCCGGCTTCGGGCGGACCGGTGAGTGGTTCGCGGCCGACCTCTTCGGTGTCGTCCCGGACCTGATGACCTTCGCCAAGGGCGTCAACAGCGGATACGTGCCGCTGGGCGGCGTCGCCATCTCCGGCGCGATCGCGGAGACCTTCGGCAAGCGGGCCTACCCGGGCGGCCTGACCTACTCCGGTCACCCGCTGGCCTGCGCGGCCGCCGTCGCGACGATCAACGCCATGGCGGAGGAGGGCGTCGTGGAGAACGCCCGCGACCTGGGCGCGTCCGTCGTCGGCCCCGCCCTGCGCGAGCTGGCCGCGCGGCACCCCAGCGTCGGCGAGGTCCGCGGCACCGGCATGTTCTGGGCGGTCGAGCTGGTGAAGAACCGGGAGACGCGCGAGCCGCTGGTGCCGTACAACGCGGCCGGCGAGGCGAACGCCCCGATGGCCGCCTTCGCCGCCGCCGCGAAGAAGCACGGCATCTGGCCCTTCGTGAACATGAACCGCACCCATGTCGTGCCGCCGCTGAACACGAGCGAGGCCGAGCTGAAGGATGGGCTGGCGGCACTGGACGCCGCGCTGTCCGTGGCGGACGAGTACACGGTCCAGTAGGCCCTGGTCCGGCTTTCCCGCCGCCGGCCGCCCACAGCCGGGCGTCCGCCGCAACCCGGGGAGTCCGAACGCGTAAGGTGGCGTGCTCGTAAAGGTATACGAGCACGTGCGCGAGCACGCCACCCGACCGCGACGAGGAGACGCCCGACCCATGCCCCCCAGCAGCGGCGGCGGCGCCGTCACCCGGAGCACCCTGCGGCAGCAGATAGCCGACGCGCTCCGCGACGAGGTGCTGGCGGGACGGCTCCAGCCGGGGCAGGAGTTCACGGTGAAGGAGATCGCCGAGCAGTACGGGGTCTCCGCGACTCCCGTCCGCGAGGCCCTGGTCGATCTCGCCGCGCAGGGACTCCTCGACGCCGACCAGCACCGCGGATTCCACGTCCACGAGTACTCCGTGGCGGACTACAGCGGCATCGTCGAAGCCCGCGGCCTGGTGACCGACGGCATGTTCGACGCCATCGAGCGCGGCCACGAACGGTTCCGGCGCACCGACGCCCCGCGTGTCGCGGCCGCCCTGGCGGGCGTGCGGCGCCGCGCCGAGGAGGCCCGGCGGGCCGCGCTCGCCGGCGACCTGACCGTACTGATCGGCTACGACCTGCGCTTCTGGCGCGAACTGGGCGCCCTCTTCGGCAACCCCTACCTCTCCGACTTCCTGCACCGGCTGCGCGTGCAGTCCTGGGTGTGCGCGGTGCAGCACCTGCGCAAGCTGGCCGACCTGCGCGGCGTGCTGTGGTGCCGCCACACCGATCTGGTCGACGCCCTGGCGCAGCGCGACACCGCGGCCGCCCGCGCGATCGTCCAGGCGTGCGACGCCCACGCGCTGACCCTGATCGAGCGGCTGGCCGCCCGGTGAGCGGGCCGGCCGAGGTCGTCGACCTCTCCGTGGTCATCCCCGCCTACAACGAGGAGCGGCGGCTCGGACCGACGCTCGACGCCGTCACCCGCTACCTGGGCGAGAACGAGGGCCGCTGGGGCACCTGGGAGGTCGTCGTCGCCGACGACGGCTCCAGCGACGGGACCGGGGACCTGGTCACCGAGCGCGAGGACCCCCGCGTCCGGCTGGTCGCCGACCCCCGCAACCGCGGCAAGGGCAGCGCCCTGCGCCTGGGCGTCGCCGCCTCCCGCGGGCGGCACGTGCTGGTCACGGACGCCGACCTGGCGGCGCCGATCGAGGAGCTGGAGAAGCTCGACAAGGCGCTGAGCGAGGGCAACGCGGCGGCGATCGGCTCCCGTTCGGTGCCCGGCGCGACCATCGAGGACCGCCAGCACCGGCTGCGCGAACTGCTCGGCCGCGCCGGCAACGTGCTGATACGCCGCACAGCCGTGCCCGGCATACGGGACACCCAGTGCGGCTTCAAGCTGTTCGAGGGCGACCGGGCCCGCGAGGCGTTCGCCGACTCCCGGCTCAACGGCTGGGGCATAGACGTCGAAGTGCTGCGCCACTTCCACCGCGCCGGCCGGCAGATCGCCGAGGTCCCCGTCCGCTGGTCCCACCAGCCCGGCTCGAAGGTGCGCTCCCTCGACTACCTCCGGGTCCTCGCCGAACTGACCCTGCTGCGCGCCCGCGCCGTGCGCCCGGCCGACCTGCTGGCCGCGGCCCTGTTCCTGCTGATGTCGGCGGCCCTGTACTCGGGCCGGCTGTCCGACCCGGGCCACCGCTACCTACCCGACTCCCTCCAGGACCAGAACCAGTGGGAGTGGTTCTTCGCGGTCACCGCCGACAACGTCGCCCATCTGCGCAACCCGCTCTTCACCGACCTCCAGGGCTTCCCCGACGGCGTGAACCTCATGGCCAACACGGTCATGCTGGGCCTGTCCGTGCCGTTCGCCCCGCTGACCCTGCTCGCGGGGCCGGCGATCTCGCTGAGCGTGGCCATGGCGCTGGGCCTGGCCGCCACGGCCGCCGCCTGGTACCGGCTGATCGTGAAACGGGTCGTACGGCGCCGCGCCGCGGCCTTCACCGGCGCGGCCCTCGCCGCGTTCGCGCCGCCCATGGTCAGCCACGCCAACGCGCACCCCAACTTCGTGATCCTGTTCATGATCCCGCTGATCGTCGACCGCGCCCTGCGCCTGTGCGCGGGCACCCGGATCGTGCGGGACGGGATCGTGCTCGGCCTGATGGCGGCCTATCAGGTCTTCCTCGGCGAGGAGCCGCTGCTGCTCGCCTCGATCGGCATGGTGCTGTTCGCGGGCGCCTACGGGGTCGTGCGGCGGGACGTCGCCAGGGCCGCCTGGCGGCCGCTGCTGAAGGGCCTGGCGATCGGCGCGGCGGTCTGCCTGCCGCTCGTCGCCCTCCCGCTGGCCTGGCAGTTCGCGGGCCCGCAGAGCTACCGGAGCGTGCTGCACGGCGACAACGCGGGCAACAGCCCCCTCGCCCTGCTGTCGTTCGCCGAGCGTTCCCTGATGTGGGGCGACGCGGCCCGCGCGAACGCCCTCTCGCTCAACCCGACCGAGCAGAACGCCTTCTACGGCTGGCCGCTGGTCGCCGTCGCCTTCGCGATCACCGTACGGCTGTGGGAGCGCGCGCTGGTCAAGGCGCTGGCGTTCACCGCGGTGGCCGCCGCGGTGCTCTCCCTGGGGCCGAAGTTCCGCATCCCGATGACGGACCAGGTCTTCCCCGGCCCCTGGGCCCTGCTCGCCCACAAGCCGCTCTTCGAGTCGGTCATCGAGGGCCGGGTCGCGATGATCTGCGCGCCGGTGCTCGGCATGCTGCTCGCGCTCGCGGTGGACAGGCTGGCGGCCACCCGCAGCACGGGCACCCAGTACATCGGCCTGCTCGGCGTCTGCCTCGCCCTGCTGCCGCTGATCCCGGCCCCGCTGAAGGCGGTCGACCGGGCCGAGACCCCGGCCTTCTTCACCGACGGGGCGTGGCAGCGTTACGTCGGCGAGGGCGAGTCACTCGTCACCGTGCCGCTTCCCGACCCCGGCAACGCGGAGGCGCTGCACTGGCAGACCGAGGCCGGCCTCGGCTTCCGGCTCCCCGGCGGCTACTTCAACGGCCCCTACGGCGACGACCGCATCGGCATCTACGGCGCCCCGCCGCGCTACACCTCCAACATGCTGCGCGAGGTCCGCTACACGGGCGTGGTCCCGGCCATCGGCGAGAACTGGCGGGCGCAGGCCCGCCGGGACTTCGCCTTCTGGAAGGCGGGCGTGCTGGTGGTCGCCCCGCAGCAGCACGACGACGCCCTGCGCAGGGCCGTCACCGAACTCGTGGGCCGGGAGGGGAAGTGGGTCGACGGCGTGTGGGTATGGGACCTGCACGAGACGTATCCGCGCGAGGCGAGCTGACGCGAACGAAGCGGCTCACCCCGGGCCGCACCGACTACCCTGCCATGACCACCCTGCTGCCGTCCGAGCTCGCTGTCCGAGCCTGCTGTCCGAGCTCGTTGTCCGAGCTTGTTGTCTGAGGAGCCCTCTTTGGCCTGTGACCTGTGGCTGGTACCGCTCGTCGACGTGTTGTGTCACACGCCCGACAACCCGTTCGCCGAGGAACTCGCGCAATACAACAAGGCGCTCGCCGAGGCCGGGCTGCCGCCGGTGCCGGTCTACCAGTACATGCCGGGGCTCTCCGGCGAGGTCGCCCCGGTGGCCGGCTTCGACTACGACGCGCTGCACTTCCTGCGCCGCGTCTACCTCCTCCAACTGTGCGGGCTCCCGCTGACGCCGGTCGACGCCCTGGGCGGCGACTACGAGCAGCTGCTGGAGATGTTCGAGGCGACGGCGCAGCAGTCGCACCTGGTCTGGCACTACGACCACGCGGGCGCGTACGTCCCCGTCGACTTCCCCGCCCCGCTGTCCAACGACGACCTGCTGGCGAACGGCGGCCCGCTGGGCTCCTCGCAGGCCCTGCTGCGGGAGCTGGAGTTCGTGGCCCCGTCGATCGGCATCGACCCGGCCAACCCGCCGGCCGCCCCGGCGCCCCCGGCGGCCCCCACCGAGCTGGAGGAGCCGGCCGTCCCCGCTCCGTACGACCCCAGCCCCTTCGCCCGCGAACGCCACGTCTGGCTGGGCCTGCACGCGGCGGCGACCCGGTCCCTGGCCCAGGGCTCGATGATCGTCTTCAGCTGAGCCGGCTGCCCGAGGTGGGGGAAGGGCACCCGCGCGGGCGGGTGCCCTTCCGGCTCACCGCCCGCGCGGCAACTTGATCGTGCGGACGAGCGGCATGTCCGCGTACAGACCGGGGTCCGCGGTCACGACGTGCCGTCCGTCCGGCCAGTCGACGGTCGGCCTGGACAGGTGGACCGCGTGGCCGAGCCGCCATTCGACCCCGTCACGCAGCAACGCGCCCACGGTGGAAGCACCCGCGAAGTCCAACTCGACGATCTCGACGGCGGGAAGGGCGCCGACGTGCTCGGCGAGCCCCTTGCGCATGCCGTCGGCAGCGGCCAGGCAGAGCGCGGGCACGTAGACGTGCCGGGTGGCTCCGTGCTCGGTGTTCGCGACGAACTGCGAGGCGAGCGGGTTCCCCGACCCCAGCGCCAGCAGGGCGGACTCGTCGAAGACGACGCCGGTCGACCCTGCCCTCATGCCGCTCACAGGCTGTCCACCGGCCGGCCGGCCTCAAGGTCCTGCCAGACCTTCTCCACCCTGTCGTGGTCCTCGTCCGTGAGCGTCACACCGAAGTGCGTCTCGCAGTACGCCTTCGTCTCCTCGTACCGCTTGCGCAGTTCCTCCTGCGTGGGAGTGGCGCCCGCCAGCTCGGCGATCAGGTCGCGCATGGTCATTCCCCGCTCGCGGGCAAGCACCATGAGGCGGTCACGGACAGCGGGATCGACCTTGACGGTGGTGTCAGCCATGACGCAAGTATACTGCCGGTATACCGTTTCGGGCCTCTCAAGTACCGCGGTCATCACGTTCCTCTCTGTCGGGTCAACCCGGCCACACGGGTGTGCGGCCGGGAGCTTGTGTGCCTACGCGGGCGTCGGCTGCCCCCGCAGCAGGGCGCGGGCCAGCGCGCCGCCGCGCCGCGCGGCCTCCCGGTAGGCGGAGGGGCCGGGCCTGCGGACCTCGACCGCCACCACCCCGACCGCCGTGACCGGCGCCGCCGTCGGCCCGGCCGGGCGCTTGCGGCGCAGCCGGTTCTCCACGATCGCGGCGGCCGAGTACACCCGGGACGGCAGACCGTCCACCAACGCGGCCCGCACCTGCGCGCTGCTCGCCCCCGCGTCCCACCACTCCTCCACCAGCGGCGCGAGCCGCAGCGCATCGGCCGCGCCGAGGGTGAGCCGGGGCTCGGCCCGCCCGAGCGAGCCGAGCAACTTCGCGGCGAGCGCCGTGCGTTCGCCGATCGCGGCTGCGGCGTCCGCAGCCTCCGCAGCGCCCGCCGGCGGCGGGGAGGGAGGTTCTTGCACCCCGGTCTTTTCTCCCGAAGGGAGCGGGCCCGAGGGCTCGCCGTCCGCCACGCCGGAGGCCAGGTTTTGGACTTCTTCCTCTTCACCCGCGGGTGGCTCGTCCTCGTACGGGGTGTCGAACACCTCGTAGACGGTGAAGAGTTGGCCGTTCTCCCGGCTCTTCCGCACCACCCGCCGCAGATACCGGGATTCCTCCAGCTCATGCAGCGCGGCGGCGATCCGGGCCCGGCCCTCCTTGCGCTGCCCGGCGAGCGTACGGATGGTGACCCGGGCCTCGTCGGGGAGGCTCAATAGGTACGTCAGTACGCCGACCGCGCACCAGGAGATACTGCGATCGCGCAGAAGAGCGTTGGAGAAGACGGAAAAGGCGCGCGTGGGCGTCGTACGATGAATGCGCATCGGGAGGTTTGGCTCCTGGTGTCGAGCCCCCGGGTGTTGGCGCACCGCGGGGGCGTTTCTTTGCTGCCGTGACTCTATGGGCACGCAGAGCGACGAGCGCAAGCCGGAACGGGCTTTTACCAGGCGGAACTTCCCGTCTTTCACTCCGGCGAGTGAAGCGCGGTCCGCAGGAGCAGGGTGTGGACGAGCCGGTCGCACCCGGTGGGGCGGTAGCGCCAACTCAGCGGCCACGTCTCCCCGTCGAGCGCGGGGACCGGGATGTACGAGACGTGGTGCGGACCCGCGGTCAGCCGCGTGACGCCGTCCGGCCAGGCGCGGTGGGAGGTACTGCCGACCGGCACGAGGAAGTAGACCGCCCGGCGCCCGTTCGCCTCCTCCACCACGGGACCGGGATCACCGCCGGTCACCAGCGCGAGCCGGTCCGCCAGGGCGCGGCCTTCGTCGCCGTCGACCCGTACCGCGTCGAACTGGACTCCGGCCTTGCGGAGTTGGATGCCCCTCGCCGGGATCCAGGCACTTTCTGTGTTCATGGGGAGAGTTTCGGCAGGTACGGCTAGTTTCTTCATGACTCTGCGTCGCTGGTCAACCACGGTCGGACACCGACGACAGCAAGTCATGACCGGTTGGGTTCGGTTGAGTCCGGGGGTGACCGCGATGGCGCGGGCCGAGAACAAGACGGAGGCGGGCGGCACAGCACATCTCGTCGCCGCCCTGGCGAAGGCGTTGCGGGAGCAACAGGACCTTTCGCAGGAGCAGTTGGGCCGATTGATCGGCTACACGGCGTCGGCGATCAGCGCGATGGAGACGTGCGCGCAGCCCGCGAGCGACCAGATGCTGGCGAAACTGGAGGAGGCGATCGGGGGCGGGCTGGGGGTGTTCCAGACGGCACGCAAGTGGATGCTGCTGGAGAAGTACCCGGCGCGCTTCCGTGGCTTCTCGGAGATGGAGGCGCAGGCGCTGACACTCTCCTCGTACGAGACGCTCGTCGTCGACGGCCTGTTCCAGACGGAGGACTACGCGAGGGCGTTGATCGGTGGCGGCTACCCGCCGGTGTCCGAGGCCAAGCGCGAGGAACTGGTCGAGGCGCGGCTGGCCCGCAGGGCGCTCTTCGACCGGGATCCGGTGCCGTTCATCGAGCTGATCCTCGAAGAGACGGTGCTGCGTCGGCCGTTCGGCAACTGGGATGTCCATCGAGGGCAGTTGCGGTCACTCGCCGAGGATGCCCGGCGCGACAACGTGTGCGTGCAGGTACTACCGCTGGATCGCGGCCTGCGGGGTACCTACGCAGGCGCTCGCGGCCCGATGAAGCTCGTGGAGACAGCAGACCACCAGCACGTCGTTTACCTGGAGATCGAGGACCAGGGCATTCTGGTCAGCGACCCCACGGAGGTCTCCCGGCTCGCCCACCGCTATGCGAGGATCCGCGCACAGGCGCTGAGTCCGGACGACTCACTGAGCCTCATCGAGCGGTTGGCGGGAGAGGAACGATGACCGGCACAGGAACGCTTCGGTGGTTCAAGTCCAGCTACAGCGACGACGGCGGCGGCAACTGTGTGGAGGTCGCCTACGACTGGCACAAGTCGTCGTACAGCGACAGCAGCGGCGGCAACTGTGTCGAGGTGGCCGTCTGCCCCCGTGCCGTCCACGTCCGGGATTCCAAGAACGCCGACGGCCCACACCTCACCGTCTCCGGTGAGGCCTGGGCCGCCTTCCTGCACCGTCCGCTCAGCCGGCGTCGACCTTGACGTAGTCGCCGGTGGACGTCTTCGCGCCGGTCGTGGCCGTGCCGGCGAACTGGTAGCGGAAGTAGCCGCTCTTGGTGGCCTTCACCGTGGTGGACAGGGCGCCGCCGGTGCCGGAGGTCACCGTCTTGACGGTCGTGTACGTGGTGCTGCCGGCCGGGCGGAACTGCAGTGCCACCGACTGGGCCGCGTAGCCCTCGTACCTGCCGGTGGCCCAACGGGCCCGGGTCAGCGCGCCCTTGACGGTGAGCGTCTTGCCCTTGACCACGGGCTCCGGGGAGGCGTCGGCGGTGAGCTTCGCGGCGCGCTTGATCTGGGCGGTGCCGACGTCGCCCCAGACCTCGTATCCGTAGCCGAAACCGACGTGGCCGTCGGAGTCGTCGTCGTCCTCTTCGAGGTGGCTGTAGAAGCCGCCCGCCTTCCAGGTGGTGGCGTCGGCGGCCGCGTAGAGGTCGGACCGCGGCTCGACGCCGATCGTCTCCGTGCACGCCTCGGTCACCGTGGTGTCCGTCGTGGACGTGGTGGTGCAGGTCGACGCGCCGTCGGGTTCGATGCTGTTCGCCGGGTCGCGGAGCGGGCCGCGGTAGAGCAGCACACCGACGAAGTTCGTCTTGTAGTCGATCACCAGGTCGGACGGCCGGGTCAGCGTGTACGTCACCGGAACCTTCACGGTGGCGCTCGTACCGACCACGATCGCCTTGCCCTTGTTCACCACGACGTCGGAGAAGACCAGGTCCGGGCCGGTGGTGGCGGCCGAGGCGAGCGGCGCGGTCAGGCCGGTCAGGCCGGTCAGAGCCAGGGCACCGGACAGGGCGGCGCCTATGGCGAGCTTTCGCATGTGTTCCCCCCACATTCGACAGCGAATCCCTGGGCGAGTGCGCTCCAGAACAAGGGCCCGCTGATGAGGTCTCAGAGTAGATGAACGTGCGAGGCCGATGTGTGTGCAGGTCACGGCCATGACGGAGGCCCCCCGTAAAAGAACGATCGTTCTTGACTGGTCGTTCTTGAATCACATACGGTCATGGACATGGGACGACCACGCGCCTTCGACACCGAGCAGGCCGTCAGTGCCGCGGCCGCCGTCTTCGCCACTCACGGCTACGAGGGCACCTCGGTGGACGACCTGGTCACTGCCACCGGCATCCACCGAGGCAGTCTCTACAAGGTGTTCGGCTCCAAACGGGGCCTGCACCTGACCGTCCTCCGCAACCACCTCGACCAGGAGATCCACCCGACCACCGCCGCCATCGCCGCCCTCACCGACCCCGCGCAGGCACTGGCGGCAGCCATCGCCTCGTACGACAGCGGCCCGGCCGCCGGACTTCTCCTCCTGGCCGCCGCCGAACGCGCCGCCCACGACCCGGAGGTCGCGGCGCTGGTCACCGAGGGCATCACCGCGCTGGAGGACGCCCTGCGCCCCTCCCACGGTGACGCCGCCTCCGAACTCGCCTCCACCGTCCTCGGTACCCGCCTGCGGCTGCGCGCCCAGCCGACCTCCCCCAAGGAGCACTGACATGGCCCTGATCTCCATCGACCGTGAACGCGGCCTGCTGACCGCCGAGTTCCAGGGCCTCGACAAGCTCTGGACTCTCAAGAGCCGCCTGGAAATACCCCTCGCCCATGTGCGTGGCGCGACCCACGACCCCGGCATCGCCCGGGAACCGAAGGGCATGCGCGTCGCCGGCACCTACTTCCCCGGCCTGATCACCGCCGGCCGCTTCCGCCACAACGGTGAACGCCTCTTCTGGGACGTGAAGAACCCGGACAAGGCGGTCGTCATCGAACTCGCCGACGGCGAAAGCTACGACCGCCTGGTGATCGAGGTCGACGATCCCCGCGCCACCGTGGCCCTCATCGAACAGTCCATCACCCGCGCCTGAGACCCGACTTCCGGCTCGGCCGCTACGGGCAGCCCCGCACGTGTTCGCCGACGACCACGTGCGGACGGTCCTCTCGACGCGGCGTGAGAGGGTCGATGCGTCTGCTTCCCATGCGGATTCCCACGCGGAGGGCGCTGTTGTTCGTTTTCGTCTGTGCGGGGGTGCGGTGCCGAGCTGACCGTCCCCTTGTCCCAGGTCGCCCTTCCGGCCCACGCCCGTCAGAGCTACGGGGACGGGGCCCAGCTTCCGGTACTCATGGAGTCAGGGACGTTCGCCGTGGACCCCGACCCCTGGGGAGGGCCGTGGCGGATGTGGGACGAGATCGATCCCAAGGAGGCGGAGGCGCGCGGCATCTACGCGCCGGTCCACGCCTTGTCCGACCGCGCGGCCGGGACGATCGTCATCGCGCCCGGCGATGTCCGCGGAACCCGGCTGATCCCCGAGAAGGGTGGGGGTGCCTGCTGCGGCCTCAACGGGGCCGACGGGCCCAACTCGGCCTGCGAGGCGTGCGACCTGCCCGTGGCGACCAGGGTCGACGACTGCTCGCTCTGGCAGTCCGTCTGGCTCTGCTCGGACGCCGTGCGCCGCGTCCCCGTCGGTGGTGAACCCGCTGCGCCGCTCTCCTGGGCGGAGCTGGCGGAGAGGGCGGAGAGCACGCCCCCGTTCGAGCCGATAGCCACATGGGGAGGCCGGGCGGGGTCGAGTCACTACTGGTCGTGGAGTCCGCGCTGGGAGGCGGCAGCCGGCCAGGCACTCGCCCACCTGCTGGTGGCCTCCGAAGGGCAGTCGGTGAAGGTTCCCGACGGTCTCACCGCGGACGTCTTCCAACGCGCGCTCGACGCTCTGCTGCCCGCGGGCCCGCCCACGCGGCGCGCCGTCCTGGCCGGACCAGGAGTCCCCTCCCCCGACGCGGGCCCCGACATCCTCCTCGTGCCGGTCCATCCCCAGACAGGTCAGACCTGGGCTCCCGTCGGCCCGACCGCATCGGCATACCGGGTCCCCCTGCCACTGGGGGTGTGGCTGCGGCTGGTCTCCCCCTCGCGGTACCTGCCGGTTCCCGCGTCGGGCGGCATCCCCCGGGACGTCCTCCGCGACGACCCGATCCCGCCGCGCCCCGCCTACCTGTTCCGGGTCGACCGGGGAACCTTCCGGCACACCTTGGTCCGGCTGCCGGCCGTTCGCAGC
Organism: Streptomyces sp. H51; assembly: GCF_035656535.1. Taxonomy (NCBI): domain Bacteria; kingdom Bacillati; phylum Actinomycetota; class Actinomycetes; order Kitasatosporales; family Streptomycetaceae; genus Streptomyces; species Streptomyces sp. H51. Next base: position 50,565 of record NZ_JAYMHD010000087.1, read on the forward strand.
CCGTGGATGCGCACGATCCTGAAGAACCTCGCGCAGCGTGGATCGGCCGGCATCTTCTAGCTGGTGCTGCTGTCAATGCTTCGCGAAAATTGCCCCCCTCAGAGTCCGGGAATACTGACCCCGGTCTGCCAGGGCGGCCTTGCGGGAACCGCTCGGGATAGGGTTCAGCCGTGAGTCTTGAGCAACTTCGCGGCCAGTTCTACTGGTTGACGTCGGTCGTCCTTCGGACCGATCTTCATCCGAGCGAGGCTGTCATCGAGCTGAACTCGGAAAGCGCAGGTGCGACGCTTCGCCTTGAGGGCATCGTGCATGCCCGCGCCTGCCTTGCTGGCCCGGACTGCGACTTCGTGGACGAAATCACTGTGCGGGAACTGCCCCAGCACGGCCCCTGGCCGGCCGAGGCCCACCACCTTGTGCACCATCACGACAACCGCCGTGCACTGCAGTGGTTGACCATCATCGGTCCGAGTGAGGTGGAAATTCTCGCTGAACGGTTCAGCGAGGACTAGCGGTTCAGTCCTGTCCGGCACGGTCCTTCACGAGGAGTTCGCGTCCGTCTCCTGCACGTCGGGGTAGACGGACTTCTGCGCGCGCACCGTGACGTCGACGGTGGGCGAGTCGGCCAGGGCGTAGGGCGCCCGCAACCAGTTCCACCGCACGGCCGCGGCGATCCCGGCGACGACGAGTACGGCGCCGGTCAGCAGGAGGACTCGCTTTCTCATACGCACCTTCACCTCAGTACCGGTCGGGCTTGATGCGGATGATCGAGTAGTGGGTTCCCCCGATTGGAGCCCGTCAGGAGGAAGAACAGCACCTGCTCGTTCGCCACGGTCCACGTGCGCCGAGGACGGTGTGGCCGGGGAGCCGTCGGGCCGGGCGCCGCCCCGGCCCGGTAGGCACCGCGGAGGGCGGGACGGCCGGGCGGGTTCTCCGCACCGGCCATCCCATCAGATCTCCGGACCCCTGTGAGGGAGGACTCAGAGGAACGAGTTGATCTCGATCGTCTCGTCGCGGCCCGGGCCCACGCCGATCGCGGAGATCGGGGCGCCGGACATCTCCTCCAGCGCCTTCACGTACGCCTGGGCGTTCTTCGGCAGGTCGGTGAAGGTCTTCGCCTTGCTGATGTCCTCGGACCAGCCGGGGAGCATCTCGTAGACCGGCTTCGCGTGGTGGAAGTCCGACTGCGAGTACGGCAGCTCCTCGACCCGCTTGCCGTCGATCTCGTACGCCACGCAGACCGGGATCTGCTCCCAGCCGGTGAGGACGTCGAGCTTGGTGAGGAAGAAGTCGGTCAGGCCGTTGACCCGGGTCGCGTAGCGGGCGATCACCGCGTCGAACCAGCCGCAGCGGCGGTCGCGGCCCGTCGTGACGCCCCGCTCGCCGCCGATGCGGCGCAGCGCCGCGCCGTCCTCGTCGAGCAGTTCGGTCGGGAAGGGGCCGGCGCCGACTCGGGTGGTGTACGCCTTCAGGATGCCGATGACCCGGCTGATCTTCGTCGGTCCGACGCCGGCGCCGGTGCAGGCGCCGCCCGCGGTCGGGTTGGACGACGTGACGAAGGGGTACGTGCCGTGGTCGATGTCGAGGAGGGTGCCCTGACCGCCCTCGAACAGCACGACCTTGTCCTCCTCCAGCGCCTGGTTCAGGACCAGGACGGTGTCGGCGACGTACGGCGCGAGCTTCTCGGCGTAGCCGAGCAGTTCCTCGACCACCTGGCCGACGGCGATCGCGCGCCGGTTGTAGAGCTTGGTGAGGATCTGGTTCTTGATGTCGAGGGCCGCCTCCACCTTCTGGGTGAGGATCGACTCGTCGTACAGGTCCTGGACCCTGATGCCCACGCGGTTGATCTTGTCGGCGTAGGTCGGGCCGATGCCGCGGCCGGTGGTGCCGATCTTGCGCTTGCCGAGGAAGCGTTCCGTCACCTTGTCGACCGTCACGTTGTACGGCGTGATGACATGCGCGTTTCCGCTGATCAGGAGCTTGGACGTGTCGACGCCGCGCTCGTTCAGACCGCTCAGCTCGGAGAGCAGGACCGACGGGTCGACGACGACGCCGTTACCGATGACCGGCGTACAGCCGGGAGACAGGATTCCGGAAGGGAGGAGGTGCAGTGCGTACTTCTGGTCGCCGACGACGACCGTGTGGCCGGCGTTGTTGCCGCCCTGGTATCGCACTACGTAGTCCACCGAGCCACCGAGCAGGTCGGTCGCCTTTCCCTTGCCTTCGTCACCCCACTGAGCACCGAGCAGCACAAGTGCGGGCACGCGCGTACACCCCTTCCGGGCGGGGCATGTCCAAGGTCGGGGGCGTGGGCGTAAGGTTCACCGCCGCGTACCACCGCGACCGCCGTGGTCGCACAACCGTCGGACCGGATGCCCCGGAATAGACGAAGCCCCTGGCGCAATAGCGCAAGGGGCTCTTGCACAAAGATGCTACCCGAGGAAGCGAGGCAGGACCGAGGTGGCGACTTCAGCGACTTCCGATCAGCTGCTGGTGGTCATCGATCCGGTCGCCCGGCGGACCGACGGAGAGTCGGTCCGGATCGCGAAAGACGTGCTCAGCGCGGGTGCGTCGACGAAGCTGTGCCTTCCGGAGGGCCCCGAGGAGTTCGCCCGGGCGCTGCTGCGCAGGGGTTCGCGACGGCCGGTGGTGGTGGGTGACGACCGGGCGCTGATGCGGGCGGTGGCGGTGCTGCACCGGCAGCGGGAGCTGGCCGGATGCGTGCTGTCGGTGGTGCCGGTGGGCGGCGCGCTCTCCGTGGCGCGTTCCCTGGGCGTGCCGACGGGGGCGGTGGCGGCGGCGCGGGCGGTGCTGGACGGGACGGAGCGGCGGCTGGACCTGCTGGTCGACGACAGCGACGGGGTGGTGCTGGGCGCGCTGCGGATCCCGCCGGTGGTGCGGCAGCCGCCCGCCGCGGTCGCCGGGCACCCCTGGCTGCGGACCTGCCAGTCCCTGGTGCGGACCCTGGTGCCGGCCCGCCCGGCCCGTGAGACGTCCCTCCCGGCGCCGCGGGCCGCCCGGCTGCGGGTGGAGGTCGACGGGGTGACGCTGGTCGACCTGGACCAGCCGCTGGAGGCGGTGTCGGTGACGCCGGGCTGCACCGGGGTGGCCGAGGTGGAGGTGCGGCCGCTGTCGGTGGGCGCGGAGGCCTCGCCGCTGCGGTCGCAGGGCCGCACGGTGACCGTGTCCGGCGTGGACTTCCGCTACCGGGCGGACGCGGCGGTGGCGGGCCCGGTGCGCCGGCGGACGTGGACGGTGTGGGAGGGCGCCTGGCGGCTCACGGTGCCGGGGGCGGCGTAGCGGGAGGCTCGAAGCCGGCGGTGTCGAGGAGGCAGTCGAAGGGCCGCGGAAGGGGCAGTTTCTCGCCGAACGGCTTGGTGCAGCGGGACTCGTAGCCCTTGGCGGACGGGGTCGAGAGGACGGTGGCCTGCTTCTCCTGCATGTCGAGCAGCAGGTAGACGGGGATGCCCGCCCTTCCGTAGACGAGCACCTTGTCGGTGAGGTCGTCGTCCCGGGTGGAGGGGGAGGTCAGCTCGGCGACGAACGACAGGCCCTCGCCGTCGAGGTGGCTGCTCGTCGTCTCGAAGGTCCGCTCGTGGGCGGCGTGGATGTCGGGGCCGTACGCTCGCTCGTCACCCGGGAAGACGTACAGGAACGGGCCGTAACTGATGCGGTGCCCTTCGGGAAGGTGCGGCCGGAGCCGGTCGCAGACCAGCTCCATGACGCGGAGGTAGTACCCCTTCGACCACGGCGACAAGACGATGTTCCCCCTGATGATCTCGGCCTTGTAGCCGTCGGGCACGACCAGTTCGTCGAGGGCGTCGAGAAGCTCCTCGAAACCGTGGGGCTCGGTGCCGCTTGTCGTCGGTCGCTCACTCATCAAGGTCATGATGCGCCCTCCCTCTGCCGCAGACCAGCCGGAACGCAGAGTAGCCGATCGGTCACAAGGCAATGAAATCGCCCCGTCACTCTCCGTACAGCTTCTCGCGGTGGACGCGCCAGCGTTCCATCATCTCGGCGATGTCCTGCTCGACGAACTCGAAGAACGCGAGGGTCTCGGCGAGCCGGCGGCCCGCCGGGGTCTCGGCGCCGAGGCTGGTCACCCCCTCGCGCATGGCGTCCTCCCAGCGCTTGATGATCGCCTCCCGGTTGGTGAGCGCCTGGTACCACTGGTCGCTGTGCACCCGGTAGCGCTCCCGCCGGGAGCCGGGCTCCCGCTCGCGGGAGAGCATGTGGACCTGCGCCAGGTAGCGCACCGCCCCGGACACCGCCGCGGGGCTGATCTGCAACTGCTCGCCGAGTTCCGCCGAGGTCAGGGCGCCGTCGTCGGAGGCGAGCAGCGCGGCGAAGACCCGGGCGGGCATGCGCGGCAGCCCCGCCTCCACCAGTTGCGCCGCGAAGTGCTCGACAAAACGCGAGACCCCTTCAGGGTCTCGCTCCGTCGCATTCGGGGTCGCGTTCGGGATCGCGCCAGGGACCGCCTTCGAGTAGTCCGTCATCCTCTTAGCTTACCGGGCATTCAGACCATTCTGTATCTTCACAAATTTCTGAAGGTAGCGTATCTTCTGAAGCATGACGAAGGCCATCACCGTCTCCGGACTGCACAAGTCGTTCGGCAAGACCCACGCCCTGGACGGGCTAGACCTGGAAGTGGCGACCGGCGAGGTCCACGGGTTCCTCGGCCCGAACGGCGCCGGCAAGTCCACCACCATCCGCATCCTCCTCGGCCTGCTGCGCGCCGACTCCGGCGCCGCGCAGGTGCTGGGCCGCGACCCGTGGCGGGATGCCGTGGAGGTGCACCGCCGCATCGCGTACGTCCCCGGTGACGTGACCCTGTGGCGCAACCTCTCCGGCGGTGAGGTCATCGACCTCTACGGCCGTCTGCGCGGGGGGCTGGACGCGCGGCGTCGCGCCGAGCTGATCGAGCGCTTCGAGCTGGACCCCACGAAGAAGGGCCGCGCCTACTCCAAGGGCAACCGGCAGAAGGTCGCCCTGGTCGCCGCCTTCGCCTCGGACGTCGACCTGCTCGTCCTGGACGAGCCGACGTCCGGCCTCGACCCGCTGATGGAGGAGGTCTTCCAGAGCTGCGTCCGGGAGGAGCGCGACCGCGGCCGGACCGTCCTGCTGTCGTCGCACATCCTCAGCGAGGTCGAGGAACTCTGCGACCGGGTGAGCATCATCCGCAAGGGCAGCACCGTGGAGAGCGGTTCGCTCACCGAGCTGCGCCACCTCACCCGCACCAGCGTGACCGCCGAACTCGCGGGCCCTCCCAACGGGCTGGCGCACCTGCCCGGCGTGCACGACCTCGACGTCCAGGGCCGCCGGGTCCGCCTCCAGGTCGACAGCGACAAACTGGACGGCGTGCTCAAGCAGTTGAGCGAGTCGGGTGTGCGGTCCCTGACCTCGACCCCGCCCACGCTGGAAGAGCTGTTCCTGCGGCACTACCAGGACGAGGTGTCCCGATGACCACTCTCGCGGTACGGGCGCCGGGCGGCGGCTCCCGCCAACTGGCGGGCACCGGAACCCTGTTGCGCTTCGCGCTGCGCCGCGACCGGGTGATGATCCCGGCCTGGGTCGCGGTCAACGCGATGATGATCCTCTCCATGCCGAACACCCTGAAGGGCCTGTACGGCACCGCGGCCGAACGCGCCGACCTGGTCCGCCAGATCACGACCAACACCTCCTTCCGCGCGCTGACCGGCCCGGTCTTCGACACCTCCATCGGCGCGCTGACGGCATGGCGCGCCGGCGCCTACGCGGGCCTGCTCGCGGCGGCGACCAGCCTGCTCGTCGTCGTACGGCACACCCGGGACGAGGAGGAGAGCGGACGCCAGGAGCTGATCGCGTCGGGGATGGTGGGCCGGCGGGCCCCGCTGACGGCGTCCCTGCTCGCGGCGGCGGTCGCGAACGGTGTCCTGGCGCTGCTGGTCGCGGGCGGTCTCGCGAGCCAGGGAGCCTCCGGCGCCCTGGCGTTCGGCCTCGGCCTCGCGGGCGTCGGCATGGTCTTCGCCACCTTCGCGGCGATCGTCGCCCAGCTGACCGAGAGCGCGCGGCTCGCCCGCGGGCTGACCTCGGCGGCCCTGGGCGCGGCCTTCGTGCTGCGCGCGGCGGGCGACTCGGCGACCGACGACGGCTCGTCGGTGCTGACGTGGCTGTCGCCGCTGGGCTGGCTGGAGAACCTGCGGTCCTTCGCCGATGAACGGTGGTGGGTGCTGCTGGTGTTCGTGCTGGCGGCCGCCGTGCAGGCCGCGGTCGCCTACGAACTGGCCGGCCGCCGCGACATCGGCATGAGCTTCCTGCCGACCCGGCCGGGGCCGGCGCAGGGCCGGATGGGCACCGCCGCGGCCCTCGCCTGGCGGCTGCAGCGCGGCAGCCTGCTGGGCTGGAGCATCGCCTTCTTCCTCGCCGGGGTCGTCTACGGCGGGCTGACGGACGGTGTGGCCGACCTCATCGGCGACAACCAGGGCGCCCGCGACATCTTCGAGCGCATGGGCGGCCAGTCCGGGCTGACGGACGCCTTCCTGGCGTCGATGATCGGGATGCTGGGGCTGGTGGCGTCCCTGTACATCGTCGCCTCCGTGCTGCGCCTGAACAGCGAGGAGACCTCCGGCCGGGCGGAACCCGTCCTGGCGAACGCCGTGGGCCGGCTGCGCTGGGCCACCGGCCACCTGCTCGTCGCCTTCGGCGGCTCCGCCCTGATCATGCTCATCGCCGGGCTCGGCTTCATCGCCGGCTACGGCAAGGAGGCCGGACCGATCCTCGGCGCCTGCCTCGTGCAGCTCCCGGCGGTGTGGGTGATCGGCGGACTGGCGGTCCTGCTGTACGGGGTGCTGCCGCGGGCCGCGATGGCGGCCTGGGGTGTCGCGGGCGCGGTCCTGCTGATCGGCTGGGTCGGCCCGGCGCTGGACGCGCCGCAGGCGGTGCTGAACCTCTCCCCCTTCGGCCACCTTCCGAAGCTGCCGGGCGCCGACATGGAGTGGGCGCCGGTACTGATCCTGCTCGCCCTCGCGGTGGCCCTGCTGGCAGCGGGCCTGGCAGGCCTGCGACGCCGCGACATGACGTCCTGAACCGCCTCGGGGCCCGGGGCGGTTCAGGACGCCCCGGGCCCCGAGGCCTGCCCGGCCGCTGTACCGCTTGTGCCTCCCGGTGCGCGTCCGACGCCGGGAGGCACAAGCAGTAAGCCGTCAGGCGACTTCCACTCGCAGGGCTTTCAGGCCGCGGATGACGAAGTTGGGTTTGCGTTCCGGTTCCGCCGCCAGGGTCAGGGTCGGGGCCTGTTCCAGCAGGGCCCGCATCGATGCCGCCAGCTCGATGCGGGCCAGCGGCGCGCCGATGCAGTAGTGGATCCCGGCGCTGAAGGAGATGTGCGGGTTGTCCCGGCGGGTGATGTCCAGCGTCTCCGGCGCGGCGAAGACCTCCGGATCGTGGTTGGCGGAGCCGAAGAGCATGGCGATCTCCGCGCCCCGCGGGATCGTCGTGCCGTCGATCTCGATCTCGTCCAAAACCCAGCGCTCGAACAGCTGGAGCGGGGTGTCGAAGCGCATCAGCTCCTCGACCGCCGACGGGACCAGGGAGTGGTCCGCGCGCAGCGCCGCCAGCTGGCCGGGGTCGCGCAGCAGCGCCCACCAGCCGTTGACCGTGGCGTTCACCGTGGCCTCGTGGCCGGCGTTCAGCAGCAGCACCGCGGTGGAGATCATCTCCTGTTCCGTCAGCCGGTCGCCCTCGTCGTGCGCCGCGATCAGCCCGGAGATCAGGTCGTCGCCGGGGTGCTCGCGGCGCTCGGCGATCAGGTCCCGCAGGTAGTCGGAGAACTCGACGGACGCCCGCACCGCCCGGCGCGCCGTCTCCTCGGCCGGGTTCAGCTCGTACATCCCGCAGATGTCCGCCGACCAGGGGCGCAGCAGCGCCCGGTCCGCCTCCGGAATGCCCAGCATCTCCGCGATCACCGCCACCGGCAGCGGCTCCGCCACGTCCGTCAGCAGGTCGCCGCCGCCCGCCGCCACCAGGCCGGACACCAGCTCACCGGCCAGCCGCTCGACGTACGGGCGCAGTGACTCCACCGTGCGCGGGGTGAACGCCTTCGACACCAGCCGCCTGATCCGGGTGTGGTCCGGCGGTTCCAGGTCGAGCATGCCGTGGTCGTTGAGCACGTGGAACGGCTCGTGCTCCGGCGGGGGCGGCGTGCGGCCGAACTCCTCGTGACCGAAGCGGTGCAGGTAGGTCCGGCCCAGGCGCCGGTCCCGCAGCAGCGCCGAGACGTCCGCGTGGTGCGGCACCAGCCACTGGTCGCTGGGCTCGTAGTAGTGCACGCGGCCCCGGGCGCGCAGTTCGGCGTAGGCGGGGTAGGGGTCGGCGACGAACGCCGGGTCCCACGGGTCGAAGGCTGCCATACGGCGACGCTAACCCGGCCGCCCCGCGCTGACCAGGGGCGCCCGGACAGCCGCACCGGGACCCGCTCAGCCCGGCGTGACCAGCCTCGCCTCGTACGCGAACACCGCCGCCTGCGTACGGTCCCTGAGACCCAGTTTCACCAGGATGCGGCTGACGTGCGTCTTGATCGTCGACTCGGCGACCACCAGCCGCCCGGCGATCTCCGCGTTGGACAGCCCATGCGCGATGAGCACCAGCACCTCCGTCTCCCGTTCCGTCAGCTCGCCGTAGGCCGCGTGCGCGGACGACAACGGCCGCGGGGCCTCGGACAGCTTCGAGAACTCGGTGATCAGCCGCCTGGTCACCGACGGTGCGAGCAGCGCCTCACCGGACGCCACCACCCTTACGCCTTCCGCGAGTCGACGGGCCGAGGCGTCCTTGAGGAGGAAGCCGGACGCGCCCGCCCGCAGCGCCTGGTACACGTACTCGTCCAGGTCGAAGGTGGTCAGCACCAGCACCTTCGCCGCGCCGTCCGCGGCGACGATCTCCCGCGTCGCCTCGATGCCGTTCATCTCGGGCATGCGGATGTCCATCAGCACCACGTCCGGGGCCAGTTCGCGCACCCGGTCCACCGCCTCGCGCCCGTTGACGGCCTCGCCGACGACCTCGATGTCCGGCATCGCGTTCAGCAGCACCGAGAAGCCCTCGCGCACCATCATCTGGTCGTCCGCGACCAGGACCCGGATGGTCATGCTCCGTCCTCGGTGACCTGGGCGACCGGCAGGAACACCGTCACCTCGTAGCCTCCGTCGTCCGACGGCCCCGCGGTCATCTCGCCGTCCAGCATGGAGACCCGCTCGCGCATGCCGGTGACGCCGTGTCCCGCGCCGGGCGAGGGCTTGACCAGCGACGGCTCGGGCGGCGGGCCGTTGACCACGCGCAGCCCCAGGCCGCCCAGCACGTAGCCGATCTCCACCCGGGCGCCCGCACCGGGCGCGTGGCGCAGCACGTTGCTCAGCGCCTCCTGCACGATGCGGTACGCCGACAGTTCCACGCCCTGCGGCAGTTCGCGCACCGCGCCGGTGACCGCCTTCTCCACGTTCAGACCCGCGTCCCGCACATTGGCGAGGAGTGCGTCCAGGTCGGCGAGGGTGGGCTGCGGGGCGTCCGGAGCCTGGTAGTCCTCGGCGCGGACCACGCCCAGGACGCGGCGCAGTTCGGCCAGCGCCGCCACCGCGTTCTCCCGGATCGTCGCGAACGCCTGCTCCAGCTCCGGCGGCGGGTTCTCCACCCGGTACGGGGCGGCCTCCGCCTGGATGGCGACGACCGACATGTGGTGGGCGACCACGTCGTGCAGCTCACGGGCGATGGTCGTGCGCTCCTCCAGCAGCGTGCGCCGGGAACGCTCGTGCTCGGTCACCGTCTGCTGGGCGGTCACCTCCCGCACCGCCTGCCGGCGCACCTGGAGGACGGCCACGGCCAGCAGCACCAGCGCGGAGACGACCAGCAGCGGTCCGGTGGCCGACGTGTAGGGCGAGCCGAACAACGCCTCGGCGCCGAACCCGTACACCGCGGTCAGCAGCCACATCCACGCCGCCGTACGCGGCCTGGTGCGCAGCGCCACGACCGTCAGCACGACCAGGTGGCAGACGATGCTGCCCGGCTGCCACGGCCAGCCGCCCCCGCCGTTGACGAACAGATCGGAGAACGGGGCGGCGGCGAGCGAGCACCAGAACGCGCCGACCGGCCGCAGCAGCGTCAGCAGGACCGGGCCGAGCGCCAGCACGGCCCCCAGCAGCGGGCCGAGGCCGCCCCCGACGCCCGCCGAGACCACGGCGAGGGCCGCCGTCAGCAGTCCGGCGGCCACCACCAGGGCGTGCGGCGTCCAGACCGCGTACTCCCGCCGGATGCGCGCGGGCAGCCGCCTGGTCAGCGGGCCGTCGACGGCCATGGGGGGCAGCGGGCGGTAGGCGAAGGCGTCGTGGAACAGGTCCTGTCGCAGCCCGCGCAGGGCGTCCGCGGCCAGCCGGAACTCCGCACTGCGGGGCCCGCCCGCGCCCGGAGCCGGCTGCGTCTGCGTCGATGTCGTCTCGGTCACGCCGCACACGGTAGGCGGGGCCGGCGAGCGCCGTCGTCCCCTGTGAGAAGGGTCCTGCCCGGTCCTTCTCAGGTACTACGGGAGGCGGCGGACGCGGTCGGCGCCGAGGGCGGCCACCGGGTGCCCGCCGGTTCCGGAGGCAGTCGGGCGGTCGCCGACGTCCGCGTCACCACGCCAGCTGGGCGATCTCCTCCGCCACCACCGCGCAGGCGTCCGCCGCCGGGTCGATCAGCGGGAAGTGGCCGACGTCCTCCAGGAGCGTGAGGCCCACCACCTCGCCGGCCTTCGCCGCCGCGTCCGCGTAGGACTCGGCGACCGCCTGTGGCACGTCGACGTCGGTGCGGCCCTGGACCAGCGTGGTCGCGATGCCGGTGGGCAGCAGCAGCGCCGGGTCGGCGTACGGGCGGCGCTCGGCGAACGCGTCGTCGCCACCCAGGAACTGGCGCGCGGCGCCGCCGCACACGTCCAGCTTGTCGGCGACCTCGAAGTCGGCGATCGGGGCGAGGGCGACCACGCCGCGCAGCGGCGCGGGACGGTCGGTGCGCCAGGGGGCGTCGTCGGGCAGCAGGTGCCGCGCCGCGGCCCACAGGGCGAGGTGCCCGCCGGCCGAGTGGCCGGTGACCACCGTGCGCCGCGGGTCGGCCTGCGGCAGCGCCTCGCGCACCAGCCGGGGCAGCGCGTCCAGCGCCGCCGCCACGTCGTCGAACGTCTCGGGCCACCGCCCGGCGGCGGAGCCGCCGCCCGCCTCGCCCCTGCGGTACTCGACGCTGGCCACCGCGAAGCCCCGGCGGGCCAGGAAGGCCGCGAACGGGGAGATGTGACGGCGGTCGTACGGCGCCCGCCAGGCACCGCCGTGCACCACGGCGACCAGCGGGGCGGGAGAGCCGGGGACCTGCTCGCGGCGCGGGGCGTAGAAGTCGATCACCTGATCGGGGTGGTCACCGTACGCGGCGGTGGCGTCGGGATCGACCGCCGGGTGCGAGAAGGCCGACTCCTCTTCCGCGGCGGCACGGGATGCTGCGGACGCGTCCGGCATGCTCCAACCTCTCAGCGACGATGGGGTTGCCCCCAGGCTTTCGGCGCCGGGGGAGGTTTTGACGGACCAGGTGGGGTTCGGCCGTTGGCGGGGACGGTATCAGGCCGGTGACATGGGCGGACACCGGGATGTGACGCCCGGTCAGGGATGCACGGATCTGTCCCGTCCCGTCCGCCGCCGAACGGCCTCCGGGACCGGCCCGGACGCGTCGGAACCGGCCCGGACCGACCCCGGCCGGCCGGCCGGCCGGACCCCGGTGCGCCCCGGCCGCCCGGACCCCGGTGCGCCCCGGCCGCCCGGACTCCGGTGCGCCCCGGCCGGCCGGACCCCGACGAGCCAGGACCGGCCCCGTCGGCCGCTACGCCAGCACCTCTCCCAGCACCCGGGCCGCCCGCTCCACGTCCCCGAACCCGACGTACAGCGGCGTGAAGCCGAAACGCAGCACGTCCGGGTGCCGGAAGTCGCCCACGACCCCGCGCTCCACCAGCCTTTTCATCGCGTCACCGGCGATGGGGGCACCTCCCGCTCGAGCGAAGTCGAGAGTGGGGGAACAGCGCAGCGCGACCTGGCTGCCGCGCTCCTCGTGGCGCACCGGCGTCAGGGACTCCACCCGGCCCGGCGCGACGTACTCCGCCACGCACCGCAGGAAGAAGTCGGTCAGCGCGAGGGACTTGGCCCGCACCGCCTCGATCCGTACCCCGTCCCAGACCTCCAGCGCCGCCTCCAGGGCGAGCATGGACAGGATGTCGGGGGTGCCGACGCGGCCGCGCACGGCGCCGGGGGCCGGCGCGTAGTCCGGCCGCATGCCGAAGGGCTCCGCGTGGGAGTTCCAGCCGGGCAGCGGCGAGTCGAAGCGGTCCTGCAACTCCCGGCGCACATACAGGTAGGCGGGCGAACCCGGGCCGCCGTTGAGGTACTTGTACGTGCAGCCGACCGCCAGGTCGACGCCGTGCTCGTCCAGCCCGACCGGCAGCGCGCCCGCGCTGTGGCACAGGTCCCAGACCGCGACGGCGCCCGCCGCGTGCACGGCCGCGGTCAGCGCCGGCAGGTCGTGCAGCCGTCCGGTGCGGTAGTCGACGTGGTTGAGCAGCACGGCGGCCGTACGGTCGGACAGCGCCGCCGGCACGTCCGCGGGCGCCACCGGGCGGAGCGTGCGCCCGGTCAGCCGCGCCGCCGAACCGGCGATGTAGCCGTCGGTGGGGAAGGTCGTCGCGTCGACCAGGATCTCGTCCCGGGCCTCACCGGCCAGCCGCACCGCCCCCACCAGGGCCTTGAAGACGTTCACGCTGGTCGAGTCGCCGACGACGATCTGTCCCGGCGCCGCCCCGACCAGCGGGGCGATCCGGTCGCCGATCCGTTCCGGCGCCGTCCACCAGCCGCTCTCCTCCCAGGACCGGATGCGCAGCTCGCCCCACTGCCGCCGCACGACGTCGTCCAGCCGCCCGGGGACGGTCACCGGCAGCGCGCCGAGCGAGTTGCCGTCCAGGTAGACGGTGTCGTCGGCGTCCTCCAGCACGAACCGCCCGCGCAGCGCCGCCAGTTCGTCGGCGGCATCCAACTCGGCTGCATGAGACGTGAGTTCAGACATGAGACCGCGCCGTCCACAGCTCGGGGAAGACGTTCTTCTGCGCGCGCTTCTCCAGCCACGCCACCCCGGCCGAGCCACCGGTGCCGGGCTTCGCGCCCATCGCGCGGCGGGTGGCGACCAGATGGTCGTTGCGCCAGCGCCACACCAGCTCCGCCACGTCGGACAACGCCTCGCCGAGCCGGGCGAGTTCGTCGCTCTCGTCGCCGGAGTAGACCGCGGCCCAGGCGGCCTCCACGGCCTCGGACGGCTCGTAGCGCAGCGAGACGTCGCGGTCCAGCACCGCGCCGGGGATCGCGTGGCCGTGCCGGGCGAGCAGCCGCAGCACCTCGTCGTACAGGCTCGGCTCGTGCAGCGCCTTCTCCAGTTCGGCGTGGACGCGGGGCGCGCCGCGGTGCGGCACCAGCATCGACGCGGACTTCTCGCCGAGCAGGAACTCCATCCGGCGGTACATCGCCGACTGGAAGCCGGACCCCTCGCCCAGGGCGCCGCGGTAGGAGTTGAACTGCGCGGGCGTGAGCTGCCCGAGCGGCTTCCAGGAGGCGTTCAGCGCCTCCAGCTCCCGTACGGACCGCTTCAGCGCGGCGATCGCGGTCGGGACGTCGTCGCCGCGCAGGGCGCGGGCCGCGGTCTCCCACTCGTGGACGATGACGGTGAACCACAGCTCCATGACCTGGGTCGTGACCAGGAAGACCATCTCTCCGGGATCGTCGGAGAGGGTGTGCTGGAGGTGGGTGAGCACGTCCGCCTTGACGTAGTCCTCGTACGGCGTCGTACCTGCGAAGTCGAGATGCGGGGTCTCGGGCGCGTGGGCCTCGTGTGACATCGCTGTCTCCTGTTGTTGCTCCGGGTAGCGGTCCGCCCCTGCCGTTACCGACACGGGGGCCCCGGTCCCCGCCGGGCATCTTCTTCGATGGTCCGCCGAAAAGGCAAGGTCCGCCTGAACGCCGAAAAGGCAAGGCCCGCCTGAACGGGTCAGGCGGGCCGGGCGAGGGCCGGACGGGTCAGCCCAGGGTCTGGGCGGCCGCCGGCGAGGAGTCCTTCAGGAACTGGGTGCAGCGCTCGTACTCCTCCTGCTCGCCGATCGCCTGCGCGGCGCGGGCGAGGGCGTGCAGGGCGCGCAGGAAGCCGCGGTTCGGCTCGTGCTCCCAAGGCACCGGCCCGTGCCCCTTCCAGCCGGCCCGGCGCAGCGCGTCCAGGCCCCGGTGGTAGCCCGTGCGGGCGTACGCGTACGACTCCACGACGCTGCCCCGCTCGAACGCCTCGTCGGCCAGCTGGGCCCAGGCCAGCGACGACGTCGGGTACTTGGCGGCTACGTCGGCGGACGCGGTGCCGCTCGCCAGCAGCTCACGCGGCTCCGGGTCGTCGGGGAGGCGGGTCGGGGGCGGACCCCCGAGAAGGTTCTCGTGAATGGCCATGCCCCCCAGTCTGCGCCATCGGCCCCCGGCGCGACCCGGCGGCCGGCGCGCGGCGCGGGTGTCCGCTCCCCCGCCCGCCCTCCCCCGGCGGAGCGGTGACGGAACCGTGCGGCACGACGGCCACCGTTCGGGCACGCGAGAGCCCGGCGCCGTGGGTGGGCGCCGGGCTCTCGGGGAGGTACCGCCGGGGGTTACTTGATCTTGGTGCCGGTCGAGCGCAGGTTGGCGCAGGCCTCGACGACGCGCGCCGCCATGCCCGCCTCGGCCAGCTTGCCCCAGGTGCGCGGGTCGTAGGTCTTCTTGGAGCCGACCTCGCCGTCGACCTTCAGGACGCCGTCGTAGTTGCGGAACATGTGGTCCGCGACCGGACGCGTGAAGGCGTACTGGGTGTCCGTGTCGATGTTCATCTTCACCACGCCGTTCTCCAGCGCGGTCGCGATCTCCTGCTCGGTGGAGCCGGAGCCGCCGTGGAAGACGAAGTCGAACGGCGACGCCTTGCCGAACTTGGCGGCGACGCCGTCGGCCAGCTCCTTCAGCAGCTCCGGACGCAGCACCACGTTGCCCGGCTTGTACACGCCGTGCACGTTGCCGAAGGAGGCGGCCAGCAGGTAGCGGCCCTTCTCGCCCAGGCCCAGGGCCTCGGCGGTGCGGATCGCGTCGTCGACCGTGGTGTAGAGGGAGTCGTTGATCTCGTGGGAGACGCCGTCCTCCTCGCCGCCGGTCGGGGTGATCTCGACCTCGAGGATGATCTTCGCGGCGCGGGCGCGCTCCAGCAGCTCCTGGGCGATGGCCAGGTTGTCGGCGAGGGTCTCCGCGGAGCCGTCCCACATGTGGGACTGGAACAGCGGGTTCTGACCGGCCTTGACCCGCTCCTCGGAGACCGCCAGCAGCGGACGCACGTACCCGTCGAGCTTGTCCTTGGGGCAGTGGTCGGTGTGCAGGGCCACCGTGACGTCGTACTTCTTGGCGACGATGTGCGCGAACTCGGCCAGGGCCACCGCGCCGGTGACCATGTCCTTGTTGTGCTGGCCGCCCAGGAACTCGGCGCCACCCGTGGAGATCTGGATGATGCCGTCGCTCTCCGCCTCCGCGAAACCGCGCAGGGCCGCGTGCAGGGTCTGGGAGGAGGTCACGTTGATGGCCGGGTAGGCGAACTTTCCTGCCTTCGCCCGGTCCAGCATCTCGTTGTAGACCTCGGGAGTTGCGATGGGCATGTGTCCGCTCCTTGACTGTGCGGGTTGCGTTCTGCGTACTACGGCCCTGACCTAGACCTAGGGGGTGACGTCGTCGTCGTCCCCATCTTTCCAGACATGAGCCGGTGATCCAGCCCCGGACGCCGGGCGCACCGGCCGGGCGGGGCCGGGCCGGCCGTCAGTCCAGCCCCAGCTCGTCCTTGGAGTAGGCGAAGAGGTACGGCACGCCCGCCCCCTGCTGGATCTTCTCGGCGGCGCCGGTCGCCCGGTCGACGATCGTGGCGACGGCGACGACCTCGGCGCCCGCCTCGCGCACCGCCTCGACCGCGGCCAGCGGGGAGCCGCCGGTGGTGGAGGTGTCCTCGACGACGAGGACCCGGCGGCCCGCGATGTCCGGACCCTCCACCCGCCGCTGCAGACCGTGCGCCTTGGCCGCCTTGCGGACCACGAAGGCGTCCAGCCGCCTGCCGCGCGCGGCGGCCGCGTGCAGCATGGCACCCGCGACCGGGTCGGCGCCCATGGTCAGGCCGCCCACCGCGTCGAAGTCGAGGTCCGCGGTCAGGTCCAGCAGCACCTGGCCCACCAGCGGGGCGGCCTCGCCGTCGAGGGTGACACGGCGCAGGTCTACGTAGTAGTCGGCCTCCAGACCCGACGACAGGGTCACCTTGCCGTGCACCACGGCCTTGTCCTTGATCTGCTGCAGCAGCGCGGCTCTCACATCGCTCATGTCGGCCAGCTTAAGCGGGGCGCCAGGTCCAGGTGGTCGCGGCTTCCAGCGGCTGGAGCGGGGTGACCAGGCGGGGCAGGGTGTTCAGCCCGTCGGGCGGGCCGGTCTGCGGCTCGACGCAGACGGCGGCCTCCTGCTCGTCGTAGAGCACGACCCATTCCTCCCGGCTGGTCACCTTCAGCTCCAGCCGGCCGGGCCAGGTGAGGGTGACGTCGACGCCGCCGGGCATCCCGAAGCAGTCGTCCCACGGGCCCGGGCGCGGGTCGACGCGGTTGCCGGTGGGCAGGTGGTCGGGGCCGCGCTCCTCCTGCCAGGCGGGCGTGAAGTCGACGCGCGCGTCGGCGCCGTCCAGGCTGCGGTTGAACCACGGGTGCCAGCCGATCTGGGCCGGGAAGGACGACTCGTAGGTCTCCACGGACATGGTCAGCGTCAGGGCGTCGGGGGCGAGGGCGATCACCTGGGTGACGCGGCCGGAGTAGGGCCACGGCTCGGTCAGGTCGTAGGTGAGGACGGCCTCGTCCCCGGTGACGCGGGCGGTGCGCCAGGCGCCGTCGCGTGCGGTGCCGTGGATGGCGTTCGGCGGGGCGTTGAGCGGCATCTGGTGGACGGTGGCGCCGTCCCGGAACCGGCCGTCCCTGATCCGGCCGCACCAGGGGACCATCGGGAAGCAGCCGTAGCGCTCGCCCTGGCGGAGCAGTTCCGTCCCGCCCACGCGCAGTCCCCCGACCCGGCCGCCGTTGGCCGGCTGCACGGTCACCTCCGCGTCGCCCGCGGTCAGCGTGATGTCGTCGTTGCTCACGACCACGACCCTACTGGGGTGATCGCGCCCCCGTAGGCGTCTCAGTGACGCCTGCGCAACGCCCGGCCCAGCACGATGGCCGACGCCAGCACGACGGCCGCCGCGGGGGCCGCCCAGCGCAGCGCCGAGCCCTCGGCGACGGTCTGCGGGGCGGGCACGGGGGCGTAGCGTCCGCGGGGCGGCGCGTGGTCGACCTCCTCCGCGCTGCGGCCGATCATCGTCCGGCGGGCGTGGGCCGCCTCGGCGGGGGGCTCGGCGGGGGGCTCGGCGGCCTCGGCGAAGCCGTCGGACACCTCGGAGACGCCGGGGGCGGGCAGCGGGCGGTCCGCGTCCGTGTCCCCGGCCCCGCTCTCCGCCTCGATCCCCTGGTCCTCCTCGTGCTCCTCGCGGTCCTCGTCCTGGTCGGGGGCGAGGGAAGGCGGCGGGACCTCGACGTCGAAGACGGACGGCCGCGGTTCCTCCGCCGCGGCCAGGTTCTCCGCGAAACGGTTCAGCAGCCGGGTCACGGCGGCCGCGACCGACTCGGCCGGCAGTTCCGTGACGCGGCCGTCCGCGGCGGCCGTCCCCTCGAACGACAGCGCCGAGCCGTCGCCCGCGTCCCGGACGCGGAGGGTGAGGGCGAGCCTGACCGTGCCGGTGCCGCGGCTCTCGGTGGCCTCGCCCTCGGCGGCGTAGGAACCGTCGTCCCGCGCGGTGACGCGCACGGAGCCGCGATAGGTGACGGAGTGGCTGCCGACGCGCACCTTCAGCCGCCCGGCGACGAGCTCGCTGCCGGCGTCCTGCTGGAGCCCGGGAATGGCCCGGGCCACCTGCGCGGGATCAGCGAGGGCGTCCCTCAGCCGCTGGGCCGGAACCGGAACGAACACCTCATGCTCCATGGAAGCGGAGCCTACCCAGGAGGCCGGGTCCTGCACCCCGGTCGAGCGAAAACGACCGCCCTCCAGGAGACCTCAGGAGGCGCTCCCCGGCGTCACCAGACCCGTCTCGTAGGCCACGACCACCGCCTGTGCCCTGCTGGCCAGTCCCAGCTTGGTCATGGTGCGGTTGAGGTGGGTCTTGACCGTGGCCTCGCTGATGAACAGCCGGTCGGCGGCCTCCCCGTTGGTCAGGCCCCGGGCGACGAGCCGGAGCACCTCCTGTTCGCGCGCCGTCAGGGCCGCCAGGCCGGGTGCCGCCGCGCCGGGCGGGCCGTCGGCCGTGCGGGTGAACGCCTCCACCAGGCGCCGGGTGACGGCGGGGGCGAACAGGGCGTCGCCGCCGTGCACCGCGGCCACCGCCGCGAGGAGGCGCTCGGGCCCGGCGTCCTTCAGCAGGAAGCCGGAGGCGCCGGCGCGCAGGGCGCCGTAGACGTAGTCGTCGAGGTCGAAGGTGGTCAGCACGAGGACGCGGGGGGCCGGGTCGGACGCCTCGGCGAGGATGCGCCGGGTCGCCTCGATGCCGTTCGTGCCGGGCATACGGATGTCCATCAGCACCACGTCGGGGCGGGTCTTCGCGGCCAGCGCGACCGCCTCCGCGCCGTCGGCGGCCTCGCCCGCGACCTCCATGCCGGGGGCGGCACGCAGCAGGGCGACCAGTCCGCTGCGCACCAGGAACTGGTCGTCGACGACGAGCACCCGGATCGGGCGGGCCTCGTCACCGGTGAAGGTGTCGGTCATTCCGCGACGGCGTCCCCACGGCGTGCGGTGCGTGCCGGCGTCGGCAGGGTCAGTCGCACGCCGAATCCCCCCTCGCTGCGCGGGCCGACGACGATCGTCCCGCCGTAGAGCTTGGCCCGCTCCCGCATCCCGATCAAGCCATGGCCACCCTGCTCGTTCGATGTGGCCGGATCCACCCCCCTCCCGTCGTCGGTGACCGACACCGTCACCTCGCCCGAGCGGTAGGCGAGTTCGACGCCGGCCCGGGCGCCGGGGGCGTGCTTGAGGACGTTGGTCAGGGCCTCCTGGACCACGCGGTAGAGGCAGAGCTGCACGCCGGAGGGCAGGGGCCGCGGCTCGCCCGTGACGCGGAGGTCCACCGGGACGCCGCCCGCCCGCACCCGGTCCACCATCTCCGCCAGTTGGTCCAGGCCGGGGGCGGGCCCGCGGTCGGCGCCCTGGACGCCGTCGGCACGCAACAGCCCCAGCATGCGGCGCAATTCGGCCAGTGCCTCGCCGCTCGCGCCCTCGATGGTGTCGAGCGCCTCGCGCGCGGTGCGGGCGTCGGAGGTGAAGACGAAGCGGGCCAGGCCCGCCTGGACGTTGATGACGGCCATGTGGTGGGCGACGACGTCGTGCAGTTCGCGGGCGATGCGCACCCGCTCCTCGGCGACCTCGCGGCGGGCCCGTTCGGCCTGTTCGGCGCGCAGGTGCCGGGTCAGTTCGGCCGACCTGCGGGCGAGGTAGCCGAAGCGCCACAGCACCAGGGGCCAGGCGAAGGCCTGAGCCAGGACGGACGCCATGGAGCTGCCGTCGGTCACCAGCCCGGCGTAGATCCAGAGGGCGGCCATCAGCGCGGCGCAGGACGCGGTGGTGCGGGTGGGGCGCAGGGACGCCACCGTGTAGAGGGCGAGCATGGGGCCGAAGGAGCCGACCACGGGCCAGTAGCCGAGCGAGACGTAGACGGCCATGACCGCGTGGACGAACAGGCAGAGGGCCAGCGGAGCCCTGGTACGCCAGACGAGGGGCAGGTCGGCCAGGGCGATGAGCGTCCAGGCGAGCGGGTCGAGCGCGTCCCACCCCTGGGCGACGGCCTCCCTGCCGAGCAGGACGGCCACGATGGTCAGGGCCGTGGCGATCAGGCCGTCGGCCAGGAGGGGGCGGATCCGCATTGCCGCAGGGTAGCCGCGGGGTGCGGACGGGGCGTCAGTCCGCTGCGGTACCGCGGAAGTTGTAGGAACCGCGCGGTTACCGCAGGAGTTGGGCCGCGGATCCACCTTCGGCGGGATTCGGCCGGGGGCCGCGGACCCGTAGCTTCTCGGTGCGGGTCGCAGGGGGGTGACCAACGGGGGAGCCCCGCCTGGCGGCCGGAAGGGACATCTGACATGGCACTGCGTACCAAGGTCGTCTCGCTCGCCGTCGTCGCCGCCGTGGGCGGGGCTCTCGCCCTCACCGCCTCGCCGGCGTCGGCCAGCATCGCCCAGGGCTACGTCTCCGGGGCGGGCAACACGACGGACGACTGGGGCGACGAGGGCACCCTCTCCGCCTCCAGCCACTCGCACAGCAACGCCACCGCGCTGGTGCAGCAGGTCCTGTGGGCCGAGGGCGTCAAGGAGCAGAACGGCACGGCGTTCGACTGGTCCGACATCGACGGGAAGTACGGCCCGAACACCACCTACGCGGTCAAGCAGTTCCAGAAGTTGCTGAACCGCGTCCGCGGGGCGGGCCTGACCGTGGACGGCAAGGCGGGCCCGAAGACGCTCGGCGCCGCCGATTACTACCTCGTCGACAACGGCAACGGCACGGTCACCTACATCGGCAGCAAGCACCTCGTGACGTTCAAGCGCAGCGGCGGCAAGTACTCGCTGAAGGTGAACAACAGCCGCGGCTGGAAGGTCGCCTCGTACAACACGCTGAACGTCGTCTGATCCACGACGGCACGACGGGGGGAAGCGCGGCGGTCCGTCCCTGTCCCGGGGGGAGGGACGGACCGCCCGCGCACGCGTGCCGCTCAGTACGCGTACCGGGGGTGCACCAGCGTCGACGGGCGCAGGCCGCCGACCCGGGTGCGGGCCGCCGCCCGCGCGTCCGCCGCCAGGCGGGCGGGGGTGAGGGTGCGCGGGCGCGGGGCGCCGGGATCCAGGCCGAGCCGTGGGGCCGTACGGGCGGCCAGGACGAACCCCCAGTCGCGCGCGGGGCCGGAAGGGCCCGTGGAGCGGTCGGGGCCCGCGGCGGAGCCGGGGTCGTGGCCGGCGACGCGGTAGGCGGCGGTGCGCAGTCCGGCGGCGCGGATCGTGGCGTCCACCGTCCAGAACACGCGCGGCCGGGTGGCGACCGGGCCGGCGTGGACCACCAGGCGGCCGCCGGGCGCGAGCACACGGCGGGCCAGCCCGTAGAACTCCTGCGCGTACAGCTTCGTGCTCGCCGTGATGCCCGGGTCGGGCAGGTCGCAGATCACCACGTCGTACGCCGCCCGGGGGGCGCCGCGCAGGCGGCGGAAGACGTCCTCGGTCCGCGCGTGCACCCGCGGATCGTCGTAGACGTGGCCGCCCAGGGCCGACAGGGCCGGGTCGTGGCGGGCCAGCCGCAGGACGGCGGCGTCGGGTTCGACGACGTCCAGCCGGCGCACGCCCGGATGGCGCAGCACCTCGCGCGCGGCCAGCCCGTCGCCGCCGCCGAGGACGAGCACGCGCGCGTGCGGGCCGTTCATCGCGGGGTGGACCAGTGCCTCGTGGTAGCGCCGCTCGTCGCGGCCGCCGGCGCGCAGCCGGCCGTCG
The DNA here is from genome assembly GCF_035656535.1 of Streptomyces sp. H51. Lineage (NCBI taxonomy): Bacteria > Bacillati > Actinomycetota > Actinomycetes > Kitasatosporales > Streptomycetaceae > Streptomyces > Streptomyces sp. H51. Next base: position 72,199 of record NZ_JAYMHD010000087.1, read on the forward strand.
AGGAAGAGGGCGAGGGGGCGGCCGTGGGTGCCGCCGGTGAGGACGAGCTCCTGGCTGCCGGTCCGCAGGGCCACGCGCACGTCGTCGCCGTACACCGCGTGCCGGGCGGCGGTCTCGAAGTCGCCGACGAGTACGGCCGCGGAGGCGAGGACGCCGAGCACGGCGACGTCGGCGGCCAGCAGCAGCCGGCGGGCGCGGCGGCTGAGGTCGCCGCGGAACAGACCGAGGACCAGGGCGCCGCCGGCGACAACGTTGACCGTGCCGGTGATCAGGGCGCCGGTCAGCTGGCCCAGCAGCGGCAGCAGCAGGAACGGAAAGGCCAGGCCGCCGACGAGGGCGCCGACGTAGTCGGCGGCGAAGAGGTCGGCCACCGCGCCGCCCAGGTCCTGCCGCCGGATGCGCTGGATCAGCTCCATCAGCAGCGGGACCTCGGCGCCGATCAGCAGGCCGATGGTGAGGGAGAAGACGACCAGGAGGCAGCTGGGTCCGCTCGCCCACAGCCCGCCCCAGGCGCCGGTCCAGGCGAAGGCGGCGTACAGCGCCATCGCGCTGCAGCCGCCGACGAGCGCGAGCACGGCCTCGATCGCGCCGAAGCCGGCCGCGGCGTGCCGGCGCAGTCTCTTCGCCGCGAGCGAGCCGATGCCCATCGCGAAGACCATGACCGACAGCACGACGGACGCCTGGGTGACCGAGTCGCCGGTCAGGTACGAGGCGAGGGCGACGAGTTCGAGTTCGTACACGAGCCCGCAGGCCGCGCAGACGAAGGCGCACGCCAGGACCAGGAACCGTCCCGTCCGCGGCGGGACGGGCAGCCGCGCCGGTGCCGCCCAGGGGAGCGGCAGCGGGCGGCGGGGCGGGGCCGGGGCGTGCTGTTCGATCACGACTGCGACGTTACGTCACGGAGCGGTCACGCTTTGTCACCCACACGTGTGGAACCACCGTCCGCCGCGCTTCACACGTTCGCGTCAGGCCCAGGACGGGCTGCGGGCGGCGAGCCGGGCGGCCGGTGTCCGCACCCCGACCCGGGTCCGGGTCGCCACCAGTTGCCCGTCCTGCGGATAGGCGTGCCAGGTCCGCCAGTGCACCTGCCCCTCGTGGTGGCGGGCGAGCATCGCGGTGAACGCGTGCGGACTGCCCGGGAAGACGCCGGCGAGGCCGTGCGGGTGGTCGGAGACCAGGGCCAGCAACTCCTGGGCGCGGCCCGCGAAGGAGCCGGGCGAGAGGACCTCGACCCGGGCGGCGAACTCGTACTCCCAGTCGTCGACGCGCTTGGCGACACCCAGCGGCAGCGGCGTGCTGCTGCCCGCGATGCAGGCGACCGTCTCCGAGCAGTGGCCCCGCGCCTCCTCCAGGAGCACTTGGTGCGAGGCGCCGAGGAGTCTCAACTGGAGCTTGGCGCCCGTGAGTTCGAGATCGAGCGTGGCCAGCGCCGGAAGCGGCTCGCGCCCCAGGGCCCAGGCGAGGTCGGCCGCGGACGTGTCGGTGTAGGCGGTGTTCAGGGTCGTGAGCATGGATCGGCTCCGCAAGCACGCAAACAGGAGGTCTGGGTCCGGCGCACGCCGGCCGGCACCGGGAGACCGGACCGGCCGGCCCGGTCGGGACGTCGGGAGGATGTGCACGGGACGTCCGAGGGCCGCGTTGGTGTTTTAGAGGGAATCACGAACTGTGGCGCCGCCACAGCGTTTTTACCCAACTTCGTGGGGTTTCCATCCCTGAGAGGGCTGCACAGCTCAACTGTTCAACCATGGCGCGCGCCGGAGCGCGCGAGGAGCGCGCCCGCAAAGCCCGCGCGGCGGCCCGGGCGCCGGGGACCCGGCGACCCTGCCCGGCGGGCGGCGCCGTCCGCCAGGCAAGGTTGCCGCTCACGTGCCAAGAGAGAGAGGGTGGGCAGTACGTCTGGTCTCAGCGACGGCCGGACGAGCCAGACGACCGCAGGAGTGTCCAAGTATGTCCATCGACCCGTCCTCGATTCCGAACTTCGGGGGCCAGCCCGAGCCGCAGAACCAGGGACCGGCGGGCCCCGTCATCCCGGATCAGGACCTCGTGAAGCAGCTCCTCGACCAGATGGAGCTCAAGTACGTCGTCGACGAGGAAGGCGACCTCGCCGCTCCGTGGGAGCAGTTCCGCACGTACTTCATGTTCCGCGGCGAGGGCGACCAGCAGGTCTTCTCGGTGCGGACGTTCTACGACCGGCCGCACGGCATCGAGGAGAAGGCCCAGCTGCTGGAGTCCATCGACGACTGGAACCGCCGGACCCTTTGGCCCAAGGTCTACAGCCACACCCACGACGACGGCACCGTCCGCCTGATCGGCGAGGCGCAGATGCTGATCGGCACCGGCGTGAGCCTGGAGCACTTCGTCTCCTCCACGGTCAGCTGGGTGCGGGCCGCCATCGAGTTCGACCGGTGGCTGGTGGAGCAGCTCGGCCTCGAGCAGGAGATCGACGACGCGGACGAGCCCGGGGACGAGCCCGGGGACGGCGAGTAGTCCTCACCTCCGCCTCGCCCTACAGGGGCACCCGGGCCAGTACCACCAGGTACGCCCCGTAGCCGAACGAGAGCCCGGCCAGGGCGCCGACCACCACGGTCGCGTGCCACGGCCGGGCTCTCGCCGTGCGCGCCAGAGCACGGGCGAGCGGCAGCAGCAGCGGGAAGGCCGGCAGCAGCAAGCGGGGCTTGGACTCGAAGAACCCCGAGCCGCCGAACGTGATCAGCAGCAGGACGCCTGCGTACACCAGCAGCGGCAGCGGGGCGCGGTCGGCCAGCAGCAGGGCGTACAGCACGGCCGCCGCCGCGACGGTCAGCAGCGCCACCGGGAAGACGAAACGGTCGCCGTGCAGCAGCAGGTGGAGCACGAACCGCAGCGAGCCGTGCCCCAGGTCGAAGCGGGAGCCCCACAGCCGCTGGACGCGGAAGTAGCCGCCGGGCACGTCGCCGGTGCGCAGACCGACCCACAGCACGTACGCCGTCCAGCCGAGCGGCGCGAGCGCGGCGCCCGTCCACAGCCTGTGGACGGGCTTTCCGCGCCGCCGCCACGCCTGGTGCCCCGCGGCGGCCAGCACCGCCGCCGCGACCGCCGGTCCGTTGGGCCTCGACAGTCCCGCGAGCGCGGCCAGCGCCCCGGCCCACACCCAGCGCCCGGTGAGCACCGCGTACAGCGACCAGGCGGCGAACGCGGTGAGCACGGGTTCGGTGTACGCCATCGACAGCACCACCGAGTGCGGCAGCAGACCCCACAGCAGCACCAGCAGGGCGGCCGGCGTCCGGCCGTACAGCCGGTCGCCGATCGCGTGGATGCCGCACGCGGCCACGACCGCCGCCAGCCACGACACCGCCAGCCCGGCCGCCCCCCAGCCGAGCGGGCTGACGGCGGTCACGGCCCGCACGAGCGCCGGGTAGAGCGGGAAGAACGCCAGGTCGCTCTGCACGGTGCCGTCCCCGAAGTGCAGGGTGCGGCCGTACCCGTGGGCGGCGATCCCCAGGTACCACACCGAGTCCCAGGACCGTCCGAGCAGCGCGAACGGCTGCTGCCCGGTCGCCCGCGCGGCGAGCGCCAGCACGGCGACGCCGAGCAGACGGGCGGCGGCGAACAGGCCGACGGCACCGGCCAGCGCCGCCGCCGTCGGCAGGTGGGCGCGGCCGCGGGCGCCGGGCCGGGTGACAGACGGTCGGGCGAGCGTGCTGGCGTGGGTCACACCGGCACAGTGCAGCCCGCCCGCGAGCCCCGCGACCGGTGTGCGTCCGGCCGGGTACGCTTCCCCGCCCGCCCGGCGCGGCGGCGTGACCGCCCCGGGCCGCTCAGCCCAGCCCGGCCAGCCTCTCGGCCGCCTCCTGGAGTACCTCCGTGCGTTTGCAGAACGCGAAGCGGACGAACGGCGCTCCCGCCTCGCGGTGGTCGTAGAAGACGGCGTTGGGGATGGCGACGACGCCGGCCCGCTCCGGCAGGGCGCGGCAGAAGGCGAAGCCGTCCTTCTCGCCGAGGGGGCGGATGTCGGTGGTGACGAAGTAGGTCCCGGCGGGCTTGAACACCTGGAACCCGGCCTTGGTCAGCCCGGCCGACAGCAGTTCCCGCTTGGCGAGCAGGTCCGCGCGGAACGCGGCGAAGTAGGCGTCCGGCAGCGCCAGCGCCTCGGCGACGGCGTACTGGAACGGCCCGGAGGCGACGTAGGTCAGGAACTGCTTCGCCGAGCGGACGGCGGCGACCAGGCCGGGGGCCGCGGTCACCCAGCCGACCTTCCAGCCGGTGAAGGAGAAGGTCTTGCCGGCCGATCCGATGGTCACCGTCCGCTCCCGCATGCCGGGGAAACCGGCCAGCGGCAGGTGTTCGGCGTCGTCGAAGACCAGGTGCTCGTAGACCTCGTCGGTCACCACGAGCAGGTCCCGCTCGACGGCCAGCTCGGCGATCGCGGCCAGTTCCTCGCGGGTGAGGACGGTGCCGGTGGGGTTGTGCGGGGTGTTGATCAGCAGCAGGCGGGTGCGGCCGGTGACGGCGGCGCGCAGCTCGTCGAGGTCCAGCCGGAAGCTTCCCTCGTGCGGGTGCAGGGTGACCGGCACGCGGGTGCCGCCCGCCATCGCGATGCAGGCGGCGTAGGAGTCGTAGTACGGCTCGAGGGCGATCACCTCGTCGCCGGGCTCCAGGAGGGCGAGCAGCGAGGCGGCGATGGCCTCCGTGGCGCCCGCCGTGACCAGGACCTCGGTGTCGGGGTCGTGGGCCAGCCCGTACCGCCGCTGCTGGTGGGCGGCGACGGCGGCGCGCAGCTCGGGGACGCCCGGGCCGGGCGGGTACTGGTTGCCACGGCCGTCGCGCAGCGCCCGCACGGCCGCCTCGCGGATCTCCTCGGGGCCGTCCGTGTCGGGGAAGCCCTGGCCCAGGTTGATCGCCCCGGTGCGCAGGGCGAGCGCCGACATCTCGGCGAAGATCGTCGTCCCGAACTCGGCGAGCCGGCGGTTGAGCGGCGGGCGGGTGCTGGAGGTCATGCCGGTCATCGTGCTCCGAAGCCGCGGTTTTCCTCAACCCGCCGTCGTCTCCGGCCGGCCCGTCTCCGGCCCGCCGCGGCGGGCCCCGGCCCGGCACGGACCGCCGAGCACCGGCGCGGACCGCCGAGCCCTTGTCCCGGATCATCCAGCCCTTGTCGCGGACCGCCAAGCCCTTGTCGCGGGCCGCCGAGCCCTTGTCGCGGGCCGCCGGGCCCTTGGCGCGGGCCGCCGGGCCCTTGGCGCGGGCCGCCGGACACTTGGCGCGAATCGCCGACGACAGGACCGCCGTTCCCCGGCAGCCTGGACACGGACCAGCACCTGGACACAGACCAGCAAAAGGGGGAAACACCATGCGCATCCGACGCGCACTCGCCGTCGCCGCCGTCGCGGCGACACTCGGCACCGGGCTCGCCGCCACCCCGGCAGCCGCCGACAGGGGCGGTCCCGGCTCCGGCGGCAGCGACGTCTCCGCCGCCTCGTGGACCCGGACCACCTCGCTCGGAGGTCCGATCAGGAAGTGCTACAAGGCCAGCTGCGCCGTGGTCATCCAGACCTACTCCGGCGAGTGGCTGTACTGGGACCACAGTGCCCGCAACCCGGCCGGAAACCTCTGGTACTACGTCCGGTACACGGCCGGCAACGGCACCCCGCACGACTTCTACGGCTGGATCTACTGCGGCAACGTCACCGCTCCCTGCTGATCCCGCGCGACCGCTCCGGGCGTCCGCGCGGGCGCGGGTCAGCGGCGGATGAGGCCGAGGCCGGTGGCGGTGGCTACGGCGGCGGTGCGTGAGTCGACGTCGAGCTTGGCGTAGATCCGGGCCAGATGGGACTTGACCGTTCCCTCGGTCAGGTGGAGGCGGTCGCCGATGGCCTGGTTGGACAGACCGTCGGCGACCAGCCCGAGGACTTCGGTCTCGCGCCGGGTCAGGGCGGCGCCCGGAGCGCGCAGCCGGTTCATCAGCCGGTCGGCGACCGTGGGTGCCAACGCGGTGCGTCCGGCCGCCGCGGTGCGTACGGCGGCGGCCAGGTCCTCGGGCGAGGCGTCCTTGAGGAGGTAGCCGGTGGCGCCGGCCTCGATGGCGGGCAGGGTGTCGGCGTCGGAGTCGTAGGTGGTGACGATCAGCACCCGGGGGGCTCCCGGCCGGGCGGTGATCCGGGCGGTGGCCTCGGCGCCGCCCATGCCCTTCCCGAACTGCAGATCCATCAGCACGACGTCGATGTCGCCCTCGGCGGCGCGGGTGACGGCGTCCTCCGCGGTGGCGGCTTCGGCCACGACGACGAGGCCGGGCTCGGTCTCCAGCACGGCGCGCAGCCCGGCCCGTACCACGGGGTGGTCGTCGGCCAGGAGCAGGCGGACGGGGGCGCTTTCGGTCACGGGCGGACCTCGGTCTCGGCCGGCGGGGCGAGGGGCAGCCGGGCGGCCAGGGCGGTGCCGTGGCCGGGGGCGGACTCGATGGTGAGGGTACCTCCGAGGGCCTGGACACGGGCGCGCATGGCGGCCAGTCCGAACCCGCCGGCCTCGGGGTCGGGAGCGGGCAGGCGGGCGGGGTCGAAACCGCGGCCGTCGTCGACGACGTCGAGGACGACGTGGTCACCGAGGTGGCTGAGGGTCACTTCGGCGGTGCCGGCCTCGGCGTGGTGGACGGTGTTGGCCAGGGCGGACTGGGCGATGCGCAGCAGCGCGACCTCCTGGGCGGTGGCGAGCGGGACGGGGTCGCCGGTGAGGTGGAAGCGCGCGGTGAGCCGGTGCCGGGCGGACGTGGTGGCGCACAGCCGTTCCAGGGCGCCGGCCAGGGTGGTGCCCTCCAGGGTGGGCGGGGTGAGGGCCGCGACGAAGCGGCGGGCCTCGGCGAGGTTGTCGACGGCGGCCTGCCGTGCCTGGTCGACGTAGCGGGCCGCGTTCTGCGGCGCCTCGGGCAGTGCCCGTCCGGCGGCGCACAGCAGCAGTTGGATGCTGGACAGGCCCTGGGCGAGGGTGTCGTGGATCTCGCGGGCCAGGCGGTCGCGTTCGGCGAGTACGCCGGCCGTGTGCTGGGCTGCGGCCAGGTCGGCGCGGGTGGCGGTGAGTTCCTCGATCAGCCGGCGGCGGTCTTCGCTCTCCCGGTACAGGGCCTGGTAGCCCCACACCACCGCGACCGCCACGGCGGCGCCGAGCGCGGGACCGATGGCCATGGCGGGGCTGAAGGAGTGCTGGTGGGCGGCGAAGCCCGCGACGGCCGCGGCGGCGGTGGCGGCCACGGCCGCCAGCCCGGCACGGCGGGGCAGCAGGTGCAGCTGGAGGAAGTACAGCGGGAAGGCCACCCACACGGCGTCGGGAGACAGGGCCAGCACCGTCAGCCAGCAGGCGCCCACGGCGGCCAGCCACAGCGCGGCGGCGCGCCGCGAGCGGCCGACGCCCGGCAGCGTGGGTCCGACCGCGTACACCAGGCCGCACGCCGCCGAGGCGGCGACGATCCACCCGGCGTGGGGGCGGGCGTCGGCCACGGCGCGTCCGGCGGCCAGCGCGAGCAGGCCGATGATCAGCAGGTGCAGGCACCAGGCCAGGGCCCGGGTGGTCGGGGTCAGGGCGGGGGCGGCGGTGTTCACAGTGCCTCCCAGGTTACGAAGGCCGGCGCCCGGTGGGCCTCCATCGAAAGTTAGAACCTGTGCGCCGTCTTTCGGCCCGCCAAGTGCCGTCCTGCGCCGGACGCGCGCGCAGGGGGCCGGCGGCGAAGGTGGAGTCGTACCGCCACCACTGCTGGAAAGGACGGGTCAGGGCCGTGTTCGTCGCCTGGAGAGACCTGAAGTTCGCCAAGGGGCGCTTCGCCCTGATGGGAACCGTCATCGTGCTGATCACCCTGCTGGTCGGGCTGCTGTCCGGGCTGACGGCCGGACTGGGGCAGCAGAACATCTCCGCGATCACGTCCCTGCCCGTCGACAGGATCGCCTTCCAGGCGCCCACCGGCGGGCAGGACCTGTCGTATGCCGGCTCCACCGTCACCGAGCGGCAGTGGCAGCGGTGGTCCGGGGCGCCCGGCGTCGAGAGCGCCGAGCCGCTGGGGATCACCACGACCAGGGCCACCGCCGGGGACCGGAGCACCGGGGTCTCGGTCTTCGGCGTCCGGCCCGGCTCCCGCCTCGCCCCGGCCGGCGACAGGATCACCGGCACCGCGGTGGTGCTGTCCACCTCGGCCGCCGACGCCCTCGGCGTGCGGGCCGGCGACTCCCTCGACGTGGCGGGCCGGCGGCTGACGGCGGCCGCCGTCGAGGGCGACGCCCACTTCAGCCACACCCCGGTGATCTGGACCAGCCTGGACACCTGGCGGAGGACCGCGCCGCCCACCGGCGGCGGGCAGGGCCCGAAGGCCACCGTCATCGCCCTGAACACCACCGCCGAGGCCGATGTGACCGCCGTAGACCACCAGGCCGGCACCAGAACGGTCAGCACCGAGGACTCGCTGTCCGCGATCGGCTCCTACACTTCCGAGAACGGCTCGCTGCAGCTGATGCGCGGCTTCCTGTTCGCCATCTCCGCGCTGGTCATCGGGGCCTTCTTCACCGTCTGGACCATCCAGCGCAGCGGCGACATCGCGGTCCTCAAGGCCCTGGGCGCCTCCACCGCGGGCCTGCTCGAGGACGCCCTCGGCCAGGCCGTCGTCCTGCTCACCGGCGGCACCCTGATCGGCACCGGCCTGGCCGCCGCCCTCGGCGCCCTGGTGTCCGGCAGCGACGTGCCCTTCCTGCTCACCCCCACCACCGTGCTGGTCCCGGCCGCCGTGATCGTCCTCCTCGGCGCGCTCGGCGCCGCCCTGTCCATCCGCCGCATCACCTCCGTCGACCCGCTGACCGCCCTGGGGAGCGCCCGATGAGCCTGAGACTGACCGACGTCACCCTCACCTACCCCGACGGCGACACCCGCCTGACCGCCCTCGACCACGTCACCCTCGACGTGCCGCGGGGCAGCCTGACCGCCGTGGTCGGCCCCTCGGGCTCCGGCAAGTCCAGCCTGCTCGCCGTCGCCGCCACCCTGATCACCCCCGACACCGGCACGGTGACCATCGACGGCCGGACCACCACCGGCCTCACCCGCGGCGAACTCGCCGAACTGCGCCGCCACAAGATCGGCATCGTCTTCCAGCAGCCCAACCTGCTGCCCTCCCTCACCGCCGTCGAACAGCTCCAGGTCATGGCCCGGATCGACGGCCGCAAGCCCCGCACCGCCCACGACCGGGCGATGGAACTCCTCGACGCCGTCGGTCTCGCCGACCGGGCCGGCCGCCGTCCGCACCAGCTCTCCGGCGGCCAGCGCCAGCGCGTCAACATCGCACGCGCCCTGATGAACGACCCCACCGTCCTCCTGGTCGACGAACCCACCAGCGCCCTCGACCACGAACGAGGCGCCGCCGTCATCGACCTCGTCACCCGCCTCACCCACCAGCAGGCCACCGCCACCGTCCTGGTCACCCACGACCGCGCCCACCTCACCGCCGCCGACCGGATCGCCGAAGTCCACGACGGACGCCTGCGCATTCCGGCCGCGAACCCCTAGGACGCGCGAACCCCTGGCATGCGCGAACCCCTGGCACGCGTGATCCGCGAGCACCGGCGGCGCGCCGGATCCGAACGCACGCCCGGGTCGAACCCGCCGTAACGGTTCGCGGGAATCAGGGACGACGGAGACGAGGACCGCCGGCCGGCGCCGGCGCACCCGGAAGGATCACTACCGGTCGTGTGCCAGCAGCCGGCGTACGGCTCCCGCCGCGAAGTCGGACACGGTCGTCGGTTCGTCGCCCTGGTCGATCCTGCGGATGCAGGCGTCGACGACGGCCTGGAGCACGGCGACGGTCAGTTCCGGCTGCGGACGGCCCAGGTCACGGACGACCCGGGCGAGCGCCTCGTGCAGCGAGGTGTGCAGGTGCCTCACGCGGTCCCGCGCCGACGGGGACAGCGAGCCGCGTGAGAGTGAGGCCCGCCAGCCGTGGGCGCCGCGCGCGGCTTGCTCGAGGTTGGCCCTGACGTAGGCGACCGCCTGCTCCTCGGGGGTGGCCTCGGCGGCGACGGCCCGCTCCACGGCCTCGATCCAGGCGGGGAACTCACGGGTGACGACGAGTTCGAGCAGGTCCTCGATGGAGTCGAAGTAACGGTAGATGCTGTTGCGGGCGATACCGGCCCGCGCGGCGACCGCACCGGCGGTGAGGCTCTCCATACCGCCCTCGTTCAGAACCGCCTCGGCCGCGTCGATCAGCTGGGCGAGCCGCTGGGCCCGGTGCTCACGGACACTCCCGGCTTCGATCTTGGGCATTCTCTCCGCTCCGCCTCGGGCATTGCGCCATCTCCCCCAATCTATCCCCGCGCCGGGGCCCCGAGGGGGCCGTGTTAGCTTGACCGCGACTTGGAGACACCCCTGTCTCTAAGATTTTCCGTGCTTCCGGCCGAAGGCTCCCTGATGAAACCGTTGTTCTCCCGCATGCTCCGATGTCTCCTGGGATCGAGGAAACGCGCCGCCGTGGTGGTGGCTTTCTGGGTATTGACCGCGGGCCTCCTCGCCGGGGCCGCCCCCGCTCTGGAATCCGTCGAGGACAACACCTCCGCCAACCTGCCGCCGGCCGCCTCGGACTCCATGAGGGCCCGCGACCTCGTCCGCGCGCAGCTTCCGGGCCGGGACGCGACGCCGGCGATCATCGTGGTGCACGGTCGGGGCGCCGACGCCGCGGCGAGTGCCGGGGAGGCCGTCGCCCGCATCACCTCGGCCCTGTCCGGGACCTCCAGGCCCGACCATGTGACGGGCGTGATCTCCACGGTGACCGCTCCCGACGCCGCGGCCGAGCTGGTCTCGCGGGACCGTGGCACCCAGCTGGTCATCGCGCCCATGACCGGAAGCCCCTCGGACGAGTCCTTCCGGGACGCCGTCGACAAGGTGCGTGCCCTCACGTCCGACCGTGCCGGACCCACCGAAGTCGCCGTGACCGGCCCCGCCGGGATCGCCACCGACACCGTGAAGGTCTTCAGCGGCGGTGACCGGGTCCTGCTCCTGGCCACCGTTCTGCTCGTCCTCGTCCTCCTCCTGGCCATCTACCGCTCACCCCTGATGGCGCTCGTGCCCCTGCTCGCCGTCGGAGTGGCGATGCGCGTGGCGGAGACGACCGGCGCGCTCCTCGCGGACGCCGGAATCATCACGGTCAGCTCCCAGACCGCCTCGATCATGACCGTGCTGCTGTTCGGAGTGGGCACGGACTACTCGCTGATCATCACCGCCCGCTACCGCGAGGCACTCCTCGACGAGCCCGACCGTCCGCGTGCGATGCGGACCGCGGTGCGCCGGACCGCCGAATCCGTCCTCGCCGGCGCCTCCACCGTCGTGCTCGCCATGTTCGCCCTGCTCGTGGCCGTCTCCCCCGCGCTGCGCGGCTTCGGCCCCTACCTCGCCCTCGGCGTGGCCGTCATGGCGCTGGTGGCGTTCACCTTCATCCCCGCCCTGGTACTCCTGCTGGGCAGGGGCGTCTTCTGGCCGGGAGGCGTGGACAGAGCCGCCGAACGCAGTCGCGGTGCGGGCGTCTGGCACCGCACCGCCGCTCTCGTCACCCGGGCCCCCGTCCGGATCGTCGCGGCCGTTCTCGTGCTGCTCATGGTGATGAGCGCCGGCCTGCTGGGCTACCGGGAGAGCTTCAACACCCTCAGCGGCTTCCGGACCGCCACCGAGTCGGAGCGCGGGCGGCAACTCATCCAGCAGGAGTTCGGGCCCGGCGAGATCGCGCCCAGCACCGTCGTCGTCCGTTCCCGGGACGACCTGCGCTCCGGCCCCGCATCCGCCGGCATCGCCGCTGGGCTGGCCGGCACCGACGACGTCGCCCGGGTGGGAGAACCCCGCTTCGGCGAGGACGGCAGGACCGTCTTCTACGACGTCGTCCTCGACGTCGACCCGTACAGCTCCGAGGCACTCGACGCGATCGGGCCCCTCAAGGAGGCCACCCGGACCGCGGCCGACACCGCCGGCGTGCGGGACGCCACCGTGCTCATCGGCGGGGAGACGGCGCAGAACGCCGACATCCGCTCCGCCCTGGACCGCGACACGGTCCTCATCGTGCTCCTGGTCCTGGCCGTCGTAGCGGCGGTCCTCGTCCTCCTGCTGCGCTCGCTGCTCGCACCGCTCTACCTGGTCGCGACGCTCGTCCTGTCGTTCCTGGCCACCCTTGGCGCCACCACCTTCTTCACCCTGACCGTCCTCGGCGACGAAGGCATCGGCAACCGCGTCACCGCGTACATCTTCGTCTTCCTCGTCGCGCTCGGCGTCGACTACAACATCTTCATCATGAGCCGGTTCAAGCAGGAACTGCGCACCCTGCCCCCGGTCGAGGCGATCAGCGCCGCCCTCACCCGCACCGGCGGCGTCGTCTCCTCCGCGGGTCTCATCCTCGCGGCGACCTTCGCCGTCCTGATGACCCAGCCGATCCGCGAACTGTTCCAGTTCGGCTTCGGCATGGCCTTCGGCATCCTGCTGGACACCTTCCTCATCAGGCCCCTGCTCGTCCCCGCCGTCGTCCGCCTCCTCGGCGACCGCGCCCTGTGGCCCGCACGTCCCGAGAACCCCTCCACGACCACCGCGGACGCCCCCGCCTCACCCGCCGTCGGGACGGGGCCCCTGCTGCGCGCCTTCACCTGGATCGCCGTGGTGGAAGCGGGCACCTGGGCCGGCCTGCTGACCGGGATGTACTTCAAGTACGTCCCCAGAACCACCGAACTCGGCGTACGGATCTTCGGAACACTCCACGGGGCCGCCTTCATCGCCTACCTGCTCCTGACCGCCCTGGTGGCGATCCGGCTCAGGTGGCGGCTGGGCCGGACGACCCTCCTCGCCCTGCTGGCCGCCGTACTGCCCTTCATGACCGTGGCGTTCGACATGTGGGCCCGCCGCACCGGCCGGCTTCCGGGGGCGGCCACGGCCCCACGCCCCACCGCCTCCCGGTGAGGGAACTCCTCCGGTGCCGAGGCTCAGAACTTGCTCAACTCTGCTTTGGCCGCCGTCGGGGCCGGGCATCCCCCGGGCACGCAACACGGCGAGGCACCCACGGGGGGCTGCTTCGGGGGAATCGAGAGGACGGTGACGCCATGACCGGCTTCATCGTGATCGCCGGGATCGTCTTCCTGGCGGTCCTCGTCAGCGCGGCGCGCAGGGGCGGCCGGGTCCGGTCGGCCCGCGGGTCGGGCGGACGCTCGTACGGCGGGGACAGCAGCTGGTGGGCCGACGGGGGCGACAGCGGCTCGCACGGCGGCAGCCACCACGGGGGTCACTCCTGCGGTGGCGGCCATTCGTGCGGCGGCGGGTCGTCCTGCGGCGGCGGGTCGTCGTGCGGCGGGGGCGGCGGATGCGGTGGAGGCAGCTGACACGGGGCAGCTGAGCTCCCGCAGGGGGAGCCGCGTCCATCCTGCCCACTCCGTCGCCGGGGTCCCCCGGGAGCCCGGCGGCGGACACGGACGGGCCCGTCACCCACCGGGGTGACGGGCCCGAACCGTACGGGGGCTACAGCGTCTTGCCGGCCTTCTCACCGGTCGCCGGTCCCACCAGGAGGCCGTCGCCGAAGGAGTCGACGCGGACGGTGTCGCCGTCCTTGACCTCGCCGGCCAGGATCTCCTTGGCCAGGCGGTCGCCGATGGCGGTCTGGATCAGGCGGCGCAGCGGCCGGGCGCCGTACGCCGGGTCCAGTCCCTCCGTGGCCAGCCAGGACAGGGCCTCGTCGGTGACCTCCAGGGTCAGCCGGCGTTCGGTGAGCCGCTTGGCCAGGCGGTCGATCTGGAGCTTCGCGATCCGCTCCAGCTCCGGCTTGGTCAGCGCCGAGAAGACCACCAGGTCGTCGAGCCGGTTGAGGAACTCGGGCTTGAAGGAGGCCCGCACGACCTCCAGGACCTGCTCCTTCTTCTCCTCCTCCGAGCGCAGCGGGTCGACCAGGAACTGGCTGCCCAGGTTCGAGGTCAGCACCAGGATGGCGTTGCGGAAGTCGACCGTGCGGCCCTGACCGTCCGTCAGGCGGCCGTCGTCCAGCACCTGCAGCAGCACGTCGAAGACCTCGGGGTGGGCCTTCTCGACCTCGTCGAGCAGCACGACCGTGTACGGGCGGCGGCGGACCGCCTCGGTGAGCTGGCCGCCCTCCTCGTAGCCGATGTACCCGGGCGGGGCGCCGACCAGCCGGGCCACGCTGTGCTTCTCGCCGTACTCCGACATGTCGATGCGGACCATGGCCCGCTCGTCGTCGAAGAGGAAGTCGGCGAGCGCCTTGGCGAGTTCGGTCTTGCCGACGCCGGTGGGGCCCAGGAAGAGGAACGAGCCGGTCGGGCGGTCGGGGTCGGCGATGCCGGCCCGGGAGCGCCGCACCGCGTCGGACACCGCGCGCACGGCCTCCTCCTGGCCGATCAGGCGCTTGCCCAGCTCCTCCTCCATGCGCAGCAGCTTCTGCGTCTCGCCCTCCAGCAGCCGGCCGGCCGGGATGCCGGTCCAGGCGGCGACGACGTCCGCGATGTCGTCGGAGCCGACCTCCTCCTTGACCATGGTGTCCTTCGCGGCCTCCTCCTCGGCCTCGGAGGCGGCCTCCAGGTCCCGCTCCAGGGCCGGGATCTCGCCGTACAGCAGCTTGGAGGCGGTGTCGAAGTCACCGTCGCGCTGGGCGCGTTCGGCCTGGCCGCGCAGGTCGTCGAGCCGCTCCTTCAGCTCGCCGACGCGGTTGAGGGACTGCTTCTCCTTCTCCCAGCGGGCGGTCAGGCCGCGCAGTTCCTCCTCCTTGTCGGCGAGGTCGCGGCGCAGCTTCTCCAGCCGCTCGCGGGAGGCCGGGTCGGTCTCCTTGCCGATCGCCAGCTCCTCCATGCGCAACCGGTCGACGGCGCGCTGGAGTTCGTCGATCTCGACCGGCGAGGAGTCGATCTCCATGCGCAGCCGGGAAGCCGCCTCGTCGACGAGGTCGATGGCCTTGTCGGGCAGGAAGCGGGAGGTGATGTACCGGTCGGAGAGCGTGGCGGCGGCGACCAGCGCGCTGTCCGCGATCTGCACCTTGTGGTGGGCCTCGTAGCGGCCCTTGAGTCCGCGCAGGATCGCGATGGTGTCCTCGACCGTCGGCTCGGCGACCAGCACCTGCTGGAAGCGGCGCTCCAGCGCCGGGTCCTTCTCGATGCGCTCGCGGTACTCGTCGAGGGTGGTGGCGCCGACCATGCGCAGCTCGCCGCGCGCCAGCATCGGCTTGAGCATGTTCCCGGCGTCCATCGCGGAGTCGCCGCCGGCTCCCGCGCCGACGACGGTGTGCAGCTCGTCGATGAAGGTGATGATCTGCCCGTCGGAGTCCTTGATCTCGGCCAGGACGGCCTTCAGGCGCTCCTCGAACTCACCGCGGTACTTGGCCCCGGCGACCATCGCGCCCAGGTCCAGCGCGACGAGCCGCTTGTCCTTCAGGGACTCGGGCACGTCGCCCTTGACGATCCGCTGGGCGAGCCCCTCGACGACGGCGGTCTTGCCGACGCCGGGCTCGCCGATGAGGACCGGGTTGTTCTTCGTACGGCGCGACAGCACCTGCACCACGCGGCGGATCTCCTGGTCCCGGCCGATCACCGGGTCGAGCTTCCCCTCCCGCGCCGCGGCGGTGAAGTCGGTGCCGAACTTCTCCAGGGCCTTGTACTGGCCCTCCGGGTCTGCGGTGGTCACCCTGCGTCCTCCCCTCGCCTTCTTGAAGGCGTCCGACAGCTTCTTGGCACTGGCACCCTGGCCGGTCAGCACGTCCCCGGCCGCGCCGCCCTTCGCGGCGATGCCGATGAGCAGGTGCTCGGTGGACAGGTACTCGTCCCCGAGTTCCCCGGCCCGCTCGGAGGCGTCCGCGATCACGGCGAGCAGGTCCCGGTTGGGCTGCGGCGGGGCGACGGTGGACCCCGTCACGCTGGGCAGCCCGGCGAGGATCTTCTCCGCGCCGGCGCGCACCGCCGCCTGGTCGGCCTCGACGGCCGCCAGCAGGTCGGTGATGTTCTCGTTCTCCTGCCCCTGGAGCAGAGCCAGCAGCAGGTGGGCGGGGGTGAGGTCGGGGTGCCCCTCCGTCACGGCCCGATTGCCGGCCGCGTTGATGGCGTCCCGGCTCCGGTTGGTCAGCTCGGCGTCCACGTTCGCTTTCTCCTCCTGGCGTCAGCTGTCGCCACGTCTCCCGGTGCTGACTCGGTCAACGTCCACAAAGTTGAGTCTATTCCACTCAAGGAGTGTCCGGGAGACCCGAACGGTTAAGTTCCAGCCATGACCTCGTACCCGCAGGACCCGGGCGCTCCCGACGCGTCGTACCTCAGCTTCTGGCGCGAGCGGCACCTGTGCACGCTGACGACGCCCCGCGCCGACGGCAGCCCGCACGTGGTGCCGGTCTGCGTGACGTACGACCCCGGGGCACGGCTGGCCCGGGTGATCACGAGCGGGACGAGCGCGAAGGCGCGCAACGTGCTGGCGGCCGGCCCGGAGGGGGCACGGGTGGCCGTGTGCCAGGTGGACGGACGGCGCTGGGCGACGCTGGAGGGCCGGGCCCGGGTGCGGACCGAGCCGGAGCGGGTCGCGGAGGCGGAGCGGCGTTTCGCCGAGCGCTACGAGCGGGCGCCGAGGCCGAATCCGGCGCGCGTGGTCATCGAGATCGAGCTGACGCGGGCGATGGGGAACGCGGGCCGCGACTGACCGTTTTCGGCCACAAGTCGGCCCCTTCCAAACCCGGCGGTACCGGGAGAAGTGCCGAAAACTGCAGCGGCGTCACCGTGTTCAGGTCACGGTGACGCCGCTGCGGGGGGAAGCACCTGAGCGATCTGTTACGACGGGGGAATCGCGTCAGGCACTGCGGGGGGTGGCTGAGATGGTCCGTGGATTGGGGGTTTCCGGTTCCACCAGCCGATGGTCTCTTCGATCGAGGTTCACAAAGATCATTCCGTACCGGACGGCACACCGTACGGGCTGCGGCGCCCCCCGAGGCCGCCGCAGACACAGGTACGCCCTCACGTCCTCGTCCTCGTCCCGCGTGACGACGACCGGCTCACCGAAGACGGTCACCATCAGCGAGTCACCAGGATGAGGAATCGCGGTGACCAGGTCGATGAAGTGCCACCCCGAGCGATAGGCGGTGGCCATTTCGCGCCGGAAGGACCGGTCGTCGGGTGGCGTGGTCATGCGTCCGCGCCCGCCGGGGTCGACCAGCCGACGTCCTGCGCGCCGTCACCGCCGGTGACCACCCAGCCGACGTCCCCGGGGGCGGCGGCCGAGATGTCCCAACCGACGTCCAGTGCGGCGGTCTTCGCGCCGGCGGGGCTCGACCAGCCGACGTCAAGAGGACCGGCCGCACCGCTGGCCAGCGCGACTACGAAGGCAGTGGCAAGCACTGAGCGAAGCATTCTCTTATTCATGGTCGGCTTCGTCCTCACTTGATGGCTTCCTCTCCCCCGTGAAACAAGACGATGGCTCATTCAGGCACGTCAATGCCACACAAGAGATGCATCATGTTCCTGCACGTTCAGGACCCTGGGGGGTGGAGATTTGCCAACAAAGAGCACAAAACCGACACATCCTCATGGCATCACCGATCTGTGTGCCGACGGCTCCCGTCTCTACGCCAGTGCTCTCAGTTCCGGACGTATCTCCCGCGGCGAGGTCGAAAGCGCCCCCTGTCTGCTCGAGTTCGCCCTGCTCCACCCCGATCCGGACGACGCGAGCTGGTTGCGCCCGGTTCCGCCCTCCGTCGTACTCGCCCAGCAACTGCAGCCCCTGGAAAGGGAGATACAGGACCGACGGCGCCTCACCCTGGACCTGGCGGACACCTTCCAGCCGTTCCTGGACATCAGTGCCCAGAAACCGGCGACCACCCACGCGATCACCGTGCTGGAGGGCATCGACCGCATCCACGCGGCGCTGGACGTGGCGATCGCCGAGGCCCGCACCGAGGTCCTGACGGTACAGCCCGGCGGCAGCCGGCCGGAGCACATCCTCAGTCAGGCCCTCAAGCGCAGCAAACCGCTGATAGAGCGGGGCATCTCCATGCGCACCCTCTACCAGCACACCGTGCGGCACAGCCAGAGCACCTACGCGTACATGGACCAGATGGCTGGCGCCAAGGTCGAGATCCGCACCCTCGAGGAGCTCATCGAACGGCTCATCATCTGCGACACCACGGTGGCCTTCATCCCGGCCCAGGACGACCGCCAGGTCGCCCTGGAACTGCGCCACCCCGGCCTCGTGCAGTACCTCATCAGGGTCTTCGAACAGCTCTGGCAGCGGGCCACGCCGCTGCTGGAGGAGGTGCCCTACGAGTCCACCCCGGAAGGCATCACCGGCGTCCAGCGGTCCATAGCCAAGCTGCTCATCGAGGGGCACGTCGACGAGGCCATCGCCCGCCGGCTCGGCATGAACGTCCGCACCTGCCGGGCCCACATCGCCAAGCTGGCGGCCGCGCTCGGCAGCGGCAGCCGGGCCCAGCTCGGCTTCCTGATCGCCCAGGCGGGGATCCTGGACCGCGACAGCTGACCACCGACCGCCTAGGCATGAGAAGGCTCCCGGGTGACGACCGAAACGCACCACCGGACCGCGGGCGACGGACCCGAGACCGAGCCGGGCCGGCCGGCCGGCGGCGCACCGCCCCGCGCCCACACGCACGGCGTCGAGGACCTGTGCGAGGAGGGCCGCCGCCTGTACTCCCGCGCCCTGCTGGAAGGCCGCGTACCGCGGCGGGACGCGCGCCGGGCGGCCCCCTGCCTGATCGGCCACGGGCTGCTGCAGCCCGACCGTGAGGACGACCGCTGGCTGCGCCCCGTGGCCCCCTCCGTGGCCCTGCCCCGGCTGCTGCGCACCATCGAGGACAGCATCTCCGTCCAGCGCCGGCGCGAGGCCAGACTGGCGGACCTCTTCGAGCCGTTCATGGTCCTCGACGCCCAGATCGTGCCGGGCAACGACCCCCTGGCGATCAGCGTCCTGGGCGGTCTGGAGCAGATCAACGCCGCCATCTCCGAAGCGACCGCCCGCGCCGGCCGCGAGGCCCTGGCCATCCAGCCCGGCAGACGCTCCGACACCGCGATGGCCGCCTCGCTGCCCATGGAGCAGCGCCTGCTCAGCGCCGGCGGCCGGATGCGCACGCTGTACCAGCACACCCAGCGCCACTCCCTCGCCGTCCAGGCCCACTACGAGCAGTTGCGGGGCGACTTCGAGGTCCGCACCCTGGACGAGCTCACCGAGCGGCTCATCGTGCTGGACCGGACCGTCGCCTTCATCCCCGCGAACGCCGACCGCACCCTCGCCCTCGAGGTACGCCACCCCGCCCTCGTCGGCTACCTGGTCACCGCGTTCGAGCGGCTGTGGCGGCTGGCCACACCGATGCTCCCGGAACCGGCCGGCCTGCCCGCCCGCGGCGGCGTGACGCCGCGTCAGCACGTCGTCGCCGCGCTCCTCGTCGAGGGCCACACCGACGCCGTCATCGCCGAGCGGCTCAGCATGAACGTGCGCACCGTCCGCGTCCACATCGCCAAGCTCGCGGCGACGCTGGGCAGCGAGAGCCGGGCCCAGCTCGGCTACCTCATCGGACAGTCCGGGATCCTCGACCGCGAACGGTGACCGGGGCGGCGTCGGCGGGCCGGCGGGGGCCGTCCAGGCCCACCTGGGCGATACGGACGCCGAGTTGGGTGCGGCTGGCCGCGCCGAGGGTCTCGGACAGCCGCGCGATGTGCGCGCGGCAGGTGCGGACGCTGATGCCGAGCCGCTCGGCGATGACGGCGTCCTGGTGACCCTCCGCCAGCAGGGCCGCGATGGACTGCTCCCGGTGCGAGATGCCCTCGATGCCGGTGTCCGGCAGCGGCGCGGTCAGCGGGATCGCCAGCCGCCACAGGCGGTCGAACACCGTGCCCAGATAGCCGACCAGGGCCGGGTGGCGCAGTTCCAGGGCGAGGGTGCGGTCGGCGTTCGCGGGGATGAAGGCCACCGTGCGGTCGAAGAGGATGAGCCGGTCGATGACCTCGTCGAGGGTCCTCGCCTCCACCGCGTCGCCCATCAGCTCCAGGTAGTTGAGCAGCCCCTGGCCGTGCCGCGCCACGTGCGTGTACAGGTCCCGCATCCGCACGCCCCGGCCGCGCAGCGCGAGGGCCCGGTGCAGGCCCTCCGTCAGCTCGTGCTCCGGGCGGATACCCCCGGGCTGCACGGTCAGCACCTCGGTCGTGCACGCCTCGGTCGCCTCGTCCATGGCGGCCTGGATGCGTGAGAGACCGTCCAGGACGCGGATCGCCGAGCCCCCCGAGCCCTCGGGCGACGCCGCCGGCACGGGCGGGCCCAGACCGGCGTACCGCTCGACGGCGGCCACCACCGCGCCCACCCGCCGCTGGCTGGCGCTGACTTCGTCGTACACCCCGCGCAGCAGCCGGGTCATGACCTCCTGCGGGGAGGTCGGCACGAGCCAGTCCATGTCGTCGGGATCGGGGTGCAGCAGCGCCAGTTCGAGCAGGCAGGGCACCGGTCCGGCGTCCCGGCGGGGCACCCGGCCGCGCCGTACGGCCCGGGAATACACGCGATCCCCGGCCTCGCACAGTCGGTCAGCACCGTGTGGATGCTCGTCCGTCCCGTGCCCGGCCATCGCCCGTTCCACCCCCGGTTCCGCCGTCTTCCGCAGCGCAACTATGCGCGGACCGAACCGGCTCCGCAACACGGCTCCCGCACCGGTGACCGCCGGAAAGCACCGGTATGCACGCCTATGACCAGGGCTTCTTCCGTGCGGTTGCAACAAGCTGATGCCGCTTCCGCCGGACGCCGCCGCATCGGGGCGGGAGCGGCCGGGCCGAGGCGGGCCGGAGCGGGGCCGGCGTTGGCCGGATATCGCCGTGGCGTCAGTTCAGGCCGATGGCGGCGCAGGCCGACTTGTACTTGCCGGCGCAGATGTCGGAGATCTTGTAGATACCGTCCGCGACGACGGTGGACCTGATGTTCTTCCTCGTCAGCGCGGTCACGGTGACGAGCTGCGCCGGGATGTCCTTGTCGGTGGGGCTGTCGACGGTGTCCTCGGTGAGGGCGTCGAACTGGATCTCGTGGCCCTGGACCTTGGCCACCGCCATCTCCGCGGCGGCCGCCGCCTCGTCGGGGTAGGACTTGTACACGCTCATGTACTGCTCACCGGCGACGATCCGCTGCACCGCCGCGAGTTCGGCGTCCTGGCCGGTGATCGGCGGCAGCTCGGTGACCCCGGCGTTCTCCAGCGCCTTGACGATGCCGCCCGCCATGCCGTCGTTGGCGGAGTAGACGGCGGCGATGTTGTCCTTGCCGATCGCCTCGATCGCGGCGGTCATGTTGGCCTGGGCGTTCTCCGGCTTCCAGTCCTTGGTGTCGTAGGACCGGGCGATCGTCACCTTGCCGTTGAGCTCGGACATCGCGCCCGACTTGAACTGCTTGGCGTTCGGGTCGGTGGGCGAGCCGTTCATCATGACGATCTTGGCGGAGCTGCCCGCCTCGCCACGCAGGGAGTCCAGCAGGGAACGGCCCTGCACCTCGCCCACCAGCTCGTTGTCGAACGAGATGTAGGCGTCGATGGGGCCCTCGGCGAGCCGGTCGTAGGCGATGACCGGGATGCCGGCGTCCTTGGCCTTCTTCACCTGGGCGGCGATCGCGTGCGCGTCGACGGCGTCCAGCAGGATGATGTCGACCTTGTCGTCGACCATCCGCTGCATCTGCGCGGCCTGCTTGTCCGCGTCCTGCTCGGCGTTGGCGTAGGAGACCTTGCCGCGGTTGCCGGTCAGCGCGGCGACATGCTTCTTGATGATGGGGTAGTCGAAGCTCTCGTACCGGGTGTTGGCCTTCTCCGGGAGCAGCAGACCGATGGTGACATCGTTGCCCTTGGTCGGACTCGCCGTACTGCCGCTGGACGACGTGCCCAGCACCCCGCAGGCGCTCAGCGACACGGACAGGGCGGACGCGGCCACGGCTATGGCGGTACGACGCATGGAGCTGCTCACTTCTGATGCTTTCCGGACATGGGCGCACCCTCGCGACCCAGGTGTCTGAAAAGACAACGCTTCCCCAACCCTCAGCGTCAAGCCGAACTACTTAACGAGTGCGCAACGCCACGCTCCGCTGTGTTGTGAAGACCCGACACATCAGCATCCCCAGTTCGTCCACAAACCCTCCACCCAACGGCGAACCACGAAAAGGCAAAGACCCGTACAACCAACCGCTTTCCTCACGAGTCGTGATCACGGCAGCCCTTTTCAGCCCTTCCCCGTTCGAGCAGAGGACCGAATGAACCCAGCCAGCCGCACGACCGCGGCGGCCACCGCCGTCGTGCTCGCCACCGCGGGCACCCTGCTCACCGCCGCGGCCCCCGCGTCCGCCGCGACCACCTGCACATCCCCCGTCTACAAGCGGCAGTTCTACGCGAACACCACGTTCTCCGGCACACCGAAGAAAACGGACTGCGACTCCGCGATCGACCAGAACTGGGGCACCGGCGCCCCCGCCTCCGGGCTGCCGTCGAACTACTTCGGCGTCCGCTGGACCGTCACCCGCGACTTCGGCTCCGGCGGCCCCTTCGCCCTCGCCGCCTCCGGACTCGACGGCATCCGCGTCTACCTCGACGGCGTCCGCAGGATCGACCTGTGGAAGAACACCTCCACGACCGTCTCCAGAACCGCCAACGTCACCATCCCGTCCGGCAAGCACACCCTGCGCGTCGACTACGTCAACTGGACCGGCGGCGCGAAGGTCAAGTTCGCCTACACGCCGCGGACCTCGGCGACCGTCGACAGCGTCAAGCCCCTCGCCCCGGCCGGGGTCTCGGTCGCGTACGACAAGGCCACCAGCAAGGCCAAGCTGACCTGGGCGAAGAACAAGGAGATGGACCTCGCCGGATACCGCGTCTACCAGCGGGCCGAGGACTCCGGCGTCTGGCGCCTGGTCAGCGGTGACGTGTTCAACGCCACCTCGTTCACGCACGCGCTGCCGCCGACGGGCGCCGTGTACTACTACGAGCTGCGGGCGGTGGACAGGGCGGGCAACGAGTCCGCCGGCAGCACCGACCAGCTCGTCACGACCGTCGACCGGACCCCGCCCGAGACGCCGGTCCTGACGGCGACCGACCATCCCCTGCTCGGCGTCGACCTCCTGTGGGACAACGTCGACGAGGGCGGACTGCGCTTCGACACCTACCGCGCCGCCTCACCCACCGGCGAGTGGACGAAGATCGGCGCCGGCATGGGCGGCAGCGGCGTCCTGGACGGGACCGCGCCCTTCGGGAAGACCTCGTACTACCGCGTCACCGCGACCGACCCGGCCGGCAACAGCGTCCAGTCCGACATCCTGGCCTTCGCGCGTCCACTGCCCAAGCCGTACCTGGACAACGCGGGCACCGACGCCGACGAGACCGGCGTCGAACTGCGCTGGACGATGGCCAAGCACGCCCCGACGCAGTACCACGTCTACCGCCAGGAGCGCTTCGGCGGCAGCGCCGACTGGGTGCGGGTCGTCTGCGAGCCGTCCGACATCAGCCCCGCCGACGACCCGTACGCGCGCTACGCCTGCACCGACCGTTCGGCCGTACCGAGGACGGACTACTGGTACCGGATCACCAGCGTCGGCGACGACGGCACGGAGTCGGAACCGTCCCAGGTGATCAGCGCGGGCCTGTACGACCGGACCCCGCCGCCCGCCGTCACCGGCCTGCACCACACCAGCACCGAGTACGGCACGGTCCTGGAGTGGGACGCCGGCCCCGCCCCGGACCTCGCCTCGTACCGGGTGTGGCGGGCCACCAGCGCCCGTGACACCTCCACGCACGAGCTGATCGCCACGGTCCCCGCGGGCACCACCCGGTACGTCGACGTCCAGGTGCCGGACGGCCAGGACTGGGTCTACTTCGTCGACGCGATGGACACCGCGAACAACTCCCTCTACACCGTGTCCGGTTCACCAGCGGACGAGGTCGCCGACGTCAGCGTCGACGAGCTCTTCCTCACCCCGTCCTACGCACCCCCGAACACCGCCGCCTGGACCCTGTCCGGCACGGCGGACGGGACGGGGAAGGCGGCGCTGTCGTGGACCTGCGCCACCGGCTGCGCGGCGAGCGGCTTCCACGTCCACCGCTGGGACCGCGCGACGGAGCAGTACGTCCGGCTGACCGACGAGCCCCTGGCCGCCGACGCCCGCGGCTACACCGACCCGGCCACCCCCACCGCCACCACCAGCTACTACCTCGTCTCGGCCGTCGCCGCGGACGGTTCGGAGGCCTTCACCGGCCTCGCACCGGTCGTGGTCCCGCCGAGCGGAACGTGACAAGAGGACCGAATGAACCCAGCAAGACGCACCACCACCGCCGCGGCGGCCACCGCCGTCGTGCTCGCCACCGCGGGCACCCTGCTCACCGCCGCGGCCCCCGCGTCCGCCGCGACCACCTGCACGTCCCCCGTCTACAAGCGGCAGTTCTACGCGAACACCACGTTCTCCGGCATACCGAAGAAGACGGACTGCGACTCCTCGGTCAGCGAGAACTGGGGCACCGGCGCGCCCGCCTCCGGCCTGCCGTCGAACTACTTCGGCGTCCGCTGGACCGTCACCCGTGACTTCGGCTCCGGCGGCCCCTTCTCGCTGCCGGTCTCCGCCCAGGACGGCATCCGCGTCTACCTCGACGACGTCCGCAAGGTCGACCTGTGGAAGAACGTGTCGACGACCGTGAAGAAGACCGTCGACATCACCGTCCCCGCCGGAAAGCACATCCTCCGCGTGGACTTCGTGAACTGGACCGGCCCGGCGAACGTCACCTTCTCCTACCTGCCGCGCACCTCCGCCACCGTGGACACGGTCAAGCCCCTCGCCCCGACGGGCGCTTCGGCCGCCTACGACAGCGCGACCGGCAAGGCCAAGATCGGCTGGGCGAAGAACAAGGAGATGGACCTCGCGGGCTACCGCGTCTACCGGCGGCTGAAGGGCGCCTCGTTCGGCGCCACCCCGCTCGCCACCACCACCTCCACCTCCTACACCGACACCACCCTGCCGGTGACCGGGGCGACGTACTACTACGAGGTCCGCGCCTACGACAAGGCCGGCAACGTGTCCACGGGCAGCGCCGACCAGCCCGTGACCACCGCCGACCGGGTCGCGCCCGGCGTGCCCACCGTGGTGAGCGCGAGCGGCGAGGTGACGCCGACGGGCGGCACCGGCGGGCTGAAGGTCGCCTGGAAGCAGGTCGCGGACGCGGTGTCGTACCGCGTCTTCCGGTCGGCGACCGAGACCGGCACCTACACCGCGCTCGGCAGCACCGGCGGACTCTCCTACCTGGACACCTCGGCCGCCGAGAGCACCGCGTACTACTACCGCGTGTCGGCCGTCGACGCGGCCGGCAACGAGTCCGCGCGGTCCGCACCCCAGCGCGGCTGGATCTGGGACAACGACCCGCCGCCGCTGGTCACCGGACTGACCGCCACCCCGACCGAGTACGGCTTCCACCTGACCTGGGACAAGAGCCCGGCCGCCGACCTGCAGCGCTACCGGCTCTACCAGGGCGAGCTGTACGAGGACGAGGGCGAGCAGGTCTGCTACGCCGACGTCTCGCACTACCTCTACCCCGACGAAACCTCCTTCGACCACACCGCCCTCCCGGACGGCGAAGAGGTCTGCTTCTTCATCGACGCGGTGGACGACGACGGCAACTCCGCCATCGAGTGGAACGGCCCCGCCGAGGCGGTGACCGTCACGGAACTCGACATGACGCCGAGCGTGGCCACCCCGGCGGGCTCGCCGCTGACGCTGGAGGCGACCTCGACGGAGGGCGACGAGGGCAACATGCTGATCTGGTCCGGGCTGGGCGCGGGCGAGGAGACGTCCGGCGAGAAGGCCCAGGGTTTCCGGATCTACCGGTGGAACCCCGCCACGGCGACGTACGAGAAGATCGCCGACCGCGGCGCCGGCGCCTTCACGTACTTCGACACCGGGGTCAGGCGCGGCACCACGTCCTACTACTGGGTGACCGGGGTGAAGGCCGACGGCACCGAGACCACGCCCGCGGGCGACTGGGCGGTCAGCGCGCCCTGAACGCGCGGAAGGGGCCCGGAGAATCCGGGCCCCTTCCGTACCGCGCCTGCGGGTCAGTCCGCGTCGGTGCGGGACTGCGGCTGCCGCTTGGGCCGCCACACCACCAGCGCGCTGGTCTGCTGGACCTCCTGGTAGGGAACCAGGTCGCGCCGGTAGGAGGCGTGCACCGCGGCCTCGCGCTGCTGCATCGCGGCCGCCGCGCCGTCCAGGGCCGCCTGCAGTTCCGCGACGCGGGACTGCAGGGCGGCGACCTGGTTCTCCAGTTCGATGATCCGCTTGATGCCGGCCAGGTTGATGCCCTCGTCCTGCGACAACTGCTGCACCTGGCGGAGCAGTTCGATGTCACGGGCCGAGTAGCGGCGTCCCCGGCCCGCCGTGCGGTCGGGGGACACCAGCCCCAGACGGTCGTACTGACGCAGCGTCTGCGGGTGCAGACCGGACAGCTGTGCGGCCACCGAGATGACGTAGACCGGGGTCTCCTCGGTCAGTTCATACGGATTGCGTCGACGGCCGTCCATCTCGTCATGCTCCCTTCGCGGCCTGGAACAGCTCCGCCCGCGGATCCTCACCCGCGGTCGCCTCGCGATACGCCTCGAGCGCGTCACGAGCCTTCCCCGTCACATGCTTGGGGACACTCACCTCGACGGTGACCAGGAGGTCGCCGCGGGTGCCGTCCTTGCGGACCGAGCCCTTGCCGCGGGCGCGCATGGTGCGGCCGTTGGGCGTGCCCGGCGGCAGCTTCAGGGTGACCGGCGGTCCGCCCAGGGTGGGCACCCTGATCTCGCCGCCGAGCGCCGCCTCCGCGAACGTCACCGGCACGGTCACCGTCAGGTTGTCGTCCTTGCGGCCGAACACCGGGTGGGCGCCGACGTGCACGGTGACGTACAGGTCGCCGGCCGGGCCGCCGCGCTCGCCCGGTGCGCCCTTGCCGCGCAGCCGGATGCGCTGCCCGTCCGACACCCCGGCGGGGATGCGCACCTGCATGGTCCGGGAGGACTTCGCCCGGCCCGAGCCGTTGCAGACCTCGCAGGGGTGCTCCGCGATCAGGCCGCGGCCCTTGCAGTCCGGGCAGGGGTCGGTCAGCGAGAAACCGCCGCCGGAGCCCCGGGCGACCTGGCCGGTGCCCACGCAGGTCGGGCAGACCCGCGGGTTGCCGTTCTTGTCGCCGGTGCCCGAACAGGCCCGGCAGGGGGCCTGCGAGGACATCCGCAGGGGGACCGTCGCCCCCTCGATCGCCTCGGTGAAGCTGAGGGTGACCTCGGTGTCGATGTCCTGGCCGCGCCTGGGCTGCACGCGCGTGGTGCCGGAGCCGCCACGGTTGAACAGGCCCCCGAACACGTCGCCGAGGCCGCCGCCGAAGCCGCCGGCCTGGCCGCCCTGGGCGCCGCCTCCGAAGAGGTCGCCCAGATCGAAGTTGAAGGAGCCGCCGCCCGCGCCCGGCCCCGGGCGGAACCCGCCGCTGCCGAAGAGGGCGCGGGCCTCGTCGTACTCCTTGCGCTTCTTGGGGTCGCCGAGGACGTCGTTCGCCTCGGAGATCTCCTTGAAGCGCTCCTCCGCCTTGGCGTTGCCCTTGTTGGCGTCCGGGTGGAACTCACGGGCGAGCTTCCGGTACGCCTTCTTGATCTCGGCCTCGGTGGCGTCCTTGGGGACGCCGAGGACCTTGTAGTAGTCCTTCTCGATGAAGTCCTTGGTGCTCATCCTCGACGTCCCTCCTTCCCGGTCGGTTCAAGCTCAGCCCTCGTCCGGGCCACCGCTCTCCTTGTCGTCGGCCGCCTCCGTCGTCTCCTCGGCCTTCACGGTCTGCGCACCCGGCTGCGGCTCGGCCACGGCCACCCGCGCGGGGCGGATGGTGCGCTCGCCGATGCGGTACCCGGGCTGCAGGATCGCCACGCACGTCGTCTCGGTGACGTCCGGCGCGTAGCTGTGCATCAGCGCCTCGTGGATCGTCGGGTCGAAGGACTCGCCTTCCTTGCCGAACTGCTGCAGACCCATCTTCGCCGCGACGGTCTCCAGCGACTCCGCGACGGACTTGAAGCCGCCGACGAGTTCGCCGTGTTCCCGGGCGCGGCCGATGTCGTCGAGCACGGGCAGGAGCTCGGTCAGGAGGTTCGCCACGGCGATCTCCTTGACCGTGACCCGGTCGCGTTCGACACGGCGGCGGTAGTTCTGGAACTCGGCCTGGAGCCGCTGGAGGTCCGCCGTGCGCTCTTCGAGCGCCTTGCGTGCCTGGTCCAGCTGGGCCGTCAGACCGGTGATCTTCTCTGCGTCCCCGGCCGGGGCCGCCTCCTCCTTGGGGGCGGCGGCCTTCGGCTCGGCGTCGTCGGGGGTCGCGCCGGAGGGGACGTCGGGCTTCTCCTCGAAGCCCGGGGTCTCCTCCGTCACGCGGCACCGTCCTTGCGCTCGTCGTCGACGATCTCGGCGTCCACGACATCGTCGTCGGCCTTCGGGGCCTCGGCGCCGCCCGCGGCGGCCTGCGAGGCCTGGGCGTCGGCGTACATCGCCTGGCCCAGCTTCTGGGACACGGCCGCGACCTTCTCCGTGGCGGAGCGGATCTCGGCGATGTCCTCGCCCTTCAGCTTCTCCTTCAGTTCCGCGAGGGCGGCCTCGACCTCGGTCTTGATCTCGCCCGGGACCTTGTCCTCGTTGTCCTTGAGGAACTTCTCGGTCTGGTAGACGAGCTGCTCGCCCTGGTTGCGGGTCTCGGCGGCCTCGCGGCGCTTGTGGTCCTCCTCCGCGTAGCGCTCGGCCTCCTCGCGCATGCGGTCGACCTCGTCCTTCGGGAGCGAGGAACCGCCGGTGACGGTCATCTTCTGCTCCTTGCCGGTGCCGAGGTCCTTCGCCGTGACGTGCATGATGCCGTTGGCGTCGATGTCGAAGGAGACCTCGATCTGCGGGACGCCGCGCGGCGCCGGCGGCAGACCGGTCAGCTCGAACATGCCGAGCTTCTTGTTGTACGCCGCGATCTCACGCTCGCCCTGGTAGACCTGGATCTGCACCGACGGCTGGTTGTCCTCGGCCGTGGTGAAGATCTCGGAGCGCTTGGTCGGGATCGTGGTGTTGCGCTCGATCAGCTTGGTCATGATGCCGCCCTTGGTCTCGATACCGAGGGACAACGGGGTGACGTCGAGGAGCAGGACGTCCTTGACCTCGCCCTTGAGGACACCGGCCTGGAGCGAGGCGCCGATGGCGACGACCTCGTCCGGGTTCACACCCTTGTTGGCCTCCTTGCCGCCGGTCAGCTCCTTGACGAGCTCGGCGACGGCGGGCATACGGGTGGAGCCGCCGACGAGGACGACGTGGTCGATCTCGTTGATGGAGATGCCGGCGTCCTTGATGACGTTGTGGAACGGCGTCTTGCAGCGCTCCAGCAGGTCCGCGGTCAGCTGCTGGAACTGAGCCCGGGTGAGCTTCTCGTCCAGGTGCAGCGGGCCCTCGGCGGACGCGGTGATGTAGGGCAGGTTGATCGAGGTCTCCGTGGAGGAGGACAGCTCGATCTTCGCCTTCTCCGCGGCCTCGCGCAGGCGCTGGAGGGCCATCTTGTCCTTGGCGAGGTCCACGCCGTGACCCGACTTGAACTGCTGCACCAGGTAGTCGACGACGCGCTGGTCCCAGTCGTCACCACCGAGGTGGTTGTCACCGTTGGTGGCCTTCACCTCGACGACGCCGTCGCCGATCTCCAGCAGGGACACGTCGAAGGTGCCGCCGCCGAGGTCGAAGACGAGGATCGTCTGGTCGTCCTTGTCGAGGCCGTAGGCGAGCGCCGCCGCGGTGGGCTCGTTGACGATGCGCAGGACGTTCAGGCCCGCGATCTCGCCGGCCTCCTTGGTCGCCTGGCGCTCGGAGTCGTTGAAGTAGGCCGGGACGGTGATGACCGCGTCGGTCACCTTCTCGCCCAGGTAGGCCTCGGCGTCCCGCTTCAGCTTCTGCAGGATGAACGCGGAGATCTGCTGCGGGTTGAAGTCCTTCCCGTCCAGCTGGATCTTCCAGTCGGTGCCCATGTGGCGCTTCACGGACCGGATGGTCCGGTCCACGTTGGTGACCGCCTGGCGCTTGGCCACCTCGCCGACGAGCACTTCACCGTTCTTGGCGAAGGCGACGACGGACGGCGTGGTCCTGGCACCCTCGGCGTTGGTGATGACGGTGGGCTCGCCGCCCTCCAGAACGCTGACGACGGAGTTAGTCGTGCCCAGGTCGATGCCGACCGCACGTGCCATGGTTGCTTCCTCCAGCTGACTTGAGTGGATCGGACTCAAGTGTGCCTGACACACGGCGCTGGGTCAACAGACCTGAGTCAACCGGACTCAACTCTTATCCGTTTCTGACGCGCAACCGCCGCGTGACCTGCGACGACGCGACCTCCCGCACCTCCCGCACCTCCCGCACCTCCCGCACCTCCCGCGGCCCCCGCATCCCGTACACGGGGACGCGCAGCAGCGCGAGAACGGCGACGACCGCCACCGCGGCCACCCAGAACACCCCGGACTCCGCGCGCCCCAGATGGGTCAGGACGCCGACGAGTACCCCGGCGAAGGCGCCGATGCCCAGGACGACGGTCACGCCCTGGGCGGTGAGCCCGAGCCGGCGCAGCCGGTGCCCGAGGTGGTCGGGGCCGCCGCGCGACAGCGCCCGTCCGGCCAGCCGCCGCGACAGCACGACGAGGAGGACGTCGGCACCCGCCACGGCGGTGAGCGCGAACAGCACCCCGGCGCTGGAGCCGAGGCCGTGACCCGCACGGGTGAACACCGCGGCCGCGGCCGGCAGGAACCCGGTGAACAGCGCCCCGCAGGCGCCGAGCCCGACCCGCGCGGGAGGCCAGTTGTGGATGAGGAACCCGGCCAGCGCGGCGGCCAGCACGCTCATCAGCAGGGCGACCGCGTCCATCACCTCGGCGGCGGCGCAGGCGGCCACCCCGAAGGCGGTGAGCACCCCGACCGTGCCGGCCAGCGCGTCGGCGTGGTCGAGCGCGCGGAAGGCGAGGGCGACGAAGGTGATCCAGCCGACGGCCAGCAGCCCGCCCGGCACCCCGGTCTCGCCGTACGGCACCACGCAGGCCGCCGCCACCGCCGTACCGGCGGCCAGGAACCGCGTCCTGACCCGCCGCACGTCCGCCGCCAGCCCCAGCACGGCGACGGCGGCCGCGGCGGTCAGCACCCTTTCGAGTTCCGGGCCGAGCGGTGCGGCCCCGGTCCACCGCCCGGCCGCCGCCACCAGGCAGGTTCCCAGCACGAGCGCCGGTCCGCCGACGGGCGGCGCCGCCCGCCGCCGTCGCGACCCGGCGCGGCCGAGTCGCAGGGCGGGTCTGCGCAGCAGGGTGGCGAGCGCTGCGGTGAGGAGCAGGGCGGTGGTGGCGGCGGCGATCCCATAGAGCACGGGTCCAAGTTAGAAGCTGATGTCACAATTTGACGTGAATAACACGATAAGAATTTTCAGCAGCCCCCGGCGCGGGACCGGAAGAGCGGAGGTGCAGGCCCCGTGGAGCGGGGAAGGTGAGGCGACCCTCAGTGCGGTCTTAAGGCGACCCTCAGCGACACAGATCACCGAACGCCCGGCTACATTGCGACGGAAGATGGGGGTAGTCTCAGACGGACTGCATAAGTTACCGCTTAGTAATAACCGCTCGATAATCTCCCTCGCAGGCCCGAGGAGCCCCGAAATGCAACTCGCCGCGATCATCGTGTCGCTGGTACTCGCTGTGGTCGGCGCCGCGCTGTTCGGCCGCGCCATCGCGCAGATCTACCGATTCGTACGGCTCGGCCAGGACGTCCCGGCGGGCACGCGCACCAACGACTGGACCGCCCGCACCGCCACGGTGATCAGGGAGTTCCTCGGCCACACCCGGATGAACCGGTGGGGCGTCGTCGGCGTCGCCCACTGGTTCGTCGCCGTCGGCTTCTTCTCCCTGGTGCTGACCCTGGTCAACGCCTTCGGCCAGCTCTTCCAGGCCGACTGGACGCTGCCGGTCATCGGGCACTGGCTGCCGTACGAGTTGTTCGTCGAGTTCATCGGCACCATGACCACGCTCGGCATCCTCACGCTGATCGTGATCCGCCAGCTGTCGCTGCCGAACCGGCCCGGACGCAAGTCCCGCTTCGCGGGCTCCAACTTCGGCCAGGCCTACTTCGTCGAATCCGTCATCCTCATCATCGGCCTCGCGATCATGACGCTGCGCGGCCTGGAGGGCGCCCTCGCCGACGTGCACGGCTACGAGGCCGCGTACTTCGCCTCGTACCCCCTGGTCCTCGCCTTCAAGGGCCTGAGCGTCGGCGCGCTGCAGAACCTGATCTACCTCACCGCGATGCTCAAGATCGGGACGTCCTTCGTCTGGATGATCGTCGTCTCGCTGAAGACGGACATGGGCATCGCCTGGCACCGCTTCCTGGCGTTCCCGAACATCTGGTTCAAGCGCAACGCCCGCGGTGAGACGGCCCTCGGCGCCCTGCTGCCGATGACGAGCGGCGGCAAGCCGATCGACTTCACCGACCCCGGCGACGACGACGTCTTCGGCGTCTCCCAGGTCGAGCAGTTCTCCTGGAAGGGCCTGCTGGACTTCTCCACCTGCACCGAGTGCGGCCGCTGCCAGTCGCAGTGCCCGGCCTGGAACACCGGCAAGCCGCTCTCCCCCAAGCTGCTGATCATGTCGCTGCGCGACCACGCGCACGCCAAGGCGCCCTACCTGCTGGCCGGCGGCGGCAAGACGATGGAGGGCGAGGAGAAGGCGTCCGAGGAGCAGCTGGCCGGCGTCCCCGCCGCCGCCCTCGCGGAGGCCGAGCGCCCGCTGATCGGCACCGCCGAGGAGAACGGCGTCATCGACCCGGACGTGCTGTGGTCCTGCACCACCTGCGGCGCCTGCGTCGAGCAGTGCCCGGTGGACATCGAGCACATCGACCACATCCTCGACATGCGCCGCTACCAGGTCATGATCGAATCGGCCTTCCCCTCCGAGGCGGGCACGATGCTCAAGAACCTGGAGAAGAAGGGCAACCCCTGGGGCCTGGCGAAGAAGCAGCGCCTGGAGTGGACCAAGGAGGTCGACTTCGAGGTCCCGGTCGTCGGCAAGGACATCGAGGACCTCACCGAGGTCGAGTACCTGTACTGGGTCGGCTGCGCGGGCGCCCTGGAGGACCGCGCGAAGAAGACCACCAAGGCCTTCGCCGAGCTGCTGCACATCGCGGGCGTGAAGTTCGCGATCATGGGCGGCGACGAGAAGTGCACCGGTGACTCCGCCCGCCGCCTCGGCAACGAGCCCCTCTTCCAGGAGCTCGGCATGGAGAACGTGGCCGCGCTGAACATGGCGTTCGGCGAGGAGACGGACGACGAGGGCAACGTCACGCCCGAGTCGAGGAAGCCGAAGTCGGCGAAGAAGATCGTCGCCACCTGCCCGCACTGCCTCAACACGATCGGCAACGAGTACCCGCAGCTCGGCGGCGACTACGAGGTCATCCACCACACGCAGCTGCTGCAGCACCTCGTCGACGAGGGCAAGCTGATCCCGGTCACCCCGGTCGAGGGCATCATCACCTACCACGACCCGTGCTACCTCGGCCGCCACAACAAGATCTACACGCCCCCGCGCGAGATCATCGCCAAGGTCCCGGGCCTGCGCAACGAGGAAATGCACCGCCACAAGGAGCGCGGCTTCTGCTGCGGCGCCGGCGGCGCCCGGATGTGGATGGAGGAGCGGATCGGCAAGCGCATCAACAACGAGCGCGTCGACGAAGCTCTCTCGCTGAACCCGGACATCGTCTCCACCGCCTGCCCGTTCTGCCTGGTCATGCTCACGGACTCGGTGAACGGCAAGAAGAACGACGGCAAGGCCAAGGAGTCCGTCCAGGTCGTGGACGTCGCCCAGCTCCTGCTCGACTCCGTCAAGACCCCGCTCGACCCGGCGGGCGAGGCGGAGCCGGAGAACGAGCCGGAACCGGAGCCGGTGAAGTAACCGCCCCCTCCGTCCCCCTCCGTCCCCCTCCGTCCCCCTCCGCCCCCTTCCGCCGGCCGACGCCCCCGCGCCCCGCACTCCGCGGGCCGGGGGCGTTGCCGTGCCGGGGGGCGTTGCCTGGCAGGGGGGCGTCGCCTGGCGGGGGGTGGCGTCGCCGTACCGGGGGTGCCGACGCCGTACCGGGGGTGCCGACGCCGTGCCGGGTGCCGTCGCCGTGCCGTGCCCGGAGGCCGCCCGGGGCTGTCGCCATGTCCGGGACACGTGCATCATGGCCCAGGCGTTGTCGACGGTGCGGACGAGGAGAACGGTGCACGTGCGAAGAAGCGGAGCGGGTACCGCGTCCGCACTGGGCTGTTCGCTGGGCTGTCTCCTGCTCCTCCTCTCCGCCTGCGGCCCCGGCACCGACGCCGGCACGGCCCACCCCACCCCCGTACGGGTCGCCGACGCACCCGCCCGGCTCCCGGTCCCCCGCGGCAAGGGCAGCGAGACCGCGGACGACTTCAACGGCGACGGCCACCGCGACCTGGTCCTGGACAGCCTGGTGAAGGCGCAGAGCCACGCCGACGACGCGGGCATCGGCATCGTCTACGGCAGCGCGCACGGACTCACGCCCGGCGCCCGGCAGCTCATCAGCCCCGTCGAGTACGCCGCCCGCGTCGAGGGGCAGCCGACCGCCGTCTTCGACGCGGAGGCGAGCTGCGACCTGGACGGCGACGGCTTCACCGACCTCGTCGTGTCGACCGACCCGCCCTACGACGGCCAGGGACAGCCCCCGGTCCCCCTCCAGATCCTCTTCGGCTCCCCGGACGGCCTGACCCACGCCGTCCCCCTCACCGTCCCCGGCCGCGCCCGCTACGGCAACGACTGGCCCGACCAGCCGGTGTGCGGCGACTTCGACGGCGACGGCGCCCAGGACCTCGTCCTGCACGCCACCGGCGGCCGGCTGAGCTACCTGCGCGGCCCCTTCACCCACCTGGGCGTACCGCACGCCGCCGGCGCCCCGATCCCGTCCCCGGGCGAGGTCCCGGCCGGGCCGGCGGCCGATGTCGACCGCGACGGTTACGACGACCTGGTGGTCCGCGCCGCGGAGGGCACCGGCAAGGCGTCCGTGGTCCGCGGCGGCCCCGCCGGCCCGACCCGCACCGCGGCCGCCCTGCCCGCGGGCATCGACGTCGCCCTCGGCCGCTTCGGCCGGGGCGCCGCCCTGGACGCGGCGGTGGGCGGCATGGGCGAAACCTCCCTGCGCTACGACCTCCCCACCCCCACCCGCGCCACCCTGGCCTCCCCCGGCTCGATGCTCGACGCCGCCGACTTCGACGGCGACGGCCTGAGCGACCTGGTCTCCAGCGGCTCCCGCCTGCGCGTCTTCCGGGGCCGTGCGACCGGCCTGACCACGGCGGGCATGGTCACCGTCGAACCGACGGCCCAGGGCACCAGCCGCGTCCTGGCGGTCGGCGACTTCGACGGCGACGGCCGGGCGGACCTGGCGGTGCGCACCTACCTCGGCGAGACGAAGGACACGGTCGCCGTCTACCCCGGACGGAAGAAGGGCCTGGTGTCCACCAAGCCGTCGATCACCTTCTCGACCTCCGAGTTCCTGCCCCGCTGAGGTGACACCGCCTCACCCGCCTCACCCATCTCACGGATCTCCGTTTTTCCCCAACTCCCGTACAACCATTGCCCATTCGCAATGGTCTCCTCTTAGCCGTCCGGCACGTGAACGCGGGGACAAATCCCTGTGAACCGGGCGGACGCGCACCCATCATCTGCGGATGCCGGCCACGGCATCCCCGCATGCCGCAGGAGAACACGCATGCACCAGTCTCTGCGACTCGCCCTCGCGACGGCCACCGCCGCCGCTCTGACAGGCGGTCTGCTCACGTTCTCGGCCGTCACCGCGACGGCCGCGGACTCCACCCACGTCCCGCAGGCCGACTTCAACGGCGACGGGATCGGCGACGTGGCCTTCTCGGCCCCCGGCGCCTACGTGAACGGCAAGAAGAACGCCGGCCAGGTCGTCGTCCTCTACGGCTCCGCCTCCGGTGTGTCCTCCGCCAAGCGCTCCACCATCAGCCAGAACACCACCGGAACCCCCGGCACCGCCGAAACCGGCGACTTCTTCGGCAACGACACCGCCTACGCCGACTTCAACGGCGACGGGTACGACGACCTCGCCGTCGGCGCCTCGGGCGAAGACGTCGGCAGCGACACCGACGGCGGCGGCGTCACGATCCTGTGGGGTTCGGCCTCCGGCCTGACCGGCAAGGGCACCACCGTCGCCGACCCCGCCCCCACCTCGCACGACTACTGGGGCGAGACCCTCGCCGCGGGCGACTTCGACGGCGACGGCAAGGCCGACCTGGCCGTCAGCAGCTCCACCGCCACCATCCACGTCTTCAAGGGCGGCTTCACCACCTCCGGCACCGCCGGCGGCCGCTACACCATCAAGCCTCCCATCCAGGGCTCGGGCGGCATCGGCCCGGTCAACCTCACGGCCGGTGACGTCAACGGCGACCACCGCACCGATCTGGTGGTCGACGGCTACGAGACCCAGACCGACTACGGCTGGAACCGCAACTACTACGTCCCCGGCACCTCGACCGGCCTCAGCAGCGCCTCCGCCAAGGCCCTCAAGCCCGGCGTCATCACCGCCATCGGCGACATCAACGGCGACGGCTACGGCGACATCGTCAGCGGCGCCTACTGGAACACCACCACCTCGGACGGCACCACCATCCCGGACTCCGCCAAGGGCGGCAAGGTGTGGGTCACCTACGGCTCGTCCAGCGGCCCCGGCACGGTCACCGGCATCACCCAGGACACCGGCAACGTCCCCGGCACCTCCGAGAACAACGACTGGTTCGGCTACGAGCTCGACCTCGGTGACGTCAACGGAGACGGCTACCTCGACCTCGCGATCGGCGTGGCCGGCGAGAACATCGGCAGCGCCGCCAACACCGGCGCGGTCACGGTCCTCTACGGCACGGCGAACGGCCTGAACACCGCCTCCGGCGCCCAGTCCTTCGCCCAGTCCACCGCGGGCGTGCCCGGCACGGACGAGGACGACGACCAGTTCGGCCTCGACGTCAAGCTCGACGACGTCACCGGCGACGGCCGGGCCGACCTGACCGTCGGCTCGGCGGAGAACGCCAACGACGGCGCGGTCACCTACCTGCCCTCCGACGGCACGCGGATCACCACGGCCGGCTCCCGCGCCATCTCACCCGGCACCGCGGGCGTCTCGACGACCGGCTCGCCGTACTTCGGCTGCAACTTCGCCGACTGACCGGCGACGGACCGGCGGCTGACCGCCGACGGACCGGCGTCATCAGGCCCTTAGGGGTCCCGGGAGAGGCCCCGTAAGGGATGTCACAGCTCGGCCGCAATGCCGGGCCCGGAAGTCCGGGTCCGGCACGCGGATCTCCCGGACCAGGTACGTTCGAAGGCGTGGCTGGATTCAGGAACGGACGCGGCGGCCGTAACCACGGCACCCCGCACACGCGACCGCAACAACCCCCGTACGGACAGCAGGCGCCGCAGGGGCCGTCGTACGGCTACCCCCCACCGCCCCAGCCGTACCCGGGACAGCAGGGGCAGCAGTACGGCAACGGCGGCCACGGCGAGCCGGAGTACTTCGGCGACGGCGCCCCGCACGCGCCGCAGGGCGCCTACGACCCGTACGCGGCCAACAACCCGGGCCACACCCAGGCCTTCTCCATCGACGAGGCCTACCACCAGGGCGAGACCTACCGGGCGGGCTCGGCCCCGGCCCCGGGCCCCATCGGCCCGCGCCTGCACTGGAAGGAACTCCTGCGGGGGATCGTCTTCTCCCCCAACCAGACGTTCCTG
Organism: Streptomyces sp. H51; assembly: GCF_035656535.1. Lineage (NCBI taxonomy): Bacteria > Bacillati > Actinomycetota > Actinomycetes > Kitasatosporales > Streptomycetaceae > Streptomyces > Streptomyces sp. H51. The sequence goes on from NZ_JAYMHD010000087.1 coordinate 109,973, forward strand.
CAGATGCGCGACTACGCGATGTGGGGCCCCGCCCTCACCGTGACGCTGCTCTACGGCCTGCTCGCCGTCTTCGGCTTCGACGGCGCCCGCGAGGACGCGATCAACGCGACCCTGTCGAACGCGGTCCCGATCGTCCTCATCACGGCCGTGGCCATGGCGCTGTCCGCCTTCGTCCTGGGCGTGGTCACCCACACCCTGGCCCGCCAGCTCGGCGGCGACGGCGCCTGGCAGCCCACGGTCGGCCTGTCGATGCTGATCATGTCCCTCACGGACGCCCCGCGCCTGGTCTTCGCCATGTTCTTCGGCGGCGACGCGACCTTCGTCCAGGCCCTCGGCTGGGCGACCTGGGTGGCGGCCGGCGCCCTGCTGACCATGATGGTCAGCCGCTCCCACGACCTGCCCTGGCCGAAGGCCCTGGGCGCGTCGTCGATCCAGCTGATCGCCCTGCTGTCGATCGTGAAGCTGGGCACGTTCTAGCGACGACGGTCCGGCGACGGCCGGCAGGCCGTCACCGGACGGGCAGGCCGTCACCGGACGGGCGGGACCGGGCGGGGACCGGGCAGGGCCCAGGACGGCCCGAACCGCCCCCGCCCCCCCGTTGCGGACTCGGCGGCCCCTCAGCCGCCGGTCTCCGGCTCCCAGCGCTCGGGTCCCACACCCCGCCAGTCGATCCACGGCACACCGGCGACCTCCGACGGGTCGATCTCCAGCCCGGCTCGACGCAGGAACTCGGCGACATCGGCCAGGTTGTGCGCCAGCCCGAGGATCTCCCCGTCCACGCGGACGCGCCGGCCACCCGTGGGCGACGGCGGATGCACGATCACACGGATGGACCCGGACATGCCTTCAGGATCGTCCCGGACGTACGCCCCCGCATCCCGGTCCGGCACAACACTCGAATCGCTCATGCGTTCGATTGAAACACCATGCGGATTCGACGTCGAACCGACGAGAGGACGAGACCGAGGCCGCGACCGCCGCGCCTCCCCGGCTCAGTCGGCTTCCGTGTTCACCCTGGGCGCCCCGCCCGACCTGTGCACCGGAGGCAGGACGGACCACGGGAAGTTGATCCAGTCGTCGGTCCGCTTCCACACGTACTCGCACTTCACCAGCGAATGCGGCTTCTCGTATATGACGGCGCTGCGCACCTCGGCGACGGCGTCGAGGCAGAAGTCGCGCACGAGCTTGAGCGTCTTGCCCGTGTCGGCGACATCGTCGGTGATCAGCACCTTCTTGTCGGTGAAGTCGATGAGGTCGGGAACGGGCGCGAGCATGACGGGCATCTCCAGGGTGGTCCCCACGCCCGTGTAGAACTCGACGTTGACCAGATGGAGGTTCTTGCAGTCGAGGGCGTAGGCGAGCCCGCCGGCCACGAAGACCCCGCCGCGGGCGATGCTGAGCACGACGTCGGGCTGGTAGCCGTCGTCGGCTACCGCTTGCGCGAGCTCGCGCACGGCGACGCCGAACTGCTCGTAGCTCAGGTTCTCGCGCCGGGTGCTCACACCTGCGTCCGGTGGAAGTTGAGGTAGGACCGGGAGGCGGTGGGCCCGCGCTGGCCCTGGTACCGGGAGCCGTAGCGCTCGCTGCCGTAGGGGAACTCGGCCGGCGAGCTGAGCCGGAACATGCACAGCTGCCCGATCTTCATGCCGGGCCACAGCTTGATGGGCAGGGTGGCGAGGTTGGACAGCTCGAGCGTGACGTGCCCGGAGAACCCGGGGTCGATGAACCCGGCGGTGGAGTGCGTCACCAGCCCCAGCCGCCCGAGCGAGCTCTTGCCCTCGAGCCGCGACGCGAGATCGTCGGGCAGGGTGATGACCTCGTACGTCGAGGCGAGCACGAACTCTCCGGGGTGCAGGATGAAGGGTTCGTCGCCCTCCGGCTCCACGAGCCGGGTGAGGTCGACCTGCTCGACGGAGGGGTCGATGTGCGGGTACCGGTGGTTCTCGAACACCCGGAAGTAGCGGTCCAGCCGCACGTCGATGCTCGACGGCTGCACCATGGATTCGTCGTAGGGATCGATCACCACCCGCCCGGCGGCGATCTCGGCCCGGATGTCCTTGTCTGAGAGAAGCACGCCCCGAGGATACGCAAGGCGCGCGGACCGGCCACAACCGGACGGCCCACGCGCCTGCGTCACTGCTGTACCGCTGCCCCTACCGCTTCCCGAGGCTGACCGGCACCGCGCTGCGGAGCCTGGCACACCGAGGACACCTCACCAGCCGGCCGGGGCCGAGCCGGCCGGCCTGCTGCATCGGGAACGTAGCGGTGCTGAACACGTGCCCATCGGCACAACGGACGACGGTGCGCTCCATCAAGTCCTGAAGTCCCTTCCCCAAGAGCTGCGTCCGGCTGCTGCTGCCTGACGCCAAATGCCACATTACGGGATCAAAGGAACGACTCACCAGGCGGCACTCCGGCCTCACCCGGCCCCTCTCCCACCCCACCACCGTACGCCCCAACTCCCGCCCCCCGCAGCCCAGTCCCTCCCCCGCAACACCCCGAAACGCACCCAGGCCCCCGGCTTCAACACCGGGGGCCTGCGATGGGGTAAAGTGACGATGCGTTCCGACACCGGTCCGACCGGCGTCTTACGCGGGTGTAGTTTAATGGTAGAACATCAGCTTCCCAAGCTGAGAGCGCGAGTTCGATTCTCGTCACCCGCTCCATGACGAAGGCCCAGGTCAGAGACCTGGGCCTTGCTGGTTGACGAGAGCTTTGGCGCGCGCCTCAGGCGACGGTGTACTCCGCGTCCCCGAAGTCTGCGACTACGCGCAGTCGACCGCCGAGCGCCTCCACGTAGGCCCGGAGGGTCGCGACCTCCGCGCGATCCAGCTCACCGTGCTCGATGGCGGAGACCCGAGGTGCCGAGACCCCCATTGACGCGGCCACTTGGCGCTGAGTCAACGCCTGTTCACGTCTGACCTCCGCGAGCTTGTGAGCGCGCACTTCGGCGGTCAGCCGGTCCATGGCCGCTTGCTTCTCCTGAGGCGACCGCACCGGCAGCCCCGAGGCCGCACGCCGCTCGCGCGCCTTGCGCTTGGTCTCCTCCCAGCTCACGGTGCTCATTCGTACTCCCTAGTTTCAAGATCGGCCAGATGTGCCTGGTACCGCTCCTCGGCAAGCGGAATGTTGATGTCGTACCAGCGCTGCCAGTTTCCGGCTTTGTCGCCGGCCACCAGCAGTACTGCCCGGCGTACCGGATCGAAGGCGAAGAGGATGCGGATCTCACTGCTCCCGGATGATCCCGGCCTCAACTCTTTCAGGTGATGGTTCTCAGCACCCTTGATCCGATCCACCAGCGGGCGGCCGAGCGTCGGGCCCGTTGCCGCCAACATGTCGATAGCGTCTTCTACCTGTTCAGAGCTGTCCCAGTCCTCTTCGGCCAGTGCCTCGAACCACGCCGCGACCTCCCCGACGAGAACCACTTCCCATTGAGCCACGGCCACAATGTTAATGCAAGAGTTAACCTCGCTGTGGTGGTCGACCTGCCGGGGCCGACGCTCGGGGAGCACGCCGGGCAAGCTCGGGCAAGACCTGCCGGCGGTGTGGCCCGCCCGCGTAGATCACGAGGCGGAAGGCCCTCCCGGCGTTCGCCCGGGAGGGGGCAGGGGTCGGTGTCGACGAGACCGGAGCGCGCCGCACCACAACCGCACCAGATCGAGCGGGGAACAGCGGGGAACCACGGTGAAAGCAGTCGGGCGAGAGGAGTCCGCGCCGAAGCCGTTCGGCGAGGTCAGCACCTGGAGCAGCCCAAAATGATCGCAGCTTCCCAAGCTGAGAGCGCGAGTTCGATTCTCGTCACCCGCTCCACGACGAAGGCCCAGGTCAGAGACCCGGGCCTTTTTGCTGTGTGCGACGATCACTCGTCGCGTGCCAGATCCGTGCCAGAACGCTCGCCGCCCGCCTTCTCCGCCGCGGCAGCCCGAGCCTTCCGCACGGTGGCGTCGAGGCCGGCGGCGACCTCTTCCTGACGCTCGTCGTCGGAGTGCTGGTAGATCAGCGCGGCCTTCTCGGACGACTGCCCGGCCCGCACCATCGTGTCCTTGAGCGTGGCGCCGGACCGGACCTGGCCGTCCAGCTCGACAGTGATCGTCGTGTCCGACACGTGCACGGTCACGGTCCGGCCTGCGTAGGGGCGGCCGAGGGAGACGGTCTGGCGGCAGACCATGACCGTGCCGACCGCGCTGACCCGCCGCTGCACCCTCACCGGCTCCACTCGGGGCCGTGGCGGCGGGCCGGCGGGCCGCAGACCCCGCAGCCTCTGCACCTGGTCGCGGGTGAGCGGGTTGAGCCGCACCCGCAGCAACTCCCGCGAGGACAGATCGAAGAACGACAGCGTCTCGTCGTCGATGCGGATGCCCACCTGGCGGCCTCCGAGGATCTCCGCCGCCAGGACCTGGTGCCCGCCCAGGCCCACCAGGCCGCTGTTGTTCACCACCCGGTCCACCTCGAACGCCACCCCGTCACCGGCCGGAAGCGGGGCCGGTCCAGCCACACGTCCACCCCAGGCGGCCAGCCGCCCCAGACCCGCCACCGACAGATGCGACCGAACGCTCTTGATCCGCGCCCCGGCAATCAGCAGATGGATCACCTGCGTGTCGGCCCAGAACGTCACCGTCAGCCCCGAGCGGGCCGCACCCAGCCAGAACTGCTTGCCCGCGACCTGCAGATTCCCACTCGCAGGCACCACCCGCTCGAACTCCACCGGCCCACCGGGCCCCACCGGCACCGCTGCCGGGACCACCTCAGACGGGCCGGCCGGTACGGGTGACACTTCGACCGGATCCGGCTCCGCAGGAGGTGTCCGCTGCTGCGGCACCAACGCAAGCACGCCGGGGATCTTCAGGCCCAGCACGTCCCGCTCCTCATCGGGCACCGGGGTGAACCGGTCACCCGGAGACTGCATGTCCAACGCCTGATGCGGACGCGAGACGTTGTATTCCTCCACCCACGCATCCAGCGCCGCCTGAGCCTGCTCGACCCTCTCGAACGCGCCGCAGTCGTCGAGAAGCTCACGCCGCAGCGTCTGATGGAACCGTTCGACCTTGCCCGTCGTGGTCGGCGACGCCGGCTGGGTGAGGCGGTGGGCGATTCGGTTCTCCCGGCAGATCCGGTCGAACAACACCTCACCACCGTGACCGAACCGGTCGGTGAACTGCTTGCCGTTGTCGGTCAGCACCTCCTCCGGCACCCCGAACCTCTGCAAGGCCCGGGCGAACGCCGCGCAGACCGCCCGACCGGTCGCCCGCTCCACCACCGACGCGATCACGCAATACCGGGAATGGTCGTCCACCCCGGTCACGACCTTCGCCTCGGTCAGCTCCCCCGTCACCGGATCGACCAGCACCACGCCGCCGACGATGTCCATCTGCCACAACTGCATCGGCCGGCCCCGCTGCCAGCGCTTGTAATCCGACCGCTTCCGGCGCCGAACCCCCGGCTCCACCAGCCCATGCCGGATCAGAATCCGATACACCGTCATCCGCGACGGCACCGGCGCCACCGCCCTGTGCCACTGACGTTGATCGATTACGCCTGTGTCGTGGTCTTCTGCTTGAGGCGTTCGTAGGGGGTCTGGCCTCCGAGGCCGCCGTGGGGGCGATGGTAGTTGTAGTAGTCCTCCCACTCGCGCAGTTTGTCGTTGAAGACCTCGGCGTCGTCGATGATGACGCCGTCCAGGAGCCGGTAGAACTCCTCGGCGTCGATGCGGTGGGAGCGTTCGACCTTGCCGTTCAGCCGTGGAGTGCGGGGCTTGATGTAGGTGTGGGCGATGCCCTTGTCGAGCGCGTGCCAGTGGAAGGCGGACTGGAACTCGGCGCCGTTGTCGGTCTGGATGACTTCGACCTTGAACGGCAGGCGCTGCAGCACGTAGTCGAGGAACTGGATGGCGGTCTTCTGGTTCAGCGTCGGGTAGATCCGCAGGACGCGCAGGCGGGTGCAGTCGTCGATGGCGGTGAACTGGTAGTACTTGTTGCGGCCGCCGCGGCGTCCTTGGGGCATCGAGGCGAGCGGCTCGATGAATTTCACGTCGATCTGCACCCGGTGGCCGGGTAGTTGCTTCTCGTACCGCTTCCATCTGCGGTCGTGGCGCTTGTAGCGCTGCGAGGCCGGCAGACGGCCCATGTCGAGCCGGTTGAGGATGCGCCAGACGCCCGACTTGCTGATGGTGACGTCGTGGTACCGCTTGAGGTACATGGCGATCTTCTCGGGGCCGAAGTGGTAGTTCTGCCTGAGGTAGATGATCTTCCCGACCACTTCGACGTGCGTCGCGTTCGGCGAGGTCTTGGGCGCCTTGGAGCGGGTGCGCAGGCCGTCGATGCCCTCGGCCTGGTAGCGGCGGTACCAGGTGTAGTACGCCTGCCGGCTGATCCCGAAGTACCGGCAGGACATTGCGACGTTCCCGGTGACCTCCTCGACGTGGCGTATAACGGCCAGGCGCCGCTTGGCCTCACGGTCAAGCGGCGGGGTGGTGGGCGTGGGCTTCGGCATGTGGATCTCCGTAGTGATCGGAGACCCAGGTGTCAACGATGATCGTCAGTTTTAGAACTAGTCCGACGACTGCTGAGTTACAACCTTCTTCACGGGTTCAAGGCGGCTCGCTCCGCTCACCGCGCGCGGCCCGGCCCCCGGCCGGGCCAGCGCTCCTGCCTCCGTCCCGCTCCAGCCCGGCCGGCACCCGTGCCGCGCTCAGAGCATGAAGCCGCCTGATGTCAGAGAAGGGGTACGTCGTAGCTGGGGCGGTCGGCTCCACGGCTTTACGGAGCCACTTTGGCGCGAGCCTCGCAGATCATGGCCCCAACGTCGTGCTTTACCGGGCAGGTCCACAGACCGCCCGACGCGCCGGAGGCTTACGGGGCCATGATCACTCGCGCCAAAGCAGCTTCCAGCCCAAAGACGCTGCGCCGACCCAGGTGCCTACTCCTGGGAGTCGAGTTCTTCCTCTACGAAGGCCCGAGTAAGCCCAGCCACCACCGCTCCGATGATGATCTTGATCAATGAAATGATCTTCTCCATCTTCCCACCGCTTAACATCTGCCAGCGGATCTCCTTGACCCGGTATCACCCTCCCGCTCACCTTCAGGCAGGCGTACGAAACTAGTTGGTAATTGATGAAAATTGACCCCTGTAGACATGGCGGAGGAGGTGTTTGGTTTGCCATACTTGACCCCCAAGGGGCGGGATCTCTTTGTTCAACTCGGGGTTCCGACCAAAGATCTCCAGGCATCTCCATCTAACGCAAAAGCAACCAGTAATTCGGAGCTAAACATGATCCGCCTTCCAAGCGAAAAGGATTTACCTCCAGGAGTGCATCGAAATCTAGTAATCAAGTTGCACGAACTTTACAGGAGAGCCGGATTCCCCGGCATCAAATCCATCAGCAACGCTTCAATTCATCTTGGCGATAATTGCGACATTATCTCACACCAAGGGGCTTCAAACATTCTCTCCGGTAAGTCGATCCCGAGATGGAATAAGCTAGAAGCCCTCGTTCTAGTCCTGGCCGGCCTAGACGTGAGCAGACCTGAACCTCGAAAAATTGCTCAAGAATTTCATACTCTTTGGGTTCCGCTGATAGAAGGAACACCGGTCTCGCACCCGGCTCCCGACCACAGCCATAATCTGCCCGCGCGCGAAAAGTCAGAGATTACTTCTCCTGCGCCGGGCGCCTTGGAACCCCCCGCCGTCTTCACACCCTCGCGAGTTAGACGAACTATCTCGACCAGGCTAAAGAGAGACCTCAGACTTGAGGTCGGCGGGAAGTGCCCCGTCCCTCACTGTCAGAGTACGACTATTGAATTGGCGCACATCGCCTCAATAGCGACGGGAGGGAATAATAGCTTTGGGAATCTACTCTTCTTGTGCCCGAACCATCACCGGCAGTACGAAACCGGAGGCTTTTCAGAGCAGGACATGCGCCTAATTAAGGCCCGCCTCGCCTGGAGCCTCAACCGTTACACGCACGACGAGCTTATTTGGCTAGGGGTATTTTCCAAGCGTGGAGGAACCCATTTCATTCACCCTAGAAGGGGTCGCATCTCCTTGCGAACCCTCGAATCCGACGGCTATATTAGATTGGTCGAGGCCGGGTCAGAAGATTCGGAAGAATCAACAGATACTTGGTGCCTAACTGAGATCGGCGCCCGCCTGGCAAATGTGTGGACCGATTCCGGCGCTCCTGCTATCGACATCGCATAGCAACTTGTGTGAGCATGCCCTATCTGTGGCTCACTCAGGGAATCAGGCCGACAGGCGGGCACCAATGCAGCACATCGGCCCCTGACCATTTGACCTGGTCAGGGGCCGACTGCTTTGAGAACGCTCAGGGTATCGACATATCCATGAGGCTCTGCCGACTCGCGCTTTACGGGAAACGCTTGAACAACCTCCCAACATCACGCGCCGCAACCTCAATTGTGCTAGAACCCTGACGTTCATACCACTTATCGACGTAAGGAACCGGATGCCCAACAGATTTCACGGTAAGCAGCAAAACGGGTTTTCCGTGGTAGTTCGCGGGACGCATGTCGCGGAGTACCTGAGACTTTAGGTCAGCCTCCAGGCCGGACGCTCTCACCTTCTCGGTGAAGAAACTCATGTACCCGTCAAGGGAGCCGCCGTGTTGCTGGAATTCGTGCTCGACTCCAGTAATCCAAAAGTCACCGTCACGAACTGCTGGGGCTCCGTACAGGCTCCGAACCCTGTCCGCATCACTCTTCGTGTCGGCAATACCGATCACGACATATCCCACAGTACTGTCGCCATCGTTTGCGATGGCCGATACCGCCTTCAAGATCCGCTCGAAGCCGCGGGAGTCGAAATTGCCACTGCCATCGAGAGAATGCAACCCCTGCTTCAGCTCAAAGAGGCTGTGCTCAGCGAGGGCAGCACGAAGAAGCCGATGAATCCTAGCCTCATTCGCCTCAAATAGGACATCACGCTGACTGCTTTCCGGAACCGTAAGATCCCTGAGGACTCCCGCCACAGCAGAAACGTTATCCCGCTTATTCTCTGCGGACCAGGTGCCCCCGCCGGCGGTGATGTTCAGAACTCGATCACCGATTCCATCGAGGGCTTTGACCATCTTCCCGGAATCCCTAATTGATCGATTCTCGCGAATCAACAAGGTATAGAGGGCCAGGAAAATAGTCGCATAATAACGTGGCACGCGTTGCCGAGGAGCTTTGAATACTAGCTGAGAGAAACTCTTGCCGGACTTCTTGAGGAGATCTTCCAGGACGCTGTGGACATGCTCAAATCGACCCTTAATCAGGTCTGCGCCCTCTCGTTGCACAGAAGATTCAATGCGATCCTTCCTGCGCTCCTTTGAATCCCCGGGCTTGATCCCATAATATTCGTCAAGTGTTTCGGATGCATACCTGGGAACGTTATCCAAGATCATAGTTGCAAGCAGGTCAGCAACAATCTCTTCGTCTCGCGACTCTCTAACTTGGTCCTTCTCCAAGATCTTGTGACGCACCCAGAATACATCTTCAATGAAGACGCCCGGACCATTTCGATCGCTCGAAATACTGATGGCAGGCATACCAGTTAGGGCCACCAGATCCCGAACCGACGTATCGCCCCTTACGAAGGAGGATACTTCGCGGACGAGATCAGCGAAATTTGATACGGCTCCGGCCTGGCGAATCTCCTGCCGTGAAAGGTAGCGTCCATTGGAATTAATTCTCCGGAATACCTCTTCCACGATCTCTTCGTCAGGAGCTCGATAGGTCGACATCGGAAGAACGTAATTTGCAATGCTAACACATTCTCGACGGTCGAGCACTGGCAGACGCTGTTCGAGTTTCCCTTCATCCCGCCTCAGCTTTGTCTCGGCGAGCGTTTCGAGATCGAAGTAATAGCCATCGAGCGCATACTGGTTCTCAATGAATGAAAAGATAGCATTCAGCCGTTGCAAGCCATCGATAATTTCGAGGGTAGTCTTCCCTCCAATGGTCCGTTCGGCAGTCAGGACAAGCGGAACGGGCAACTGCTTGCGAAGAGAATCAATGAATGCCGCTTTTTCACTGATCGCCCAAACAAGCTTTCGTTGGTAACGCCTGTTAACAACGAAAGCTTGATTTACATAGCTGTTGTACAGCGTTTGAATGTTTTCGCCTCGGACGATCAGGTTACTGCTCAGCTCGGCCATCGATTCTCCGCAAGTTGTACCTCAACGTGATCCTCCGCCGAGCAGATGGCGCGTTCAGGCGAAGAGCAGCCTCCTGACTCTGCTGCAAGGACGCTACCAGTCACGCTCACTGCGAGGATGGCTCATCTATGAATCGGGTGGGCGGGCGGTGGATCGGTCGTGCCAGACCCGTGCCAGATAGTGCGGGGAACACCGGGGAGCCAGTCGACCGCCTGCCAGGTGCCGACACCGCTCCCGCCGCAGGTCAGTCCCGGTGCAGGCTCCAAATGCCCTTAGCTTCCCAAGCTGAGAGCGCGAGTTCGATTCTCGTCACCCGCTCCATGCGAAACCCCCGGGTCAGCGACCCGGGGGTTCTTTGTTGCCCGGACCAGCGGGCGGTCGCCGCACCACAACCGCCACCGCCCCCGAAGCGGCTGGGCCCGCAGCGCCACGACTCGGCGATGGAGTCGAACAGGAGCAACGCCCGCCCGTGCGCATGGCGCAGCAAGGTGCCTCCCGGAACCGCTCCACCGCCGATCGAAGAGGCGGCCGTCCCGCAGTCCGGAAATCGCGGGGAGGGTCAGCCGGCCCACCTTCCCGACGTGAAGGCGACGGTGATGAGTGTCATCAGTGGGACGGCGACGGAGACGTATGCGCTCTTCGCCCATGGGCGCCGCAGGCTCCACGCTGCCAGCGAAGCCCACAGCGGCCACCAGAGGAGGGCGGCTCGGGGGACGGACATGTACCAGTAGGAAGTGCTGAGCGCCGAGAGGCTCAAGCCCACGTACGTGACCTCTGGCCAGCGGCGTTGCCTCAGCAGGACGACGAGCAGCAGGATTCCTGCCGCCACGGCCGCGATCTCCATCTGGAACATGAATGCGTAAGGCGCCGGCTGAGTATGGGAGAAGGCCGCCTCCCAGGTGTTGAACCAGGTCTGCCAGGGGTAGTGGAAGCCGCGGAACCAGCCACGCTCCTGGGCATGCTTCCAGGCCATCCAGTCACCTGTGTGTGCGTACAGATAGCACGTGTAGGCGGGCATGGGAAGGAAAGGGAGGGCCAGCCACGGCAAGTGGCGGGCTTGGCTGCGTGCCTTCGCGGACATTGCGAATTGAACCATCATGGCCGTGGCGAGAAAGAGTCCGCTCACGCGTACGGTACCGGCCGCGCAGGCCAGTGTGGCCGCAAGGCGCCAGTTGTCCTTCTTGGCCGCGAGCCAGGCGGGAAGCGCCAGCGCGAGAAACAGCGATTCCGAATAGCCTGCCGCCAGGAAGACCGCACAAGGAGACGCCAGCAGGAAGAACACGGAACGCGCTCCCACTTCTTGTCCCGGCAGCGTGGCCTGCGCGACGCGACTCAAGGCCAGCGCGGCGACACCGCCGGCCACGAAGGAGACGAGCAGTCCGTCCACGCTCCACTCAGGGATGATCGAATGGACGCAGCGCAACAACAGCGGAAAGCCGGGAAGGAATGCCTCACGGGCGTCCTTGGCGACCGCACCGTTCGGGAAGTATCCATCTCTGGCGATGGCGGTGAAGAGGGCGGTATCCCATTGCGTCCAGCGGGACAGCATCGGGAGGGGGTGAGTCGGCTTGCCGCCGGCGGCGAACAGCCATCCAGCGGAATATACGATCACCCATACCGTTGTATGGAAGAGCAGATAAGCCTGAAGTACGACTCTGTCGCTCGGACTCAGGTGAAATCGCCACCGGCCGACTCTCCCGTGCGCCGGTGTGAATTCATGCTCGATGAGTTGGTCGGTCACCCTCACTCCCTGCGCGGCCGTGAGGCCACAGCCTAGGAGGGCAGTGCCGAAAACCCTTGGAAGGCTACGCCGACCGTGTATTCCGCCGGGAAGAGATACAAGCCCTGAATCTTTGCCGGGCGGGGCCGCGGCGGCCCGCTGTCTCGGGGGCAAGCGCTGCCCGCCGAGTGCTTCGCGGCATCAGGCGCGGATCCAGTCGGGCCACTGGGGCGGAACGTTGTTCGCGGGGCAGAGGCCCGAGTCGCCGGGATAGCCGTCCAGCGTTCCCCGGGCCGCGAAGAACCACCATGCCGCCCCCACGGTCGCGACGACCACCAGCAGCGCCGGCAGTGAGACGCGGACCGCCGTCGGCGCGCGAAGCACCAGGCAGCGGCCGACGGCCCGCGCCAGGAGCCCGACGAGCACCCCGACCGCCGGTACCAGCGGGCGCAGGAAACGAGCCGGACAGCCGCGGCGACGCCGGACGGCAGTACTGGTTCGGCCTGGCGGCCGAACCAGTTGCCGGGGTGCGGCTGGTCGGTGGTGACCACGAGCGTCGTGCCCGGGGTGTCCGCGTGCTCGACCGCGAACGCGCACGGCGACCGGGCCAGCCCCTGGAAGTACGTCGGCCGGCCGCGCAGGCGCCGGCGATAGGCGGTGCCGTCGACGACGATGCGTCGTGATCCTTTGCGGACCGGCGCCATGGCTCCCCCTTCGACTGCGAGGATGCCGGCGAGTCCGGCCCGGCCGTTCGTCTCGGTTTCCGCCTCGTTCAGCGCCGTTCACGGCGCAGGTGCTGAGAGGCGGGTATCCCGGCCGACCCCGTCTCCTTGAGGACCGGCCGTCCCGGGGGGCGACACCGGTACCGGGGAGGTGATCTGATGACCTGTCAGTCAAGCCGCCAAGGCCCGGCATTCGGTGCGTGAAACCGCCGGGGCGGGATTCGGGGTGCGCGGGTCCGGCCGGCGCTGCGGCGGTACGGTGTGCGGCAGTCGATCGCGCTTTCTACGATCGTTGACCACCAAGGGGGTTTCATGGAACACCGCCGCCCGCGCCACCGTCGTAGGACGATCGCCAGAGCGGTCGGCTCGGCTGGTGTGCTGGCCGCCCTGGCGCTGGGTGTGGGGATGACACCCGCGATGGGTGCCGGGAAGACGTCCGAGAAGCCCGCGGCCACCGGGTTCTCGGCTCGCGAGTCCGACCCGACCAAGCCCTGGGCGCCCGAGAACGACGAGCTGCCGCTGCGCGGCAAGTCCGTGCGCGCCGAGGGGCTCACCTCCGCCCGCGCGGCCCAGGCCCCCCTGCAGCTCACCATGCCCGCGCCGACCGGGAAATACAGCGTGGGCATGGTCGGCCTGCACCTCGTCGACAAGTCCCGTACGGATCCGTACGTGTCCGGCCAGACCCGCGAGTTGATGGTGTCGCTCTGGTATCCGGCCACCTCCACGTCCGGGCACTACCGGGCGCCGTGGATGCCGTCGATCTCCGGCGCCCACTTCCTGGCCTCGCGCTGGCTGTCGCCGCAGCAGGTGACCCTGCCGAAGACCGCGGGCCATGTCCTGGCCCCGGTGAAGACCTCGCTCGGCAAGCTGCCCGTCCTGCTGTACTCGACCGGGCTGCACTCGGACCGCGCGGTGGGCAACGCGCTCGCCCAGGACCTCGCCAGCCGCGGCTACCTCGTCGTCACCGTCGACCACACCCACGACGCCAACGAGGTGCAGTTCCCCGGCAACCGGCTCGAGGTCAACAGGATGCCGGCGGGCACCCACTCCTCCGACACGCTCAAGGTGCGCGCCGCCGACATCAAGTTCGTCATCAACGCGCTCGGCAAGATCAGCAATGGCGGCAACCCGGACGCCGGCCACGCGACGCTCCCGTCCGGACTGTCGAAGTCGGTGGACACCTCCCGTATCGGGATGTTCGGCTTTTCGCTGGGCGGGGCGGCGGTCGACACCGCCATGCAGCTCGACAAGCGGATCGACGCCGGCGCCAACCTGGACGGCCAGTTCTTCGGGACGGCGCCGAGCAAGGACCTGGACCGGCCCTTCATGCTCTTCAGCTCCGCCAACCACAACCGCAACAACGACAAGTCGTGGCGGACGCTGTGGTCGCACCTGAAGGGATACCGGGTCGACATCAAGCTGAAGGGCGCGGCGCACCTGACGTTCAGCGACTACGAGTACCTGGTGCCGCAGTGGGCTGGCCTGCTCGGGATCTCCCAGACGCAGATCCAGCAGCAGTACGGCACGATCGACCCGAACCGGGCGGTGAAGATCCAGCGCGTCTACCTCGCCGCCTTCTTCGACCAGCAGTTGCGCAACAAGCACAGCAGCCTGCTCGACGGGCCCAGCAGCACGTACCCGGAGATCTCTTTCGTCCGCTGACCGGACGGCTGAACGGAGAGCCGGCCGGACAGCCGACCGGACGGCTGATCCGACCGTCGGGCGGACGTTCGAAGGGCGGGCCTGTTCGCGGGTCCGCCCTTCGCCGCGTAGGGGGGTCGGTCGCGCAGGTGCCGGCACCGTACAGGGGGGCCTGTGGTCTGTGCGACAGATGAGGCAAAGGTGTGATGGTTGTGTGATCGCAGGGGGCTAGACTGCTCGACCATCGAACATTCGGGCGCCCGGCGCCAGGTTGAGGAAGGACCCGCTGCCCTGCCCTCCGCACCCCGGGCGCCGCGCCGGCACCGCATCCGCCGCCGCGCCGACATGCCGATGCTCGGCGGGGTGCGCCCGCCGATCGCCTCACTCGTCGCACTCCTGCTGGTGGTCGCCGCCCTGACCGTGATCGGCCTCGACGGCATCCACGGCGCGGGAATCCCGCAGGCCGTGCTGGACGGGGAGCAGCGGATCGCCGCGGACAGCGCGCTGTCGGTGCGCACCGCGATCGAAGCCGAGGCGAGCACGCTGCGCCGTACCGCGAAGGCGTACCCGGCGACGAGCGCCTCGACCCCCACGACCGCGTTGAAAGCGCTGACCTCCGGCAGGAGGGCGGCCCTCGGCCGGGCGCTGCTCGACGCGCGCACCGGCAGACTGCTGGCGACCGGCGGCAGGACCGTGCCGCTGGCCGGGGTGGACGCCGCCAGGACCGCGTCCGGGCACGGGGAGATCCCGCCCCGGCTGGTGACGTCGGGCGGTACGCGGCAACTGCTGTACTTCGCCAGGGTCACGCTGCCCGCGCTGGACGACCCCGACCAGGACCAGTTCCAGACCCCCGACCGGACCGAGCGGCAGTGGCTGCTGGTGGTCTCCGAAGCGCTCCCCGCCCTCACGGCGTACGGCGACGGACGCGCCGCCGAAGTGCTGGACGCGAGCGGAACGGTGCTCGCCACCGCGGTGGACGGCACGGCGTCGCCGGCCGCCGCCGACCGCGGTCTGTCCACGGCGGCGGCCCGCGCGGCGCACAGGTCGGGGGACGACACCGACGCCTCGGGAAGCCTGCTGGGCGCCGCCGCCGGCAGCCGGCGCACCGTGGCCGGCTGGGCCCAGGTCGCCTCGGCGACCGGTCCGGGGGAGACCGACGACCTCGGTCTGCTGGTGCTCACCGCCCGTGCGGTGCCCGCCACGACCACCGCCGCCGACTACTCGGACTTCGCGCTGGAGGCAGCAGGGGTGCTGGCCGTGGTCGCGCTGCTGCTCGGGCTGACGCTGTACTTGTGCGTGCAGCGGCCGCTGCTGCGGCTGTATCTGTCCGCCGGCCGCCTGGCCCGGGGCGCGACCGGGGGCGGGCCGGCCGCGGCGGAGGAGCTGTCCCGGCCGGTTCCGGTGCACGGCTTCGGTGAACCGGCGCGGATCGGGCGGGCACTGGAGTCACTGCGCGGGCAACTGCTCGGCGAGAGCGGCCCGCAGGAGTTCCCGGCCCGGCGCGGACCGGGCTGCCGGGCGCTGGCCGTGGCCGCCGTGCTGGTGGTGGGCTGCTGGGCGGTGCCCATGATCTTCGTGCTGAACCGGGCGGACACCGCGACCGCGGTTCCGGCTCCGGTCCTCGCCGACCAGCAGGCGCGGACCGAGATCGCGTCGCAGCGGATCCGGCAGTCCCTCGACCAGTCGTACACCGACCTGAGCGCCGCGGTCGCGGGTCTGCCGGGCAGGAGCCGGGCCGCCCAGACCGAGGTGCTGCGGACGTTCGCCGCCGAGCACGAGCAGTACCGCTCGCTGTATCTGCTGGACCGCTCGGGCGGCATCACGCTGAGGGTGGGCGACTCACCGCTGCGCACCCTCGTCCACGTGCCGGGCGGCGGCGGCATCACCAACGTCAACACCTCGGGCCGGATCCCGGTGATCGCCGCCTACGCCCAGGTCCCGGCCGTCAAGGGCAAGGCCCCGGCGGCCGGGGTGGTCCTGTTCGGCGAGATCGACGTGAAGGCGCTCAACTCCATACTGCCCAGGCCGAAGCTGGGCAGCGTCTGGGTCACGGACCGGCACGACAAGGTGCTGGCGGCGAGCGTGGGCTACCTCGCCTTCCAGTCGCTGCCCGACCCCGCCCTGACCCGTCTCGCCCGCGCCACCCAGAGCGCCCCGGGGACCGCGGGCACCGCGACTTCGGCGGTGCACCACACGTCCTCCGGCCCGTCGGTCGACGCCGCCGCGCCGCTGGCGCAGAAGGGCCCGACAGCCGGCCTCGGCTGGCACGTGGTCACCGCGGAGCCCGCGGCGGCGCTGCGGATCCCCGCGATGCAGGCCGAGCAGCGCACCATGCTGGCCGGCATCCTGGCCCTCGCCCTGGGCGCGGCCTGCCTGGGCTGGCTGCACGTCGTGGTGATCCGGCCGCTGCGCGCGGTCGCCGTACTCGTCGGGCGACTCGCCGGCGGAGACCGCCGGACCGTGCTGTATCCGGTCAACCACGACGAGATCGGCTCGGTCACCCGCAGCCTGGAACTGGTGCGCCAGGCCCTGGTGGAACGCGACCGGGCGGCCAGATCCGGCCACGCCGCCGGGCCCTCCCGGTCCCCGTATCAGAACACCCTCCAGCGGTAGTAAGGACGGAATCGACGTGGTCTTCCTCTATGTCATCGTCCTGCTGTGCTGCGCCGCGCTGTGGATCGCCGGAATCCTGGAGCAGCGGCGGCACTTCGCCTCGCTGGAGCAGATACCGACGCGGGTGCTGGTCAACGGCATCCGCGGCAAGAGCTCGATCACCCGGCTGTGCGCGGGCGCGCTGCGCGGCGGCGGCCTGGTCACGGTGGCCAAGACCACCGGCACCGCGGCCCGGTTCATCCACCCGGACGCCACCGAGGAGCCGATCTACCGCAAGTTCGGCATCTCCAACATCGTCGAGCAGATCGGCATCGTACGGCGGGCGGCGATCTACCGGCCGGACGCGCTGGTGATCGAGTGCATGGCGGTGATGCCTGCCCTTCAGGAGATCAACCAGGAGAAGCTGATCCGTTCCACGATCGGCGTGCTGTGCAACGTCCGCGAGGACCATCTGGAGGAGATGGGGCCGACGCTGGACGACGTCGCCCGCTCGCTCTCCCGCTCGATGCCGGTGGGCGGGGTGTGCGTGACGGCGGAGAAGGACCGGCTGCACATCCTCCAGGAGGAGGCCGACAAGCGGAACTGCCGACTGATCGCGGTCGATCCGGAAACGGTGACCGACGCCGAGCTGCGCGGCTTCAGCTGGTTCACCTTCAAGGAGAACGTGGCGATCGCGCTCGCCGTCGCCGAACTGCTCGGCGTGGAGCGCCGGACCGCCATGCAGGGCATGTGGGACGCGCCGCCCGACCCGGGTGTGCTGTCGATGGAGCGCTACCTCACCCCCGAGGGCAAGCGGCTGCGGTTCGCCAACGTCTTCGCGGCCAACGACCCCGAGTCGACGCTGATGAACGTCAAGCAGCTGGAGGACCTGGGCGCGATCAGACGGCCGCTCAACGTGGTCGTCAACTGCCGCCCGGACCGGGTGGAGCGCAACGGCCAGATGGGCACGATCGTCCCCGACCTCGGTGCCGAGACGGTGTTCCTGATCGGCCACCCGACCAAGAGCGCCCGCGAGGCGATCCCGGGCGGCTTCACCGGGCGGGTGGTGGACCTCGGCGGCGACCGCCGGGACCCCGCGGAGCTGACCGCGGCGATCCTCGCGGAACTCGGCCCCGTCTCCTCGCTGGTGGCGATCGGCAACATCCACGGCCAGGGCGAGCTGTTCCTGGAGTGCCTCGCCGAACTGCCGCTGGACGACTCCCCCGAGGAACCGCTGGACGCCGTTCCCGGCGGCGACGGCCTGGACCAGGAGACCATGCAGTTCGCCATACCCCGGCCGCGGATCTCGGTGGCCCGGCCGCCCGAACCGGAGCCGTACAGCTGGGTGGCACCCCTGGAGACACCGACGTACGCCTTCCGCATCCCGGAGCAGCGCGACCTCGCCCGCCGGGCAGCCGCCCGCCAGGGCCGGCCCGACGACCGGAGCACCGCGGACGAACCGCGCCACCCCCACGATCCGTCCCAGTTCACGAGGAACCCGTGATCCCCGCCAATCTCAACGCACAGACCGCCGCACTCGGGATCGCCCTCGGCCTGGTCTTCTCGCTCGTCTGCTACCTGACCACCAACCTCTCGCCCGGGGGGATGATCACCCCGGGCTGGATCGCCCTCACGCTCGTCACCGATGTGCGGATGGCCGGGCTGATGGTCGGCGTGGCGGCGGCCACGTACTTCCTGACGAAGCTGGTGCAGCGCACGGTGATTCTGTACGGCAAGCGGCTGTTCGCCGCCGTGGTGCTGTGCGCGGTGCTGATGCAGACCACCGTGATGCTCGCCCTCAACCACGAATTCCCGCTGCTGTACACGTCACAGACGCTTGGCTTCATCGTCCCGGGCCTGGTCTCCTACCAGATGACCCGTCAGCCGCCGGCGGCCACGGTCATCACGACCACGGCGGTGACCCTGGCCACGTACGTGGTGCTGGTCTCCGGTCTGCTGATCGGCGCCCTGCCCACCGGCTGACCCGCTCACCACCCGCTCACCTCACAGTTACAGGAGGATCGGCCATGCACTCCGACCCCGTCGGCAGGCGAAGCCGCCCGGCCCGCCGCGCCGTGTTCCGGACGATCGCGGGCGTGGTGGCCGCCGGGGCGGTGGGCGGTTACGCCTGGGACCGCCTCGGGCACGGCGACGACGACCGTGACGGTGCGGCAGACGGCACGGGCTCCGGCACGGGCGCCCGGTCCACCCGGCCCCACACCTTCGAACGGCTGTCCGCACCTGGCCGCACCGTGGTCCGCGCCGCCGACGGCGGGACGCTGGCCACCTTCACCGACGGCGCCCGTACGGCCGTACTCACCGGTCCCGCCCGCACCTTCAGCGAGCCGAGGACCACCGAGGCCAAGGTGACCACGGACGCCTGGGTGCGGGTGCTGCCGCACGCGTGGCAGCGGGGCATGGAGAAGTCCGCCTGGTTCACGGGCTGGTTCCGCAAGACGCTCGGCGACAGCAGCCCGGACGTCTTCGCGGTGGCGTTCCAGTACAGCAGCGCCGGGGCGCCCGACAAGCGCAACGCCGACGGCGTGCGCTACGCGGGCACCGCGCACTTCGGCCCGCGCAACGCCGCGGTCAAGAACCCGCTGGACTTCGCCTACTACGACGAGCAGTCCGACTTCTACGACTATCTGGGCATCGAGTGGACCTTCCCGGACGGCACGCGCGCACAGCCGGAGAAGGCCCGCTACGGCGATGTCGACTGTTCCGGCTTCCAGCGTCTGGTGTGGGGCTACCGCATGGGCATCCCCCTGCACAACACCAACACCAAGGGCGCCGGTCTGCCGCGCCGCGCCTACGCCATCGCCGCCTACGGTCCCGGCCGCACGGTGATCCCCCACACCGGCACCCGGCAGGCCACCGACCTGGACGCCCTGCAACCCGGCGATCTGGTCTTCTTCGCCATCATCAAGGACCGGCCGGACTTCATCGACCACGTGGGCATGTACATGGGCCTCGACGACCGGGGCCGGCACCGCTTCTACTCCAGCCGCTCCGCCGCCAACGGCCCGACCCTGGGTGACCTGTCCGGCCACGCGCTGCTGGACGGCACCGACTTCTACGCCCGCGGCTTCCGGGCGGCCCGCCGCCTGTGACTCCGTCCTCCGTGGCTCCGCCGTGCGTGGCTCCGCCTCATGTGACTCCGTCCTCCGTGGCTCCGCCGTGCGTGGCTCCGCCTCCTGTGACTCCGTCGTCCGTGGCTCCGCCGCGTGTGCACCGCCGCTTCACCTGACCTGCTGATCCGAGGACCACTGCCATGACCGCCACCCCCGCCGCCCAGGCCACCGGAGCGCAGCGAGGCCATCGGGCGGCGAACCGCCGCGCCGGCCGGCCGAAGGACGCCCCGCGCTGGGAGCGCCCGGCCCTCGCCGCGGTGCTGGCCGTCGCCACGGTGCTGTACTCCTGGGGCATCGGGCACGCCGCGCTCCACCCCTTCTACGGTGCGGCGATACGCTCGATGGCCGGCAGCTGGCGGGCGTTCTTCTTCGGCGGGCTCGACACCGCCGGTTCGATCAGCATCGACAAGCTGCCCGGCGCCTTCTGGCCCGACGCCGTCTCCGTCTGGCTCTTCGGCCCGCACACCTGGGCCGCCGCGCTTCCGCAGGTCGTCGAGGGCGTGCTCACCGTATGGCTGTTGCACCGGATCGTTCGGGCCTGGGCCGGTCCGTTCGCCGCGCTGATCGCCGCGCTGGTGCTCGCCCTCACCCCGGTCACCGTGGCGCTGAACCGTGCCACCATCCCGGACACCGCGCTCACCCTGCTCCTGGTCGCGGCCGCCGGAGCGCTGCAGAAGGCGGTGCGCACCGAGCGGCTGCTGCCGCTGATCACCTGCGGGATCTGGGTCGGGCTCGCCTTCCAGGCGAAGATGCTGCAGGCGTGGCTGGTGCTGCCGGTCTTCGCCGCCGTGTATCAAATCGTCGCGCCCGGTACGCCGTTGAAGCGGGTTCTGCGCGTCCTGGTGAGCGGGGTGGTCGCGCTGGCGGTCTCCTGCTCCTGGATACTGATCGCCTGGGTGACACCGGCCGCCGACCGCCCGTACCTCGACGGGACGTCCGACAACAATCCGTTCGCCCTGGTCTTCGGCTACAACGGCCTGAGCCGCTTCAGCAGCGATGCCACCGCGTTCGGCGCCGTCGCGGGGACCGCCGCCAGCCGCACCACCGGCAACACCGGCTGGGACATGCTGATCAACCACACGGTCGGCCCGCAGGTCGCCTGGTTCCTGCCGGTCGCCGTGCTCGCCGCGGTCCTGGGTGTCGTCCGGCACGCCGGACGACCGCGAACCGACCTGGCGCGCGCGGGATTCCTGCTGTGGGGCGGCTGGCTGGCCGTGCACACCGTGGTGTTCAGCGTCTCCAACGGCAACCATGCCTACTACACGGCCGTCGTCGCCCCGGCGCTCGCCGCGCTGACCGGTGGCGGCCTCGCGCTCTTCCGCTCGGATTACGAGGCGAAGTACGAGCCGCGGCCGACGGCGACGTACGAGCCGCGGCCGACGGGGACGTACGAGCCGCGGCCCGCGGCGGAGCACGAGGCGGCCGACCGACGGCATCTGGTGCTGCCGGCGGCGATCGCGCTGACGGCGGCGTGGGCGCTGGTGCTCGACTGGCCGACCCGATTCGTCTCCTGGCTGCTGCCGGTCGCCGTGATGCTCGCGCTGTGCGGCGTGGTGGGCCTGTGGAGCCGCGGGCCACGCACCTCCCCGCGGATGGTCGACGCCGCCCTCGCCGCCGGAATCGCGGCCACCCTGGTCGTACCGGCCGGCTGGGCCGTCTCCAGCCTCGACCCGCTCTACGCGGGCGCGACCACCTCGCCGATGGCCGGCCCGGTCGGCAAGTCGTACCTCGAGCATCCCCATCGCGCCCCGCGGAGGAGAGGGCTCGGCCTGCCCAGCGCCCGCGACACCGCCCTGCTCGCCTACCTCACCGCGCACCGCCACGGCGAGAAGTACCTGCTCGCCACCCAGGCCGCCTACACCGCCGAGCCCCTGCTGCGCGCGAAGTCCGAGCCCGTCCTCGTCATGGGCGGCTTCACCGGCAGCACCCCCTTCCCGACCGCCCAGCAGCTCGGCGGCCTGGTCACCGCCCACCAGCTGCGCTACGCGCTGCTCACCACCCAGCGCCCCACCACTCCCGCCACCACCTGGGTGAAGTCCCACTGCACCCGCATCCCGCCCACCGCCTACGGCCTGCGCACCGACGGCAGCTTCACCCTCTACGACTGCGCCCCCGAGAAGTGAGGCGCCGTCCGCGCACCCGGCGGTCACGGTCCACGGCCGCGTCGCCGACCGGCGGGACGCGGGACGCCGGATGCGGGACTCGTGGCCGGGCCGTCGCCGGACCGTCAGGCGCTGACCGCCGTCGCGGCCGGCGCGGGAGCGGCGGCGGCGAGAACAGGCCCCCGGCCGGCCGGTGCCGTGCGGCGCCGTTCCTTCCGCGGGCCTGCTGCTCGCCGGCCTCCTACTCGCTGATCGCGGCACCGAACCGGGCGCCGGTCGGCGAAGCCCCGAGCACCCCGGCCCCGTACGAACGGGCGCCCGTGGTCACGATCCCGGACGCGAGGGCGCGGAACACCCAGACCGCTCCCTCGGAACCGTTCTCTCCCGGGGCGGAGGCCAGCAGCTCGCGACGGCCGTCGTGGTTCGTGTCCACGAGCCGGACCTGCCCGCCCCAGCGGTCCGCTCGCTCCGCCGTGCCCGGTACGCCCGCGGAGTTCTGCGTCAACGACATCGCCCTGCCTGCGGTCACTCCGGAAGCCGACCCGCGCAGGATCCAGACCGCACCCGCGTCCTTGACGCCGCCGACGTCCTCCCCCGGCGCGCCCACCGCCAGGTCGTCGTAGCCGTCCCCGTCGACGTCGGCGACGGAAACGGCGGACCCGAAACCGTCACCGAGTTCGGCCGTGCCCGGCACCCCGGGACTGTACTGGGCCCAGGCCTGCGCCACGGTGCCAAGCTCGTCGACGCCCTTCACCCCGTCCTCACCGCCGAAGTAGACGCCCACCACGCCTCCGGTCAGGGGCTCGCCCTGGTCATCGGGGCTGTCCGGCGACCCGTAGACGAAATCGTCGTAACCGTCGTTGTCGATGTCCCCGGACGCGGTGGCGGGGCCGCCGCCGAGGTCCCGTACGTACGTCAGCCCTCCGGTTCCGCTCGCGTACACCGCGGAGCGCCCGCCGCCGTCCTCCTCCAGGCTGCGGCCGGACACGACCAGGTCGTCGTCGCCGTCGCCGTCGTAGTCACCGGTGGTCAGGGACTTCGGCTCGATGGCGTCGCCCTGCACGGCACCGGTGGTGTCGAGGCGGCTCTTGCTCCTCAGCGTTCCCGCCTCGTACGCGAGCACGTCCGCGCCGCGACGGTCCGCGGCGACGAGGGCCTCGCCCGGAGCGGAGCCGGCCAGGCGGGCAGTGGCCAGGGCCAGCCCGAAACGGGCCTCGGCGTACGGGGCCGCCGGGGCGACGGAGACACTCCCGACGGCGCGCAACCCCCGCGCGGAGCCGTACAGCACGGTCACCCGGCCCGCGTTGCGCAGCGCACCGGTGTCCTCACCCGGCGCCCCGATGACGGCGTCGTCGTAACCGTCGCCATTGACGTCACCGGTGACCACCGAAGCCCCGAAGGCGTCACCGGATTCCGCCTTTCCCGGGACACCCGCGGTGGCCTGGCTGAAGACGGCGGTACGGCCCTTGGGCGTGGTGGCCGCGGTGCCGATGCCGTACGCACTGCCGTACTGGACCGTGACGTAACCCGCGCCCTTGACACCGCCGGCGATGCCGCTCGGCGCGCCGATCAGCACATCGGAGTACCCGTCACCGTCGAAGTCGCTCGCGGCGGCACCGGAGGTGGAGCCGGCGGCGAACACGGAGGGTGCGTGCATCAGACCGGCACCGGCCATGAGCAGGAACGAAGCAGCGGCAACCGCCGCGGAGCGTGTACGTGCCATCGGTCTTCTCTCTTGCCACGTGAAACGTCGGTGATCCTTTTGTCGCAAGATCTCCTTGCGTGGGTCTGACCAACCGCTGGTGTCGATGGTTGTAGACGGCGGCCGACGCCTCCGGTGAGGGCGCCCTGCGCCCCACCGCTGCGGGGCCGGTGCGGGTGCCGGTGCGAGGCCGGTGCGAGGCCGGTGCGAGGCCGGTGCGGGGTGCTGCGACTGCTGTTTCCGGGTGAAAGTTCGCGACACACGTCAAGAAGTACTGGCCACCTGTCAAAACTCTCTCCGACAGATCACGCGCCGTACTCACGCACGTCCGTCCTCTCGGCGTGGTCGTTCCATGGGGTGCGGTGACGGGCAATGCTTCGCAGCCACGAAGGCCGCGACGTGGAGAAGGAGTTCTCGTGATTCCCCCCTTGCTGGGCCGGGTGGCTGTCGCCGCCCTGGCCCTCGTCTTCTGCGCCGGACCGGCCGGCGCGCACACGCAGTCCCCCGGGCCGGCCGCCGCACCGGTCCCCGCGCCCCGGCCGATGGTGTCGGATCCCGCGTCCGTACCGGACTTCCACCTGACGTGGGATCCGGACCCCCGCGCCTCGAACATCCCCGCGTTGCCGTACCCGCGGCTCACGCCGGGTCAGCTGATCAGCAACACCAGCAACCTCGACCACATCGCCACTCGGAAGTGCTCCGCGGCCAACAGCTCGCTCGGAGCACTGCGCAACGCGGTCGCGGCAGCCGACTGGTACTGCTTCGACAGCGTGGACTCCGCATCGTCCACCTGGACCCCGCAGGGCATGAGCGGCAGCGAGGACGCGCACGCCGGGGGGACGGTCGACGGCCGTCGGGTCCTCCTCAACTCGTGGTACGGACACGCACCGAACCAGAGCACGCCCACCCGCTCCCGGGTCAGCTTCCTCGTCCCAGGGTCCCCCGCACGCTACGTGCACGTGGAGCTGGTGCAACTCATGCCCGGCCAGACCCAGTTCAGGTCGTTGCCGACGCACGCGGGCGGCATCGTCTGGCACGAGAACTTCCTCTACGTCGCGGATCCGCGCAGGGGCCTGTTCGTGTTCGACACCCGGAACATCCTCGACCTGGGCCGGACCGACGACCAGAGGGCTCCGGGCAGCCGGTTCGTGCTGCCGGAGGTCGGTCTGTGGTCCTCGGGGACAGGAGGGGTGTCCCCCCATGCCTGCAACAGGGGCAATCGCGCCTGCTACGACTACGTCGCCCTGGACCGGTCCGCGTCCAGCTGGCAGTTCATCACGGGTGAGTACTGCAGCGAGCGCCGGGGCGGGACCCTGGTGTGGTGCAACTCGCGGCTCGCGCGGTGGCGGACGAGCGACATCACGTCCCGGACCGCCGACCGGACCATCCACGCGCAGGAGGTCTACCGGCAACCGGTCACCAACGTGCAGGGAGCCGTCTCGTACCTGGACCCGGCCGCCGCCACGCGCCGCTGCTACTACTTCGACAGCAGCCGGGGCGAGGACAACCTCGGCTGGCTGGTGACGGACCGGCCCAACCAGCAGCCCACGTACCAGCAGGGCGGCGTCGGGCTCCAGGACCTGTACGTGATGAGGTCGAACCGCCAGTTGTGGACGGTCACCGAGTGGCCAGGGCTCGGCAAACGCATCGTCTACGGCGTCAACCAGCCCAGCTGCCCCTGACACCCGGCCCGCGGGCCCGGCTCGGGGACCGCACGCCATGACCGCCGCGGGGCCGGGCCGGGCCGGGATGCCGGAAGCCCCTCGCCCGGCCCCGCAGGCCGCTCCCCTCGCCACCGCGGCCGGCGAAAAAATTGGACGGCGGCGGAAAGACGGGCACGCGACAATACGGATCATGGACTACGGCGTACGGGAACCAGCGCGGCTCGGACAGACCGGGCTGCCGGACGGTCGGCTCCTGGGCTGGGCGGAATGGGGGCCGGCCGACGGCACCCCGGTGCTGCTGTGCCCGGGGGCGGCCACCAGCAGGCGGCTCGCCTTCGGCGGCGCCGCCGTCGACGCGGAAGGCGTCCGGCTCGTCAGCCTGGACCGGCCCGGCCTCGGCGCCTCCGACCCGGCCCCCGGCCGGACCCTGACCGGCTGGGCGACCGACATCCGGCACTTCGTCCAGGAGCGAGGCCTGCACGCGCCGTCGGTGGTGGGCTTCTCGCAGGGGGCGCCGTTCGCCCTCGCCCTGGCGGCACACGGTCTGGTGAGCGCGGTGGCGGTGGTGTCCGGGAGCGACGAACTCGCCCATCCCCGCTTCGCGCACTCGCTGGACCCGCAGGTGCGGGGCCTGGTGGACGCCGTCGCGGCCGACCCTGCCGCCGCCGAGGTTTCCTTCGCCGATTTCGGCAGCGCCGACGCGCTGTGGGACCTGATCATCATGACGAGCCCCGAGGCGGACCGGACGGTCTACACCGACCCGGTCTTCCAGCCCGCCTTCCGGCGCGCGATGGACGAGGCGTTCGGGCAGGGCCCCGCCGGCTACGCCCGTGACACCGTCCTGGCGATGGGCCGCTGGCCGTTCGACCCCGCCGACATCACCGTCCCGGTCGACCTCTGGTACGGGCAGCAGGACACCAGCCCGGTCCACTCCCCGGATCTGGGTGAGTCGCTCGCCCGGACGATCCCGAAGGCGACCCGGCACCTGCTTCCGGCCGCCGCGGGATCCCTGCTCTGGACGCACTCCGACGCCGTCCTGCGCACCTTGCTGGCCCACGTCCGGTGACGCAGCGGCACGGACGCCGTCCCGGCGATCGGCCCCCCGGCGCTCGGCCCTCGGCACGCCGTCGCCGCACGGGGCGACGGCGTGCCCAGCGTGACAGCCGCCGCCCTCTTCTCGGTTCAGGTCCACTCGGACTTCTCAGTCCAGGTCCACTCGGACCGTAGGTCGCGGCCCGGTTGCCGTCGGCCGTCACCGACGGACGCGTGTCCCGACGTGGTCAGCGCCCCTGGCACTCTCCCCCGGACCGACCCGGAGACGGCCCGGGACACCTGCCCGGACCGGTCACGGCCGGCGGCGGCGCCCCCGGGGCGCGCCCGTCGCCGGGGAGACAGGCGGCCCGGGGTGGCCGCCTGCCTGGCCCCGGGGACGGCTGAACGGCGTCTCAGCGGTCGGAGTAGCTGAGATCGCCCACGGTCCATGCGCTGACGTCCTTGATCGCGACCCGGTACATGCCACCCGTCTCAGGGATGCCGAGGGTTCCCTGGAGGATCCGGGCGAGATGGAAGTGCAGGTGCGTGGGCGCCTCAGCGCGGCCTGACCGGCCTCCTCCTTGGCCGCGGGTGAAGACGTTCGAGAACGGGCCGAGACGTTCGGAGTCCTTCAGCACCTCCGCCACCCGCTCCCGCCACACGGCCTCGGGAGCCAGCCGGCCGGTGATGACGGCGCCGCCGACGACCACGGTCAGCGACATCTGATTGCTTCGCTCGGACTCCACCGCGGCGGAGATGGCGACAAGCAGCTCATCAGGGTTCGACATGACAGCAGAGCTTATGCGGCCCGCCCGCACCCGGAACCGCCCTCGGGGCCGAAGCGGTCGCATGTGCGGCCGGAGACGGCTTCCGCGGAACGGCGAGGAGCCATCGCGGCAGGGTTCTTCCTCCGCCGGAAGGGTGAAAACTGCCTTTGCCGAAGTAGATTTTTGGCTCCACTGTGGGTACGCTTCTTCTCGTAGACACGGTCGAACGAGACCCGACAGACACGAACTGCCGGGTGACGGAGTACGAAACACGCAGGTCAGTGCGGCTCTCGAGCCTCGGAGCCAAGGTGTTCTCAGGACGGTGACGGGACTGAGAGCCGCACTGGGCGGCTCGCACGTCAAGGAGCTGCCGACAGCAGTACCGGTTCACACAGTGGTTGGTTCGGAAAGGAACGGAGGAACAGACGCCATCAGGATCGCCCGGTCCGAGAAGCGCCGAGAAGCACTCGGTCCGGGTACCGCAAGACCCCGGAATGGATGGTGGTCCCCGGTCACGCAGCTGCGATCCCCCGCTCCGCCCTGCTGGGCCGGGTAGCGGAAAAGAGAAGGTCGGCAGAGCAGTAGAGAGCCGACGGATGGTGTTGTATTTCCTTCGGGGCCCTGGTGCCGTACGGGCACCAGGGCCCCTCGACGTGATCTCGCCGAGCCGCCCGCGCCGAGGCCGTCGCTCAGCTCACCGGCTAGTCGCCGCCACCGTCGCCGCCACCACCGTCACTGCCGCCGTCACCGCCGTCGCCGCCGTCCGAGCCCCAGCCGTCGGCGGCTCCGGATTCGTTGTCGTCGCCGCCGTTGCCGAGGTTGCTGAACCAGGGGAGGTCCCAGCCCTCGTCGCCGCCGTCCCGCTGCTCGGAGCTGAACCGCGCCAGGCCCGTCGCGTCGCCGAGGCCGAAGGCGACGGAGAAGACCTGCGCCATCACGGCGTCCAGCGGGTCGGCGCTCTCGTAGCGGACGGGAGCCGGCGGCAGCAGCAGCTCGCCCGGCCGGCGTGCGGGTCGACGCGGTGGGCACATCAGCAAGGCGACTCTCCGGTCGTCGCGCAGCAGCCGTGAGCTCACCGCGTTCTCCCGTCGCAGCATCCAGCGCCCGCCGGGCTGTCCCGGTCGTCCGGGCAGGCGTACCTCCACCGAACTCCTGGACCTGCGCAGCTTCTTCCTGAGGCCGAGTTGCGCGGTCACCTCGCCGACGGTCAACCGCAGGCCCCGGTCCGGCTGGGCGGAGTCGCGGTGGAACCCGTGCGGCGCCCGGATCCGTACGACGGGAGCGCCGGGCCCCCACACGTCGACCCGCACCAGACGCCGGTCCACGACGACCGTGACCGGTCCGGCGGGCCCCGGCGCGGACCGCCTCGCCATCCACAGCGGTACGCCCTCGGCGCGCGCCCGGTCGGCCAGCGCGGCCACCCGTTCCGGCCCACCGCACCGGCGTACCGCCAACTCGCCCAGCGCGCGGGCGAACCGGGCGGCCTGCCGGACCCGCACCGGCGTGGCCGTGCCGGTCACCCGGGTCACCGGGACGAACCCGGTCCCCTCGGGCAACCGCTCCAGCGGGCGTTCCGCACCGCCGCCGCCGAGCCAGCGCCCGCGCTGGAACGCCTCGGCCATGGCACCGAGGTTCAGCTCGGCCGGCGGCGTGAGCCTGCCGCCCCTGCGCAGCCCCTCCTCGGTCAGCTCCACGGGCCGCCGGAGCGGGTTCCACGAGCGCTCGGCATACAGGGCCTCGCTCACTCCGGCCCCCGTCCGCCCACTACTTGCTGACGGCGAAGCGCATCAGGGAGTGTTCGTCGCCCTGCTTGATCTTCCCGGTCACGTTGACGACTTCGAGTTTCCAGCCGGCGCCCTGCCGCACGGCCTTGGCCACGGCACAGCCGTTGTCCTGGCTGAGCAGGCTGGGCCAGATGTCGGCGACCTGCTGCGAGCTTCCCCCCGTCGCGTCGTAGACCTTGAAACTGATGTTGCGCGCCTTCTGGAAGGAACTGCCCCGCTTGAACGCGGCGGCGACGAACACGATCGACGTGATCTGCGGCGGTATCTTGGCGAACTCGACGGTCACCGTCTCGTCGTCCCCGTCCCCGTGCCCCGTCTGGTCGTCGCCGCTGTGGACCAGCGAACCGTTGCCCATGGGGTTCAGCGAGTCCAGGCCCGCGAGGCGTACCGGGTCCGTGCCCTGCATGGCGATTGCGATCAGGTCCAGGTCGGTGCCCTGCTTGCGGCGCAACTTGCCCAGCACGCCGCCGCTGGTGCCGGCCGTCGGATCCCAGGACACGCCGATGGACAGATGGGTCACTCCGTCCAGGTCCGCCGGACCGTCTTCCTTGGTGAGCGTAATCATTTTTCGGCCATCCCCTTCAGACGTCTACCACCATGCAGAGTGTGCCCGGGCCCTCGGCGGTTCCCCAGGGGCCCGGCACAGGAAGGTGGCCGCACGTCACAGTGCCGGGCGCGCGGAGGGATCAGCCGTCGGCCGCCGGGGTCTGCTTGATGCCGTCGACGACGGACCTGGTGATGACGGCGCTGGTGAACATGACCGTGCCCGGCTTGATCAGGGCGTCCACGCCGGTGCCCTTGCGGACCTGGACCGTGCGTTCGCCGAGGAAGACGTAGGTCTTCGGGTTGAAGATCCATTCCTCGCGCTGGCCGCTGGTCTCGTCGAGGCGGGCCACCGCCACCCCGTGCCGGCCCACCGCGTCGACCGCGTCCCGCACGACGACGACACCGGGGATCTTGGCGGCCGCCTTGAAGAGGGCGGGGTAGAGGTCCGCCGGGGGATAGCTCTCGCCGAGCAGGTCGCCGATGGTGGTGAACGCCTCCTGGTCGGGGGTGTTGCCGAGGCCCTCGGTCTCCTTGTAGATCTTCGCCAGCAGTTTGTCGGGATCGGCGGGCAGCTTGGTGAGGTAGTCGTACGACGGGCTGTTCAGGCCCGCCTTCGGGGTGTTGCCCTGCTCGTCGGGCAGGCTCAGCGTCTCGCCCTCGGGGCTGTCGTTGACCGCGGGGTCGATCAGCCAGCCCTTGGTGCCGTCCGGCGACATCCACACCTGGCGGCGGTGCAGGGCGTGGCTGGCCAGGGAGGTCTTGTCGTTGACGGTCTTGAGGAAGGTGTCGGCCATGCGGGACTCGATGTAGACGTACTGGCCGGGACCGACCTTCGGGTGGGAGGCGTCGGCCGCCGCGAGTGAGATCTGGTCGAGCAGCTGGGGCGCGCCCGCGGCGGCCACGCCGACCTGGGTGGTCAGGGCCGGGCCGGTGGCCACGCCGCCGTCGCGGGTTCCCCCGCCGCCGCCCTGCACGGCGATCCCGGCGACGACCGTGCCCGCCAGGGCCGCCGCGAGGGCGGGCAGGGCGATCGCCGGGCGCGGCAGCCGGAGCCGGCGTCGCTTCCCGGGCGCCGCCGGTGCCGTACGGCGATCCCGCTGCTCCCGCTGCTCGTGCTGCTCGTGCTGCTCCCGCTGCCGCATGTCGTGGATCTGGGCCATCAGGCGCTCCTTGTGGAACTGGTGACGGCCCGTCGGCAGATCACGCGCCGTCCAGGACAGGAGCTGTGCTTCCTGGTCCCCCTCGGCCGGTTCGTGCCGGGACGTGTTCGCGTTCATCGGTTTCCTTCCTGCGCGGGCCGCCTGGTGTGTGGGTGGTCTCCTCTTGTCTGTCTGCCGGCGTGGCCGGCTTCCCGTCTCGCGGGAGATTTCTCGCGAGAGGCGGGGCCCTCCGCGAGCGCGCGCAGTTTCCTGCGGGCCCTGGAGAGCCGGGAGGCGACCGTGCCGACCGGGATGCCGAGCGCTGTCGCGGCGGCCTCGTAGTCCAGGCCCTCGCCCAGGCAGAGCGCGATGACCTCGCGTTCCGGCCGGCGCAGGGCGGCCAGCGCGGTGAGGGCCGTCGCGAGCCGGCGCCGGTCGTCGACCCGGCCCGCCACCTCGTCGGCGTGGTCGGGCACCGACAGTTCGGCCGCCGCGGCGGCGTTGGCCGCCGCCCGGTAACGGCGGTTGCTGCGGTACTGGTTGCGCGCTGTGTTGGTGGCGATGCCCAGCAGCCAGGGCCGCAGGGAGCCGCCCTCGGCATCGACCCGGTCGCGCAGCCGCCACGCCTCCATGAAGGTCGCGGCCATCACGTCCTCGGCCGCCGACCAGTCGGCGGTCAGCCGGAAGGCATGGTTGTAGACCGCGCGGGCGTAGCTGTCGAACAGCTCGGCGAACGCGCTCGATTCCCCGGCCCGGACCCGGGTTCGCAGATGAGTGCTCACCTCAATGAGCTGTCCGGCCCCCTCGGCCGACTTCCCGTGACCTGCGCCACACCGGCGCTGGCATCGACCGGACACCGGCGCGGACATCGACCTGGACAGCGGCGCGGACCTCGGCCGAGCGGCTCCGCGCGGCCGAGGTGGCGGCCCTCACCGGCAGTCGTACGTGAGGCTGGTCGCGACGGTGCGCTTGGCCGGGGTCAGGAGGTGCAGTTCGGCCCGTGCCGTGTAGCGGCCCGTGCCCTGGAAGCTCCACAGCAGGTGCAGCCGGGCCTGCCGCTGCCCTCGGGCGACCTGCTCGCGCAGGATGCCCGAGGCGGTTCCGTCGCTGCGGGTCCAGCGGTAGGAGAGGCTGCCCGCACGGCCGTCGGTGGTGACGACGCCGACGACGTCCGCGGTGGCGTCGCATCCGACCGCCGCCGGCCGGGACGTGACCTCGACCGTGCGCACCGCGACGGAGGGGCCGAGCCGCTGCCAGGCGAGGAAGGCGAGGACGCACAGCAGCACCAGCGCGGGCAGGGCGTGCCGGCGCAGCCGGTGGCGGCGGCGCGGGGGTGCGGGGGGCGACGGCGGTACGGCGGCCAGGGTCACGCTGGTGCGGTGCGCGACGGCCGCGGTCACCCCCGGGCCGAAGCGGAGCACGGTGCCCTCGGTGCGGTCCGGTACGTCCGTCGACGCGGCGACGCCTGCGGGCGGCGCGACGACGGTCTCGTCCTTGTCCGTGGACGGCGCGACGACCGTCTGGTCCGCGTCCCCGGGCGGTACGACGACCGTCTGGTCCGCGTCCCCGGGCGGCGCGACGACCGTGACGTCCGCGTCCCCGGGCGGCACGACGACCGTGACGTCCGCGTCCCCGGGCGGCACGACGACCGTGACGTCCGCGTCCCCGGGCGGCACGACGAGGGTGACGTCGTCCGGCTCGGGTGCGAGCAGGGTGGCGTCGTCCGGCTCGGGTGCGAGCAGGGTGGCGTCGTCCGGCTCGGGCCGCTGGATCCACTGGCTGGAGAGCACGGTGGCGCTGTACTCGGGGTCGGCGGGGCCCAGTGCCCGGGTGGGCTCGCCGTCCCCGGCGGGCGTGGGCGCGCGGTCGCTGTCGGCGGTCATCGGAGCTCGCATTGTCTGGTCAGCAGCTGCTGGGATGCGCCGCCGTCCGCGGAGGACGGCGTGGTGGTGCCCTGCACCGCCCAGTAGCAGCCGGAGTTCTGGAAGGTGTGGTCGACGCTGATCGTGTAGTGCGTGGCGCCGCTGCGCTTGAACGTCTGGGGCGCGCCGTCGGGGGCGCCGAGCGATCCGGGGACGTTGCCCGCGAACCACACGACGGTGATGGAGACCGGTCCCGTGCCGTCCGTGGTGACGTCGACGGTCGCCGTGGCGGTGGCCGGTCCGGTCTGCCGGAAGCCCGACACCGCGACGTCCTTGACCGCGGGGGAGACGGGACCGGCCGAGGTGGGGGCCGCGGTGGTCGGCGTGGCCCCGGCGGTCGCCCCGCCGGGCGCCTTCGTCTCCCCGTCCGGACCCGCGGTCGCGGAAGCGGTGGGCCCGTCGGTGGCGGTGGCGGTCGCGGTCGCCGCCGTGTCCGAGGGCGACGGTCCCGGCGACTCCGTGGACGTCGGAGACGCCGACGCGGAGGCCGAGGCGCTCGCGGTGGCGGATCCGGTGGCCGTCGCGCCGGGCCCCGCGCTGGTGGTGGCCAGGGCCTTCGCCGCCTGTTGCGGGGCCGCTCCCGGCTGTGGCTGGAGGCCGTAGGCCAGCACGGCGCCGAGCACCAGGGCCGCGCCGGACACCAGCATCCCCGGCCGGCCGGGCAGCCACGACCGTGCCCCGCCCCGGGCCGCCTCACCGCCGAGCACCGTGCGGGCGGTGGCCTTGGTGGTGTGCGGGCGGACGCGGGCCGACGGCAGCAGCAGCGGCAGCAGGGCCACCAGCGCGGCGAGCCGGCCGCGGCCGCGTTCCTCCCAGTCGGGCCCGTAGGCGGCGCCGGCGGCCGACTCCAGCTCCGTGACGAACAGCTCGGCGTGGGTGGGCCGTTCCTCCGGGTCCTTGGCCAGTCCGCGCCGCACCAGGTCCCGTACCGGCTCGGGGACCTCGTCGGCGGGGACCGGCGCGTCGACGTGCTGCAGCGCGAGTTCGGCGAGGTTGCCGCCGCTGTACGGCTTGCGGCCGGTCAGGCACTCGAAGAACGTGGCGGTGGCCGCGTACACGTCGGCGGCCGGGGACGCGGGCGCGCCGGTCCACTGTTCCGGCGCCATGTAGGAGGGGGTGCCGGCCGCGCCGGCGCTGGTGCCGGCGTCCGCCGCGATGCCGAAGTCGACGAGCTTGGAGGTGCCGTCCGGGGCGACCAGCACGTTCTCGGGCTTGTAGTCGCGGTGCACGACGCCGAGACGGTGCGCGTCGGCCAGGCCGAGCAGCGACCCCTTGAGGACCAGCAGCGCGGCCTCGGGTTCCAGGGGGGCGTTCCGCTTCAGCAGGGTGCGCAGCGAGACGCCGTCCACCAGCTCCATCACGATGGCCGCGCCGTCCGGGCTCTCGACGTACTCGTACAGGCCGGTGACGTGCGGGCTCTCCAGCCCGGCGAGCAGCCGCGCCTCCGCCCGGAAGTCGTGCACGAAGCCCGGCCGGGTGCGCAGCGAGTCACTGAGGTACTTCACCGCGACCGGGATGCCGGTCTCCTCGTGCACGGCCAGCACGACCCGCCCGCTCGCCCCCGCCCCGAGTTCCAGCGACTCGGTGTATCCGGGCACCGCCCATGTACTCATTCCGACCCCCCGAAGCCGTCGCTCCGTCCCGCGGCGGCACGCATGCGGAGACACGTTTTCGGCCACCGCGGTTGCAGTGTGACAGGAAGACGCGCGGCCGGGAACGCCCGTGCCGGCGGCTGCGTACCGCACGCGGAAGGGCTCCCGCCCCGCACGCCGTGGGCGCGGGAGAGCGGGAGCCCCGACAGGCTTTCCGGACCGGCTAGTTGGAGAAGTACAGGTACTTCCAGGAGCTGTACGTCGTCGAGTTGACGCTGTCGCCCGAGGAGCCGTTGATGTAGGCCGAGCGCATGCGCGCCTTGATGCCGGACTCGCCGGGGGCGCCCAGCGAGACGGCCGACTTGCCGTTGCTGCCGATCGGGAAGTACTCGGAGTCGGCGGAGTACCAGGTGCCGTTGTAGTAGACCTGGAGGTCGAAGCGCTGCTGGCGGCCCGGGTAGTACGTCATGGTCGTGGTGAGCAGCGGGTCGGTGCTCTTGTGGAACCAGTAGTACGTGTGCGTGCCGATCTTGGCCGTCTTGTAGTGCTTGGAGACGGCGACGGAGACCTTCACCTTGGCGTACGCCGTCGACTTCACCGTCTTGGGCGCGTAGCGGGCGTCGCCCTTGAAGACCGCGGTGACGAGCGTGTCGCGGGTCATGTCCACGGTCGCGGTGATGTTGCCGCTGGAGTTGACCGTGCCGGACTTGATCAGCTTCTTGGGCTTGTCGCCGCCGAAGGGGTCGGCCCAGATCTCGACCGTGCGGTTCTTGTACGTGGTGCCGAGGTGCGCGGTGAACTTGACGTCGGTGCCGTACGAGTACAGCTTGCCGTTGTTGTTCAGGGTCAGCGTGGTCGCGTTGCGGGAGACCGAGACCTTGTCGCTGGCGCTGACCGCGGCGTGCTGGGCGTCGCCCGCGTACCTGGCCTTGTAGGTGACCGTGCCGCCGGCCGGCGGGGTGTCGGAGAAGGAGTAGGTTCCGTCCGCCTTCACCGTGACGGAGGGCAGCGCCTTGCCGTTCGGGGACTCCAGGTCGGTGCGGGTCACCTCGAGCTTCACGCCGCTGGGCAGCGGTACCGTCGCCGAGATCTTGCCGGTGACCGTGAGCTTGGTGGCGCGCTTCGCGGTCGACGGGGCGTTGATCGTCAGGGTCGGGACGTTCTTCGTCGGGTCGGTGAGCGCCTTGACGGTGTAGCCGCCGCCCGAGACGCCGACCAGCGCGAAGACGCGGGAGGCGTCCGGGGCCCAGGCCAGGTCGGCGGTGCCGTACGAACCGGCCGAGTAGGTGCGGATCGGCTTGGTGGCGTTGGGCTTGAAGGTCGAGATCTGCGTGCCGTTGATCTGCGCGACCGTGCCGTCGGGGGCGATGTCGGCCCGCTGGCCGGCCGGGTAGGCGCCGACCTGGGTGAACTTGCCGTCCTGGTAGGCGTCCCGCAAGGTGCCGTTGACCAGCACCTGGGAGGCGCCGGGCACCATGTCGATGTCGCCGATCCCGCTGTTGAGGGTGTAGTCGCTGCTGTAGTAGGCGACCTTCTGCGCGGTGCCGGAGGAGACGTCCAGGATCGCCATCGAGCCCGTGGAGTCGCCGGTCTCGCCGACGGCGAGCAGGCCGGGCGTGGAGGGGTCGGTGTCGAGCAGGCCCGGGTTCCAGATCGACACGCCTTCCGGCGCCTGCCCGAGGGCGACCGGGTCGGTGTCGGGCCCGGGGGTCACCGCCGGGTCGACCGAGCCGAGGTTGCCGTCCCACTGGTCGCCGTAGGTGAACCACACCTTGCCGGCGCTGAAGGCGACGTACCGCGGGCCCTTCAGCGTGGCGACCGGGTAGCGCGCCTTCTCGTCGAGGGTGGCGGCGTCGAGGGCCACGATGTCGTGGGTGCCCTCGGCGGCCGCGTAGAGGGTGGTGCCGTCGTCGGAGACCGCCAGGCCGGTGACGCCCTCGAGGCCGCTGACCGACTCCAGGACGGCGCCGGAGTAGTCGGTGGCGGTGACGGTGCCGGTGGAGCGGTCGCCGACGAAGACCCGCTTCAGGGCGCCGTCCACGACGATGCCGCCGGGCGTGGTGACCTTGGCGGTGGCCGCCGAGGCGGTGCCGGCCGCGACGACGCTCAGCGCCGCCGAGCTGAAGAGAACCGCCAGTGCCGTCGCTGTCGAAATGCTGCGCGTGCGCACAGTGCTGTTACCCCCACGAGAAAACCCGGCGTGTGACCGGGAAGACGAGTGCGCCGCGCAGCACCCGGGCATGACCGCCGGACGGCGGTGACGCGCGGGGCGCGGCTGCGAATGGCAGCCTATGTCATGCCTGTGACACTTGGGAAAGGCGTTTCCGTCAGGGGCGGTCCGGCCGCCCGCGTCAGCCGCCCGCGTCGCGCGGCAGCACCGTCACGCGGTGAAAGTTGCACGAGGCCGCCGACGCGTCGCCGCGCACGGGCCGGAACTGATGCGCCTTGAGGGCGACGCTCACCAGGCTGAGCAGCAGGTCGACATCGGTGCCGCAGTCGAGGTGGACGGTGACCCAGCGCGAGCCGGGCACCAGGTGGATCGCGCTGGACCCGGCGAAGTCGTAGTGCAGCCGCTGGATCGCCGGGGCGGTGAGGTGGAGGTCCACGTCGCGGTCCGAGTGGAAGTGGACGATCTCGTCACGGGCCGAGCGCAGCGCCCGGCCGGTTCCGCAACTGGTGGGGCACGGGCTGAGGTCGGGCCATGTCTCCAACTGCTGCATGGCTCTGAGGACCGGCGTCATGAGCCCATGGTGCGCCGATCACCGTGCGGCCACCAGGGATTGAGCGATCCGTAACCAACGGAGAATCTGCCCGGGTCCGCCAGGATCGGAACGAACGGGGCGAATCACCCGCAGGCGGGCCATCACCCACAGGCGGGTCATCGACCGCGGGCGGGTCATCGACCGACGGCATCGAACCCGTGTTCGCCATCCATTGCGCGGGCCCGATGGACCCGATCGACATAACCGATACACACACTCTGCTCTTTTCGGTCATTAGGGTGATAATCGGCTCATGAACACAGTGACCTTTGTCCTGGCTGCGGCCTCGGCGGGCGACGTGGTCAACCTGATCCTCGCCTTCCTCGGCGGTATCTTCATCGCCGGCGCGCTGATCTGGGCGGTGCAGCTCGGCATGCGGGTCCGGGACCGCGAGCTGCCCCATCCCAGCCCGGAGGACCAGCCCCATCCCCCGCCCGGCGGCGCGGTCCGCGAGGCGCGCGAGGTGCGCGAGCCGGACGAGGTCCCGTTCGGGGACCACGGCGAACGGCTCATGCCCTACGAACTGCACGCCTCGTCGACCAGAACGGGCAAGGACCAGAACCGCCGGCGC
This sequence comes from Streptomyces sp. H51, assembly GCF_035656535.1. Taxonomy (NCBI): domain Bacteria; kingdom Bacillati; phylum Actinomycetota; class Actinomycetes; order Kitasatosporales; family Streptomycetaceae; genus Streptomyces; species Streptomyces sp. H51. The sequence goes on from NZ_JAYMHD010000087.1 coordinate 147,515, forward strand.
TGGCTGCCCGGCTCCAGCGGCTCCTTCGGCAGCGGCGGCATCGGCCACGTGTGAGCGCGTGAACTGCGAGCGCGTGACCTGCGAGCGCGCGGTCCCCTCGGCTCAGGCCATCCAGAAGAAGACCGCCGTCATCCTCTTGTCGGCCGGCGTGCTGCCGCAGTAGCCGGTGGCGCTGTGCACCAGGTTGGCGTTGTAGAGCAGCAGCCGGTTGCCGCGGTGCGGAACGCGGACGTCCTCCTCGAAGGCGTCCGGCGCGACGAACCGCGTCCCGAGCGCCTCGACGAGATTGTTGTGCGGCGCCTGCACCACGTTGCCGCCGAGCCGGCCGCCCGGCAGCGACTGGCGGTAGAAGCTCGTCCCGCAGTCCGCGGGCACGGCGGGATTGAGATAGAGCACGGCCGCGTACCGGCACAGCGCGCGCGAGTCGGTGTGCGGGCGCGGCTCGCTCTCGCCCGCGCCGACGACCTGGACGCAGTTGTGGTTGAGGGTGCCGCCGCCGGGCGCCCGCTGCACCCACAGCCGGTCCGCCCCGGTCGCCTTCCTCACCAGCCGCTCCACGCGGGCCAGTTCGCCGGGTTCCAGTCCCGGCATGGCACGCAGGCCCGGCCAGGTCTCCGCCGTGTACGGATACCCCTGGACCCAGTCGTCCCTGGCGAGACAGCGCTCCCGCACGGCGTCCGGGTCGGGCAGGACGTCGTCCAGCACCCAGTAGTCGCGGCCCTTGGTGGGCTTGCGGTACGGGAGCACGGGCAGCACCGCGGGCATCCTGACGGGGGGCTGGGCGGACATGCCCGCGGGCATCCTGGGGGGCTGGAGGGACATGCGGCCGAATGTAGGCGCGGGGCAGGTCTCGACTCTCCCGCGAACGGGTCAACTCTCCTGCACGACGGTCAACATCCCGTCAACCCGCCGCAGCGGCCCCGGCGCCGTGCGAGACCTGGCTCACACCCCCCACTTTTTACCGAATCAAAAGGTTCCGCGGCTGATCCCGTCCGTACTCCCCTGCGTCCGACCCCCGCCGCGCCTTGGCGGGATCCCCGACCGGGCAGGAGGCACGGTGCGCTTTTCGCGGAACGCGATGGGAACCCTCTTCGTGGGCGGTGCGCTCAGCATCACCCTCGTCGCGCTCGCCTATCCGTCGATGCTCGGGGTCAGCAAGGTCAGCAGTTCGCCGGACCGCGTCATCGCGCAGACCCAGTGGGGACCGCTGACGGAGGGCGACCGGGACTTCGTGGTCAAGGTGCGGGCGGCCGGGCTGTGGGAGTACCCGGTCGGCCAGATGGGTCTGAAGAAGGGGCAGAGCAAGGCGGTCATCACCGCCAGCAAGCATCTGATCGACGGCCACGCGGCGCTGGACGCCAGCTGCCGCAAGATCGGCCCGATGCTCAACATCGCGATTCCGAACCAGCCGAGTCCGCAGCAGCAGGGGTTCATCAACACCCTCAACGCCGACAGCGGCGCGCAGTTCGACAAGGACTTCGCCAACATCCTGCGCATCACGCACGGCTCGATCTTCAACACGATCGCGAAGATCCGCTCGACGACCAAGAACACCCTGGTGCGGACGCTCGCCGACCAGGCCAACGACACGGTCCTGGACCACATCACGGTGATGGAGCAGACCGGCCTGGTCGACTTCGACCAGGCCCTCTTCCAGCAGACGACCCCTCCGAAGCTGCCCTCCTCGGACCTGACCCCGCCGCCACCGGCCGCGGGCCAGCCCGAGGTGGTCCTCACCCCGCCGGTCGACAGCACCACCCAGCCGCCGGCCCTGCCCGGCGAGTCGTCGGGCCAGGCCGCCGCCCCCAGCCCGACGGTGCGCTGACGACCGGGCCGAGAGGGGGGTGACGGCCGGGCCGAGAGCGCGGTGACCGCGCACCTCCGGTGCGGCGGCTTCGGCCGCGCGCGTCCGGTGCGGTCAGGCGAGCCAGACGGTGGTGTCCGGGTCCAGTCGGCCGTCCTCGACCGGCGCGCTGCTCAGCAGCACCTCCCCGGGCGGCAGCCGGACGGCGGTCGCGGAGAGGTTGGTGACGCACCGCCAGCCGTCGCAGCGGGTGAAGTGCAGGACTCCGTCCGGGGCGTCCTGCACCCAGGTCAGCGACTCGCCCTCGAGCAGTTTGCGGCGCAGCCGCAGTGCCCTGCGGTACAGCTCCAGGGTGGAGCCCTCCGCTCCGTCCTGCGCCTCGACGGAGTACGCCGCGAATCCCGGCGGCTGCGGCAGCCAGGCCCGGCCCGCCCCGAAGCCGTACGACGGCCCCGTCGTCGTCCACGGCAAGGGCACCCGGCAGCCGTCGCGGCCCTTGCGGACGTGGCCCGTCTGCTCCCAGATCGGGTCCCGGAGCACCTCGGCGGGCAGGTCGGCGACCTCGGGCAGGCCGAGCTCCTCCCCCTGGTAGAGGTACGCCGATCCGGGCAGCGCCAGCATCAGCAGGGTCGCCGCCCGGGCCCGGCGCAGCCCGGCCGCCTGGTCCACCGCCGGGGCGTGCCCGCCGGACAACAGCCAGGCGTTCTCGTCGGTGCCCGGCGGCAGCATCAGCCGTGAGGCGTGGCGTACGACGTCGTGGTTGGACAGCACCCAGGTCGCGGAGGCGCCCACCGTACCGGCCGTACGCAGCGAGGAGGCGATCACCCGGCGCAGCTCCTCGGCGTCCCAACGGGCCTGGAGATACTCGAAGTTGAACGCCTGGCCCAGTTCGTCGGGGCGGGCGTACAGCGCGCGCCGGGCGTCCGGCACCCAGGCCTCGGCGACGGCCGCGCGGGGCGGGCGGTAGGTGTCCAGGACGGTGCGCCAGTCGCGGTAGATCTCGTGCACCTCGTCGCGGTCCCAGTAGGGGTGGCTGCCCGGCGCGGTCAGCAGCAGCGCCTCCTCGGCGACCCGGGGCAGGTCGCCGAGGTCGCGCAGCGGCTCGCTCAGGTCCTTGACCAGGGCGTGCGCGACGTCGACGCGGAAGCCGTCGACGCCGCGGTCGGACCAGAACCGCAGGGTGGTGCGGAAGTCCTCGCGCACCTCCTCGTGGGACCAGTTCAGGTCCGGCTGCTCGGGCGCGAACAGGTGCAGGTACCACTGCCCGTCCGGCACCCGCTGCCACGCGCTGCCGCCGAAGACGGACTGCCAGTCGGAGGGCGGGAGTTCGCCGTGCGCGCCACGGCCGTCGCGGAAGACGTAGCGGTCGCGGGCGGGCGAGCCGGGGCCGGCGGCGAGTGCCTCCCGGAACCAGCGGTGCCGGTGGGAGGTGTGGTTGGGGACCAGGTCGACGAGCACCTTCAGGCCGAGCCGGTGGGCCTCGGCGACCATGGCGCCGAAGTCGTCCAGCGTGCCCAGGCGCGGGTCGACGTCCCGGTGGTCGACGACGTCGTAGCCGCCGTCGGCGAGTTCGGAGGGATAGAAGGGGCTGAGCCACAGGGCGTCGACGCCGAGGGCGGCGAGGTGGGCCAGGCGCTGGGTGATCCCGCCGAGGTCGCCGAGCCCGTCGCCGTCGGCGTCGGCGAAGCTGCGGGGGTAGACCTGGTAGACGACGGCCTGCCGCCACCAGTCGGGGTCCCTGGACGAGAGGTCGGGCGCGGGGTGGTTCACGTGCTCCCCTTCGGACGGGCCGGAGAAAAGACGACAGACACAACTCTGTCCGGACAGCCCTCCGGGTGAACCCGGAACCCCCCGGTAACCTCCGGCCGCGGGGGGGTCGTCGGCGCGTCCGGCCCCTCGTCCGCCGCGTCGTGCGCGGCGCGCCCACCGCGTCCTGCGCCGCGCGCCCGCCCCGCGTCCACGCCTGTCCTGCGCCGCGCGCCCATCCGCCGTGCGCCGCGCCTCCGCGCTCCGGGGTGCGCGCCGCGCTTTGCAGTGCGCGTGCGCGTTTCGGGGTACGCACCGCGTTTCGGGGTACGCACCGCGTCTCGGGGTACGCACCGCGCCTCGGGGTGCGGCCGTGCGCCGCCCGGGGCCGGTCAGGCTCCGTCCCAGCCGCCGTCCCGGTCGCTGTCCGCCCCGCAGTGGGCGAGCAGTGCCTGGACGTCCGTGTCGACGACCCGGTAGCGCACGACGCGGCCCTCCTTCTCGCCGGCCACCACGCCGGCGGCCCGCAGGAGCCGCAGCGCCTGGGACACGGCGGGGTCGTTCATGCCGGTCGCGATCGCCAGGTCGGACACGGCGAGGGGGCCGGTGCGGTGCAGGGCGAGGAGCAGCGCGAGCCGTTTCGGGTCCGCGAGCAGGGAGAAACGGGCGGCCCAGGCGCGGACGCGGCCCGCGTCGCCGATGGCGGCGATCGCGTCGCACACCCGGTGGCCGTCGATGGCGCGGCGGTCCGCGCGGTCGGCCGGGACGAGATGCATGGAACCATCCTCGCAGGCGTCCCTCTGTGATCTTCGATACCTGCGCACGTGTGCAGCTATGCAGGGGAGGGGCCCGGCCCCTACGGTGGGCGGGCCGTGGTGTTCGGGAAGCCGGTGCGATGCCGGCGCGGCCCTCGCCACTGTGATCAGGGAGTTGCCGGTCCACGTCCCTCACGGGACAGCCACTGGCCGCCGCGAGGTGGCCGGGAAGGCGGGCCGGGAACGCACGACCTGAGAGCCAGGAGACCGGCCACGGCAGCTCACGAAGTGATCCACGAGGTGCTGGAGCGTGACCGTATGACCGACCCTGCCCACAACTCTGCCTCCTTCCGCTGGCGGCGCGAGGACACGGTGAAGACGGCCGGCCTGCTGGCCGTCATCGCCGCCCTGCACGTCGTCGCGTTCGGCATCCTGTTCCTGCTCGTCGCCCCCGGCCACTACGAGGTCGGCACCCGCACGTTCGGCATCGGGCTCGGCGTCACCGCCTACACCCTCGGGATGCGGCACGCCTTCGACGCCGACCACATCGCGGCGATCGACAACACCACCCGCAAACTGATGGCCGACGGCAAGCGGCCGGTGTCGGTGGGGTTCTGGTTCGCGCTCGGCCACTCCAGCGTGGTGATCGTGCTGGCGGCGCTGACCGCGGGCGGCACGCACCTAGCCGACCGGGTGACCAACCGCGACTCGTCCGTCCACCAGGTCCTCGGCTTCATGGGAACGACGGTCGCCGGCACGTTCCTGTATCTGATCGCCGCGCTCAACCTGGTCGCCCTGGTGGGCATCCTGCGGGTCTTCCGGGCGATGCGGGCGGGCACGTACGACGAGCGGGAGCTCGAACGGCACCTGGAGTCACGCGGGTTCGTGAACCGCTTCCTCGGCCGCCTCACCCGGTCGGTTTCCCGCCCCGGCCAGATGTACGCGGTCGGCTTCCTGTTCGGGCTCGGCTTCGAGACGGCCACCGAGGTGGTGCTGCTGGCGATGGCCGGTTCGGGGGCGGCGGCCGGCCTGCCGTGGTACGCGGTGCTGTGCCTGCCGCTGCTGTTCACCGCGGGGATGTGCCTGTTCGACACGCTGGACGGCACGTTCATGAACTTCGCCTACCAGTGGGCCTTCTCCAACCCCGTGCGCAAGGTCTACTACAACGTCACCATCACCGGCCTGTCCATCGCCGTCGCCTTCGTCATCGGCACGATGCAGCTGGCCGGTCTCGACGTCGGCGACGTCGGTTACGTCATCGTCGGCCTGTTCGTGGTCGTCTGGGCGGTGGCCGTGACGTACTGGCGGCTGGCCAGGGTGGAACAACGCTGGGCGGCCCGGCCGGCGAAGGCGGACTGAGCGCTCCCGGAAGGGGGATCAGGAGCGACCGGTCCCCCCTTCCACCGTCGACAGGTACAGGCGGACGAAGCGGGGGACGTCGACGTCCAGGGCCACGTCCACCAGCGGCCGGCCGCGGCCGCCCTCGTGGATCTCGGACTCGCCGGGGCGGGCGCGCCGGTCGACGACGGTCTGGCCGCGGGTCGGGCCGGGGGCGAGGGAGACCTCGACGGGCAGCGACAGGGTGGTGATGCCGGCCGGGTCGGCGACCGAGCAGACGGCGCCCGCGTCGCCGAGACCGCCGGCCGGGTCGTCGCCGTCGGGGTCGGGCGCGGCGGGGCGGTGGGCGAGCAGTTCGCCGGCCAGGCGGGCGCCCGGTTCCGTGCTCGCCCGCAGGCGCCGTACGTCCGGGGCCGGCACGACGACCCGCTGGAACACGTCGAGGCCGTACATGGTGATCGGCACGCCCGCCGTGAGCAGGATCGCGGCCGCCTCCGGGTCGTGCCAGACGTTGAACTCGGCGACCGGCGTGGCGTTGCCGGTCGCCACCGCGCCGCCCATGAAGACGATCCGCTCGATGTTGCGGGTCACCTCGGGATGGGTGCGCAGCAGCAGGGCGATGTTGGTCAGGGGCGCGGTGGGAATCAGGGTCACCGGGCGCGGCGAGCCGAGGATCTCCCGGCGCAGCAGGGTCACCGCGTCCAGGCCGGACGGGGTGCGGGCCGGCGCGGGCAGGCCGAGGTCGCCCATGCCGTCGTCGCCGTGCACGTGCCGCGCCGACCGGACGGGCTCGATCAGCGGGCGTTCGGCGCCCCGGCCGACGGGGATGTCGGGGGCGCCCGCCTGCTCCAGCACGGTCAGCGTGTTGCGCACGACGCCGTCCACGTCCGTGTTCCCGGCGACGCAGGTGACCGCCCGCAGGTCGAGCCCGGGATGGCGGACGGCGAACAGCAGGGCCAGGGCGTCGTCGACACCGGTGTCGCAGTCGATGATCACCGGGATGGGCTGACCGGTCACGGCAGGCTCCTCTCTCCTCGGACAGTGACCTTACGCAGCCGCCGCGAGCCGGTCGCCGCGGGCGGCGATCCGGACGGCGACGCCGACCACGTCGCCCGGCGACGCCCCGGTCCGGCCCGTTCGCCGGCCGCCGGGCTCCCGCGCGCCACCGCCCGCCCCACAGCCGTACGGCACCCGGCCGCACCCCAGCCGTACGACACCCGGCCGCGTACCGCCGCGGGCGCACGGCCGCGCGCCGCCCACGGCCCGGCACGGACCCGCTCCGGCACCGCCGGGCGGAGACAGGAAGCCGCGCCGCACAGAGTCGCCGCGGGCGTTGCCGCCCGGGTGACGGACGCCTGGAGCCTGGCGCCTGGCGGCAACCGACGGGAGACAGGCAACGGCCGACGGGCCACCGGACCACGGGCCAGGTGCCAGGTGCCAGGAACATGACGACCGGCGACGGGCCAGGGACGACAGGCACGGCCAGGTCGCCAGGCACCTTGCGACCGGCAAACGGCAAACGGCAACCGGCGACCGGCGACGGTCCATGGGCGACGGGACCTGGCGGCAACCGACGGGAGACAGGCGACGGGCCGACGGGCCCACGGACCACGGGCCAGGTGCCAAGTGCCAGGAACCTGACGACCGGCGACGGGCCAGGGACGACAGGCACGGCCAGGTCGCCAGGCACCTTGCGACCGGCAAACGGCAACCGGCGACCGGCGACCGTCCATGGGCGACGGGGCCTGGCGGCAACCGACGGGGCCAGGGGCGAGAGACGACAGGCCACGGGCCAGGCCAGGCACCTGGTGACTGGCGCCGGGCCAGGGGCGATGGCCGAGGGGCGACGGCCAACAGCCAACCCTCGACAGGCGGGGCGGGTTCTCGGCGACGGACGACGGACGACGGGCGGCGTCCGAGGGGCGGCGGACGACCGGCAACCGGCGGCCGAAGACCGGCCACGGCCAACCGGCGACAGCCGGCCCGCGGCCCGCGGCCGGGCCTCGGTGGCGGGCGGGTGGGGGCGCTGCCGTAACCCGGACGGCCCGGCGCACTGGTGGGGGCCGGGAGGCGGTGGTCCCGTGGGAGACGTACCGATCTTGGAAGCTGCCCGGCTCAGGAGGCCCCGATGACCCGCACCCCGGCCCGCGTCCTCGTCGTCTCCGCGCTCTGCGCGGGCGTCCTGCCGACCGCGGCGGCCTGCACGGCCGGCCCGGCGGCGTCGCGGCAGCCCGCGCCCGCCGCCTCCCGCGCCGCGACGACCTCACCGGCCGACGCCCTCTCCTCGCGCCCGCTCACCCGGGACCAGGCGCAGGCCGCCCTGCTCACCCCGGCCGACCTCGGCCCGTCCTGGACCCCCACCCAGGGAGCGGCGACCTGGCGGGACGGTCTGCTGAAGGCCACCGCCAAGGCGCCGGACTGCCGACGGCTCCTCGACGCCCTGTACACCGACGACCTGTTCGGCGCCGGTGCGCGCGTCCTCGCCCAGACCGGTCTCGACGACGCCCTGGACGGATCCCAGCTGCGCCAGCAGGTCCGTGCCCTCGCACCCTCGGCCGTCGACCGGAAACTGGCCTGGATGCGCACGCTGCCGCGCGAGTGCGCCGGGTTCACGGCGGCCACCGCTCAGGGCTACATGCAGGACGTCAAGGTCGTCGAGGCCGTGCTGCCGGAGGCCGGGGACGCCCGTCAGGGCCTGCGGGTCACGCTGAGCGGGCAGACCGACCACGGCGAGCGGAGCGTGCTCACGCTGGACGTCGCCGTCGTCCGGGCCGGCGCGGACACCGTCGTGGTCACCGACGGCGGCCTCGGCGACGTCTCCCCCGACACAACCCGCACGGCGGTCGAGACGGCGGTGCGGCGTCTGACGGACGTACGCAAGCAGGGGCGGGCGGAGATCTAGGCCGAGGCCGGGCCGTGGGCGGCCCCCGACAGGGCGAGGTCCGCGCCGGGCCTGACCGGCGGGCGCCCGCGTTCCCGCCTCACTCGTGGTCGAAGCGCACGCGGTGTTCCACCACGTCGCGGGCCACGTCGACGACGGTGCGGTCGCGGGCGAAGGCGTGGCCGCGCAGCCGGGCCAGGGCCTCCTCCGCGGAGACGCCGAGCTGCGCCATGACCATGCCGGTGGCCTGGTAGACCTCGTCCTGCTCGCGGGCCAGGCCGGCCGGCCAGCGCACCTCGTCCCGGCCGTCGTCGTCCCCCCACGGCATGATCAGCAGGGCCACCGTCACGACCCTGGCCATGAGCCGCGCGGTGTGCAGGTCGCGGTCGCTGAGCCGGCCGGGGGTGTCGCGGTAGAGGTCGAGCGTGCCCACGCACACCGTCTCGTTGCCCAGCGGCATCGAGTACATCGCCCGGATCCCGGCGGCCGTGGCCTTCTGGGCGAAGACGGGCCAGCGCCGGGCGTCCGTGCCGGTCGCCAGGTCGCAGGCGAGCACGGCCTCGCCGGCCTCCAGGGCGGCGTGACCCGGCCCCTCGCCCAGCGTCGCCTCCACGTCCTCCAGGTAGGCGGCCTGTGCGTCGCTGGCGCCCAGCCGCACCGGCAGGCCGTCGGTGTGCAGCGTCACGCCGGCGCCCGTCACCGGCAGCAGGCTGACCGCGACGTTGCACAGGCGGGCCGGGATCTCCCCGGGGCCGGTGTCGCGCAGCCACTCGGCGATCGCCTCGACTCCGGGTGCCCTGTCCCGTCCGGCGTCACCGGGGCTGTCTGGAGGCTCGGACCTGGGCCCCACTGCCACCGCCTCCTTCACTCGCAGGAGGGCCTTCGTCGTCCGGGGGTTCCGGTACGGGGCGCCGCCGCCCGTGGCCCGGACGCCGCCCGACTACCCGTGGCCCCAGGCCCGAAACGCCTGTTCCGGCCCCGCCCGCCCCCACTTCTCACACGGATGCGCTACGGATGCGATGCGGATGCGCTAGGGATGCGATGCCGACGAGAAACCGACCGGACACGGACGAGCCGACTGCCTCAACCGCCGCACCCCCGCGGCGGCGAGCGCCGGCCCGGACGGGTCACACGGGAGGCTGTGCGGGGGCGGGTCCGAGGGTGGTGGTGCCCGGCGCCGTACGGTGTCCGAGCCCCGTCCGGTACGCGTCCAGCGCCGCCTCCACCCGGCCGGTGCGGCGCAGCAGGTCGCCGAGCAGCCGGCACAGGTCGGCCAGGTCACCGGCGGCACCCGCCCGCTCCAGCAGGCTCAGGGCACGCACGTAGTGCTCCTCGGCGGCCTCCGTGTCGCGGGCGTCCTCGGCGATGATGCCGAGCAGGCGGTGAGCGGCGGCGGAGTGCAGGGCACCGCGGTCGGGACTCAGGTCGCTGAGGACGTGGCGCAGCAGCCCGGCCGCCTCCTCGGACTTCCCGCGCCGGTGCAGCACGTCGGCGAGCTCGACGGCGGCCTGACTGCCGTAGAGGGCGGCGCGCCCGGCGGCGAACATGGCCAGGGCCTGGCGCAACTCCTCCTCGGCGCGATCGAGTTCGCCGTTCTGCGCGTACACGTAGCCGCGCATCCAGTGGCAGTTGGCGAGTTCGGTCCGCAGGTGCAGCGTCCGGTACAGCTCGGCGGCCTTGGCAAGGGAGGCGTCGGCCTCGGCGACCCGGCCCTCGGCGAGCAGGGTGCGGGCGACCGACCGGTGCATGCGGGCGACGAGCGCGGGGTCGCCGGCCTGCGGGGCGAGCGCCAGCGCGAACTCGGCGGCCTGGGCGGCCCGCGCGTGCGCGCCCATGTCCATGTACGGCCCGATGATGCCGGCGTACAGCAGCAGCAGCGCGTCGGGGTCGTGCAGTCCGCCCCGGTTCAGCTCGTCGAGGGTGGACTCGAGGAGGTAGACGGCGTAACGGAGTTCCCCGGCGAGGTAGTGGGAGACGGCGCGTCCGCGCAGCGCGGGCACCCGGGCGGGCAGCGGCGCGTCGGCGAGCACGCGCTCGCAGCGCTCGAAGTGGATCCGGGCGGCGGCCAGTTCGCCGGTGTCCAGGGCGCACTCGCCGAGTCCGAGCAGGGCGGCGGCCTGCGCGTCGGCGAGGTCGTGCTCCTCGGCCTCGGCGAGCAGCGCGGCGTACTGTTCGGCCGCCCGCGCCGCCTCCCCGGTGGCGAGCGCGCGCTGGGCCTCGGTGAGCCGGAGGCGCAGGTCGGTGGCGAGGCGGGCCGGACGCCCGGTGACCAGTTCCTGGTACGCCACCCCGAGCCGCTCGGCGATGTGCCGCAGCGCCGCCTCGGAGGCCCGCGCCCGCCCGGCCTCCAGGGTGGAGATGTAGGCGGGCGTGTAGGCGGGCTCGGCGAGCTGCTTCTGCGTCATCCCACGCTCCGCCCGCAACCGCTGCACCCGGCGCCCGACGGTCTCCGGATCGTCCCGCTCCTGCATCGCCAACTCCCCCTGCGGCCCTTGCCGTTGCCCCTCGCCCGCCCCTAGGTTAAACCGCGGATTAAACGCGTTTAACCCGATGCCAGTGAGAGGTTGCCGTGCTCCGACACATCTCCGAGCGTCATGCCAGAGGGTTCGGCGCAGCCGTCGTCGCGGTGGTCGCCCTGCTGCTGGCCGCCAACGCCGGCCCGGCCAGGGCGGCGGACCTGCGGCCCACCGCCGACCGGGTGGCCGTGACCGTCCCGCACCTCCCCCAGGGCGCCTGACGGGCGGACGCTCCGCCCGGTCCCGCCCGTCCCCTCGGTCCGCCCGGTCCCGCCCGGTCCCGCCCGTCCCCTCGGTCCGGTCGATCCCGCCGGTCCTCTCGGTCCGCTCGGTCCTTTCAGCCCCGTCGGTCCTTTCAGCCCCGTCGGTCCCTTCAGCACGGTCCGTCCCTTCAGCACGGTCAGCCCGCCGGTTCCGGTCAGCCCCGTCCGTCCGGCAGGGCCTTGCGGAGGGCCGCGTCCAGCCTTCTCGCCAGCGTCTCGTCGTCCGGCGGGCTGTCGCCGAACAGGGCGCCGAGCTGGGTGGTGAAGGTCTGCGTGAAGGCGCCGTACAGCGGAGTGCGGGGACGCTGCACCGCCTTCTTCAGGGCCGGAAGCAGGATGGCACGCGCATACAGGGGCCGGCCCGCCGCGTCGCGGGGCATCCGGTCGTCCCGCTCCCCGGTCGGCGAGGGCGACGGGGAGGCAGCGGTGGCGCAGCGCACCGTGTCGTCCGTGTAGGCCGACTCCCGCGTCGCCGCGAACCCGGCGTCCAGCAGGCAGCGCTCGCTCTGCTTGCCGGTGAGGAAGGAGATCAGCTCCTTGGCCTTCGTCGCCCGCCGGGACGAGGCGGTCACCGCGAGGTTCTGACCGCCGAGCACCGCGCGTCCGGGGAGCGGCGCCACACCGATCTGGTCCTTCGTGAAGTTCTGGAACAGGGAGCGGTAGACGTACGGCCAGTGCCGCAGGAACGCGGTGCGGCCGTCGGCGAAGTCGCCCAGTGAGGCGGCCTCGTCGGAGTGGAAGGCGTCCGGCAGGAGGTAGGACCCCTCGGTGCGCCGCCGCAGCTCCGCGACGCCCCGCGTCAACTGGTCCACGTCGCCGGTGTAGTGGCCGTCGGCGTCGGTGAGGGACAGGTCGGTCACCGACGTCGCGAAGGCTTCCACCGCGTTGACCGTACGGCCCTCGTAGGCGGCGAGCTGGGTGGTCCAGCCGTGGTCGTAGCCCTTGGGCCGGACGTCGCCCACGTCGCCGATCAGGGCGTCGAGCTGGGTCCAGTTGATGCCGCCGCTCAGGTCGGTCTGCTGCACGCCGGCCTGGTGCAGCCAGTCCCGCCGGTAGTAGAGCAGGCCGACGTCGCTGTTGAACGGCGCCGCGTACACCCGTCCGTCCCAGCGGGCGGTGCGGGCCACGGACGGGATGACGTCGGTGCCGATCATGCCGTCCGGCAGCGTGCGGACGAGGTGCGCGGCGGCGAACTCCGGTACCCAGGTCACGTCCAGGTTGACCACGTCGTAGGTCGCGCTGCCGGACTGCAGGGCGCCGAGCAGTTGGCTGCGCTGTTCGTCGGCGCTGCCGGGCAGTTCGACGAGCCGGGCGCTGTAGCCGGTGTGCCGCGCTTCCTGCTGCCGGTTCCAGGCGTCGATGAGCTGCTCGCGTACGCCGTTCTTGCCGGTCACGTCCCGGCCGCTGGCTATCACGATCTGGCCGGGCACCTCCTCGTCGGAGGGCGGCTGCGGCCCGCCCGAGCAGGCGGCCGACAGGAGCAGCGCCAGCAACGCCGCGATCCGCCCCACGGCCCGCAGACCCCGCAGACCCCGTCGGCCCCGTCGGCCCTGTATGTCGCGCAGGCCCCGCAGGTCACGCGGGAGTCGCGGGTCCCGCGGGTCCCGCGTGCTTCGCAGGCCTCGTACGGCGCGCTCGGCCATCAGTCGTCCCCCGTCCCGATGCGCGCGACCTCGTCGGCCAGGCCGGCGCCGAGGTCGTCGTCGGCGTCCAGGCAGCGCCCGCCGCTCGCCGCGGAGATCCGGGCGTCCAGCCTGCCCCGGTCGCAGCCGCCGCTCGCCAGGGACACCATGGTCACCGGCACCTTCGCCTCACCGGCCTGGTACAGCACTTCGTCGATGCCGCCGCCGGTGAGGCGGGAGTTGTCCTCGTCGTCGGTGATGTAGACGATCAGCTGAGGACGGTCGTCGCGGGCGCGGCGGTCGGCCATGTCCTTGAGCGCGGCGAGCAACGCGGCGCGCGGGTCGGCCTGGGCGTCGCGGACCTTCGCGGCGTCGATGGCGCGTTCGGCGTCCTTGCGCCGGTGCTGCCCAGAGCCGAGGAGGGACTCGTACTGGCGCCCGTTCGCCGTGCCGGCCACCGACCACACGCCGTACTCGTCCAGGTCGCCGAGCCCGCCGAGCGACTGCTTCAGCAGGCCGCGACCGCCGCTCGCCCCCTTCCACTGATCCGTCATGGATCCGGAGCTGTCGAGCAGGAACAACACCCGGCCGGGCCCGTGGGCGCCCCGGTACCGGGTGAGCGCGGTGTCCATCGCCCGCTGTCCGGACGCCTCGGTCAGCGGCGAGGGCGCGCGCAGCACCCCGGGGGCCATGTGGTCGGGGTCCAGCAGGTCCCGGTCGCCGTCGGCGGCGGCGCGGAAGCCGTCGCGCGCGAACACGGCCCGGCCGCCGGGGCCGGCGAGCCAGTCCCGGAACCGGCCGGCCGCCGTCCCGCGCGCCTCCTCGTCCCGGTCGGCGCCCTTCCAGCGGACCCGGACGAAGGTGGGCTCGATGCCGGGCACGTCGCCCGGGTACTCCGCCGTCCGCGGGGTGCGCCTCGTACGGTCGCAGTCCATGCCGGTCTTCATCAGGAACTCGGGCACGAGCGCGGCGGTGCGCTGGTCGACGGTGATGTCCTCGGGCAGCGCGCACAGCAGGTCGGCGGCGGTGGGGGACGGCGGGCCCGGCTGGGCGACCTGGCTCTCGGCTTGGGCCGGATCGACGCCGGTGCCGTACAGGCCCGTCGTGGCGAGCAGCGCCGCGTCGGTGAACTCCGGGTCCGGGCGGCGCACCTCGGCGTCCTTGGACCGCTCGTGCAGGTCGCTCAACAGCTGGGACAGCGTGGGCCGGACGCGGCGCTGCTCCTCGACGGCCGCCATCTTTTCGGGAACGGCGAGCACGATCGGCGAGTACGCCAGCGGCGCGGTGTCCGGCTTCAGGCGGGCCGCGGTGTCGGTGTCCTGGCCCTTGGTGACCCGGACGACGTCGGCGGGGGAGGCCGGGATCCACACGTCCGGCTGCGGGCCGATGTCGCGCTGCGGGTTGGTGTCCTCGTCGCGGGGTTCCTGCCAGGCCTCGGTCTGCCGGCGCAGCGCGTTGATCGCGTCGGCGGAGCCCGCGCTGTAGACGGTGACGCCGCTGCGCCGGCAGCCGTCGCCGTCGGTGTTCGCGTCCGACGTCAGGTACGCGGCGGCCGCGGCGGTGACGGTGGCCTCCAGGTCGGGGTCGGTCAGCACGCGCAGTTCGAGGGGCGGCGCGCAGGAGGAGCCGTCGGCCAGCAGCGCGGACAGGGCGCAGGACCCGAGTCCGGTGGCGAGCAGCGCGAGCACCAGGGTGACCCGCCCGGCCGGCCGCAGTCGCCGGTACCAGGCGGCGAGCAGCGCGACGGGCGCCCGTAAGCGGGCGAGGAGGGCCCCGTCCGCCCGGCCGGGAGGCGTCGGCCGCGCCGCGCCGCCCGCGCCGCCCGCGCCGCCCGCGCCGCCCGGTCGGGGTGGGCCGGAGCCGAGCGGGTCCGGGTTCCGTTCCGGATGCGGATGCGGATGCGGGTCCCGGTCCCGGTTCCGGTCCGGCGGGTGCGGGGCGGTCCCGGGTGTGGAGGCGGTCGGCGCGGCCGAACCCGCCGACGGCGGACGCGAACCCGGCGGAGACGGAGCGGCCCCCGCCGACGGCTCGGTCGCCCCGGACCGTCCGGAGCCGGGGGACGACGGACCTACGGATCCGGCGTCGAGGGATCCGGCGTCGAGGGATCCGTTGTGGAGCGATCCGGCGTCGGGCGAGCCGAGGGCGGCCGAACCGGTGCCGGGCGAACCGGTGCCGGCCGAACCGGTGCCGGGCGAACCGAGGGCGGCCGGTGAGGGCGTTCCGGGTGAGTCCCGTCGGTCGGGCGGTGCCTGCACCGGGCTCCCCGGGCGGGCCACCCCGCGGGCCGACAGCAGGACGTCCTCGCCCGGCTCCGTCCGGCTGAGCGGCTCCCACGGCTGGTCCCGTATCGTCCGCAGGCCCGCCGCCCGCATCCGGGTGCGTAAGTCCTCCGCGAGCCGGCCGAACCACAACTCCCCCTCTCCGGCGAGGAGTTCCGCCAGCAGGGCGGTGAACGGCGTCGGGGTTGCCGGATCGCCCGCGTCGATGCGGTGGTTGGCCTGCACGCTCGTCAGCAGCAGCACCCGCCGCCGGTCCGGGACGTGCTCCCAGATCCAGGCCGCGTTGCCCGCGAAGCAGCAGTCGAGGACCACCACGATCCGCTCGGCCCGGCTGGTGCCCAGCATGCCCAGCACCGTGGTGAACATCTCGGCGCCGGGGAAGACCGCCGCCTCGCCCGCGTACACGCCGGCGCCTCGCAGCTGCAGGAACAGCTCGTCACCCGCGCTGGGGATGGCCCCGTGGCCCGCGAAGTACACCAGCAGCAGGCCCTCGGCCTCCTCCGCGACCCTGCGCAGCTGGTGCTCGAAGTCGTGCGTGTACGGCGACCGCAGCAGCACCAGCTCGCTCGCGCCGAACACCCCGCCCCGCTGCAGCACGTCCCGGAGCCGGTCCAGGTTGTGCCGCACGGCCGGCAGGTCGCCGGGCACCCCGTGCGGCGGCTTCGTGTGGTCGTACTCGGACACGCCGACCAGCAGCGCCCGGTTCGCCTTGCCACGCGCGTCGAAGCGGCTCACCGGGCGGCCTACCTGTCGTCGGGTCCCACACCGTCGACGTCGGCACCGGGCGGTTCGCCGTTCTCGACGTCCCGGCGGTTGGAACGCCAGGCCTGGACGGCGAGCCTCACCTGGTGCCGTACTTCCTCGACCACGGCGGCCCCGACCACGCCGACCAACTCCACGACGATCTCCGAGCCGATGCCCATCGGGGCACCCGGTTCGGCGTCCGTGCGTCTGCGGACGCCGATCCGCAGCTCACCGGCGCGCGCCAACCGGTCGAGCGGTGTCTCCCGCTCCAGCCACTTCTTCAGCGCGCCGACATCGCTCTCGCTCGCGGTCCGGTCAAGCCGTACGCGAATCTCGTGGTCGGCCACTCCATCCCCCTCAGCCATGACACACCATCATGGCACCGGGGCCACCGACCGGGGAGGGGCAAGGCACCCCTGCGTCCGCAATTGGCTCAACCCTGTGTCTGCAACTGACCGAGCTGGCGCCGAACATGCTCCAACGCGCCCTCTCTGCGCCCCGGCACGCGGGAGCGCAGGTCGGCCAGCAGGGAGCCGAGTTCCCGCGCTCCGGCCGGGTCGCCGATCAGCCCCCACTGGTGGTGCGCCCGGTCCACGGCCGCCTCGACGGCCGGCGCGTCCGGCGCCTGCCCGGCCGACAGCCGCGCGGCGGCCACCGCCAGCCAGGTGCGACAGCTGCGCACCGGGTCACCGGCGAACATCGCCAGGTCGGCCCGTACTTCGGCCCAGTGCAGCGCCTCCTCGGAGCCCGGCCCGTGGGCGCGCAGGGCGGCCTGTTCCTGCCGGGCGGCGAGGGCGTCGGCGTCCGCGTGCCGCCCGGACCGGACGGCGTCGGAGATGACCGCGTGGGGGTCCTCGCCGGCGTCCGCCGTGGCGGCGCCCGGCTCCTCGGGCGCCTGCGGACCGGACCGTCCGGGCAGGTGGGCCAACCCGTCGGATGCGGCGGAAAGCTCGGAAGGCTCGGAGAGCTCGGAGGACCGCAAGGGCTCGGAGGACCGCAAAGGCTCGGAGGACCGCAAAGGCTCGGAAGGCTCCGGAGGTGCGGAGGGCTCAGGGGGCTCAGGAGGCTCGGAGGGCCGGGGAACGAAGGCCGGGCCTCCGGCGCCGGACACCACCGCGGCCGACGCCGACGCGGGTGCGGGTGCGGGCGCCGACGCGGGCGCCAGCAGCAGGTCCCCGTAGCCGTCGCTGCCCAGCCGCGCCACCGCCTGCTGGTGCAGGTCCGCCAGTCGCGGCCGGTGCCCGCTGCGCAGGATCGTCGCCACCGCCTTCATGTACGTCGGCACGGCCACCGCGCGTCGGCCCGGCGGCGGCGCGATGCGACCGTAAACGGCGTGGCCGGGCCCCGGGTCGAGCGGGTGCGCCCGCAGCCACTCCCAGGTCTCCGGATCGGCGTGCAGGTCGAGGACGAGGGAGGTCGTCCCGGCCGCCCGCAGCCGCAGTTCCTCCCGGATCCAGTGCCAGGGCAGGGCGGTGTAGCGGACGGTGGCGGGCGTCGTACGGGCCAGCGCGAGGTGCGGCAGGCGCTGGCGGCGGTCGAGCTGGAGCTGGCCGGTGACGAACACGGTCAGCGGACCGGTCGCGGCCGCGGCGGCCCGCAGCCGGGTCAGCACGGCCTGCGGCTCCAGGGGGTCGGCGAGTTCGACGACGTTCGCGGTCTCGGTGCCGGACAGCACGGCGGGCGGTACGGCCGCGAGTACGGGGAGCACCGAAGCGGCGTCCACCAGGCACCCCTTGCCCGCCGGCGATGCGGCGAGCAGCAGCACGGTTCCGGGCATCGTTCCCTCCCCATCCCCCGTCGATCACGTACGGCAGCACCGTAACGGCTGCGGGTGCAAAGGGGGGCCTCAGGCCCGCAGACGCACCCGTCCGGGTTGCCCGGACGTGACGCGCCGCACGGCGAAGATCGTCGCGTCGTCCGCGAGCCGCCCGCCGCAGTGCCGCAGCGTGTCGTCCCGGACGAGGTCGACCAGGCGCCGCGGGTCCGCGGTCCCCGGGTCGGCGGCGACGGCGCCGGCCACGTCCACGAGGAGGGGGTAGAACACCCCGTCGTCGTTGCGGGCCTCGGTGACGCCGTCGGTGGTCAGCAGCAGGGTCTCACCGGGGGCGACGGGCACCCGGTGCACAGGGGGCGGCCCCTCGTCGGTCAGATCGGCGAGGCCGAGGGGGAGGCCGTCGCCGGGCGGCAGGGTGCGCACGCCCGCGGGGCCGACGATCAGCGGCGGCTCGTGGCCGAAGACGACGACGTCGACCGCGCCGGGGCAGTCCTCCGGGAAGCCGAGCAGCACGGCGGTGGCGAAGCGTTCGCCGTCGTCCCGGCCGAGGGCCGCGGTGTGCTCGCGGTGGCGCGTCATCCGGACCTCCAGACGCTCGGCGATCGTGGTCAGGGAGGCCTCGTGGTAGCCGGCCTCGCGGAACGCGCCGAGCAGCGCGGCCGCCGCCTCGACCGCGGCGAGGCCCTTGCCCTGGACGTCGCCGAGCAGGACGCGGGTGCCGTGCGGGCCGGGCTGGACGTCGTAGAAGTCGCCGCCGACCCGCGCCTCGACGTCGGAGGCGAGGTAGACGGCCGCGTGGTCGAGGCCGCCCCAGCCCGGCGGCAGGAGGCGCAGCACGGTGCGGCGGGTGGTGTCGGCGATGTCCCGCATGTGCAGCATGCGCCGCTCGCCGCGCAGTCGCACCGCGCAGGCCAGGACCGCGAGGGCGCCGCCGACGGCGACGAGGATGAAGTCGGGCAGGCCGCTCTGGTACTGGTGCGGCCAGGACCGGTCCCCGATGACGTACGCGCCCATGGCGAGCACGGCGAAAGCGGCCGTGCCCCACAGCCCGCAGATCGCGGCGGCGATGCCCGGCACCAGCACGATCCAGGAGTTGATCCGGAAATCGCCGGTGTTGATGTCGACCAGCATGATGCCGACGAGCAGCAGCAGCGGCGGAACCCACGCGACACTGCGCCCGCGCACCCGCAGCAGCTGGTGCCGGTACAGCACGTCCTCGCGCCCGGCCGGAAGCACCCGGTGGAGCGGAGCCCGGCCGCCGCCCACCCGCCTCGGCACCCGCCCGCTCATGAGCCCCAGCGAAGCACGCGTCCGCCCCCCGCGCATCCGGGCGGGAACCGGTTCCGTCCGCCGACTTGCCAGGACCCCCGCGCCGGTGTGCTCTGGAAGCCGGGGCGAGGAGGAAGGAGTGCTCCCATGACGCACGCGGCACCCAGGCGCGGCGGACTGGTCAGGCCCACCCGCACACCCGACGTCTTCGACGAGCGCGTCCACACGGCGGTGCGGTACGGGGTACCCGTCGCCCTCGGGCTCCTCTACGGCTACTGGGCGGCGGCGAACCGTCGCGACGGCGGCCCCATCACCGGCTGGAACCTCCTGTTCGGCTTCGTGACCGCGCTGGTGTTCATGGTGCTGTGCATCGCCGTGGCGGTCTTCGCGCCGCGGCTGAAGCGGGAACTGCACTCGCTGACGAAGTCCGCGTTCGCGGGCGCGGCGATCGCCTTCCTCTTCGACCAGAGCGGCGCGTCCGTGCTGGAGTGCGTGGCACTGGGCATCGCCGTCACGGCGGGCGTCTTCGCCGTCTTCTTCTACCGCTACTACACACGCGAGGACGCAGCGGGCAACCGCATCCGCTGACGCCGCCACCCCCGGGGGCCCGGCCCCCGGCCGGGCGGCGACACGACGCGACCGGACGGCAACGCGGCGGCACGTTGCGGCCCGGCGCCTCCGCGCCCCCGCGCCCCCGCGACACGACGGCGATGCGGCGCAGTCGGCGACGCGGCACACGACCGGCACGGCATCGCACGGCGACGGCGGGATGCGGCAGACCGTAAACGCAGACCGTGAACGGCGTGCCCGGAGGGTTACGGCCGGACGACACAGGTCGGCGACGGCCGGCAGCGCGGGTCCGCCAGCGGGACAGCCATGCGCAGTGTCCGCCACCGGCCCGGCCGCAGGACACACCCCGGCAGCGAAGCGGCCGGGCGACGGCGCAGCCGGGCGACGGCGGGATGCGGCAGACCCGGGAGCGACCCGACCGGACGACACGGATCGGCAGCGGCCACCGGGCCCGGGCCGGGCAGCGGGACAACCAGGCGCAGTGTCCGCCACCGGCCCGGCCGCAGGACACAGCCCGGCAGCGAAGCGGCCGGCGGCCCGGCCTGGCGGCGACAAGGCGGCGCGGCAGCGCACGGCGGCACGGCCGGTGGCCCGGCCGGACGGCGCCACCCGACAGCGCGGGCACCGCCCGACCGCAGCGCGGGCGACGGCCGCCACGGCCCGACGACGGCACGGAGGTGCGACGGCACGGAGGTGCGGCGGTGCGGCCGGAGGACAGGGCCCGGCAGTGACGCAGCCGGGCGGCGGCGCGGCCGGGCGGCGGCGCGGCCGGGCGGCGGCGCGGCCGGGCGGCGGCGCGGCCGGGCGGCGGCACGGCACAGCGTCGGCGTGGCCGATGGTGCGACCCGGCGGCGGCGCGGCCAGGCCGCCGCCGGTCCGGCGGCGCGGCACAGCGACGGCGCGGACGACGGTGCGACCCGGCGGCGGCGCGGACGGCGGGGCACCCGATTGCGGGCGCAGCGGTCGCGGGGGGCGGGTCGGGGACGTTGCCTGGGAGGGTGCCCTCACGACTGCGTGGCGTCCTGTCGGCCGCCCTGATCGCCCTCGCCTGCTTCCTCGTGCCGTTCGGCGCGCTGGCCGCCTGGGCCGCCTACGGGCTGGCCGACACCGGCCGGTACGTCGCCACGCTGGCGCCGCTGGCGTCGGACCCGGCCGTGCGGAACGCCGTCGCGGAGACCGTCGGCGCCGGGATCATGGACGAGGTCGACGACCGGCTCGACGTCCGGCCGATGCGGGGGAGCATGCGCCCCTTCGTGCACGACGCGGTGCGCTCGTTCACCCGGACCGAGGCCTACCGCACGGCGTGGGACGCCGGGAACCGGGCCGTCCACGACGCCGTCCTGCGCGCCCTGCGCGACGAGCGCGAGCGCGCGGTGACCGTCGACCTCGCGCCCGTCACCGCGCAGGTCAAGCGGAAACTGGCCGACGAGCACATGCCGCTGGCCGAGCGCATCCCGGTCGAGCACACCGAGGTGGCCGTCGTGCCCGCCGTGGACCTGGACCGGCTCCGGAAAGGTTTCCGCGTACTGGAAGTCGCCGGTTTCTGGCTGCCGCCGGTGGCCGTCGTCCTGGCCGTCGCCGGGATCGCCGTCGCCGGCTGCCGCCGCCACGCGGTCGTCGCGACCGCCCTCGGCGCCGCGCTGGGCGGTGCGCTGCTCGCCCTCGCCGTCGCGGTCTGCCGCCGTCTCACCGTCGCCGACGTGCCCGAACCGTCCCGCCGGACGGCCGCGGGCGCGGTCTACGACGCCCTCACCGCCACCCTGCGCGAAGCCTCCTGGCTGTTGGTCGCCCTCGGCCTGGCGGTCGCCCTCGGCGCCTGGCTCACCGGCCGCCCGGGCCCTCTCGGACGACGCCACGGCGAACCTGGCGAACCCGCGGCACCTGCCTCGGCCCCAGCCTCCGGCCGACCCGTCTGAGAGCCCGACACCCCCACCGGCCCACGGCGTCCCCGACGGGCTCGGTGTCCTCCGGCCCTTCGAACCTGCTCGAATCGTGGCACGGAAGCTCGCCGTGGCAGTCCTGCCCGATGCAGTCTGCTGCCTGACGAAGACGAAGGCCACGGCAATCCGAGGGCGGGGGGACGGGGACAACGGGGGCCAGGGGAAACGGAGGGACGGGGACAACGGGGGCCGGGGAAACGGAGGGACGGGGACAACGGGGGACAACGGGGGTCGGGGGAAACGGGGGGACGGGGACAACGGGGGGAAACGGGGGCCGCGGAAGAACGGGGGCCCGGGCGACCGGGGGAAACGAGGGGCCCGGGGGGGGAAACGGGGCCCGGGGGGCCCGGGGGAAACGGGGCCCGGGGGAGACGGGGCCCGGGGACCCGCGGGCGGGGTGAAACGCAGCAGGGGTGAGAACGGGGAGGCCAGAGCCCCTCGGCAGATTGCCGAGACTCTGCGCGCTGCTCATCCTGCCGCGCTCCCCCGCCGCTCACCGGACCCCCGCCGCCCACCCGGCCCCCGACGGCCACCGGGACCCAGCCGGCCGTCGGGACCCCACCGGCCGTCGGCCGCCCGCCCGCAGCCCCCACCGGTCATCGGTCATCGGTCATCGGTCACCGGCCATCGGTCATCGGTCGGATCACTCGCGATCACACGGAGGAAAAATGATCAAGGAAAGACTCGGCAAGTGGGGCGCGCGCTCCGCGGCGTTGGCCGTCGCGATACCCCTCATGGGCATCGGCCTCAGCACACCCGCGTCCGCGGGCACCTGCACCACCTCGGGCTGCGGCGGTGAGGTCAGCAACAACTCGCGTATGCCGGTCCGTATCGCCAACTGCTGGTCCGGGACCTCCAGCACCTACTCCGGGGACAAGCTCCCCTGCGTGCAGCACGTGAACTACTGGTCCGCCTACTACTCCGACGTGGAACTCCCGGCGGGCGACGAGTCGAAGTTCCATTACTACTACTACGACACCGACGCCGTCCGGTTCTACAAGGGCTGCGTCACCAAGTGGCATTACTGGGGCGGCTGGACCAACACGGAGGACCGGCGCGGCAAGGCCAGCCTGTGGAAGAAGTTCAGCGATCTGGACCACGTCTACATCGAGAGCATCACCTGCTGAACCTGCTGACGAGTTCCGGCCCGTGAACACGGCCGCACGGCCGGCCACGGCGAGCCGGGCGCGCCTCAGGTCCCGTGCCGACGGCCGCCCGGGCGCTCCCCGGCGATGGCCGCGAGGGTGCGCAGGGCGCGGTCCAGGTCGTCCGGTGGGGCCGACGCGAGGCCGAGCCGGACGGCGTCGGGGGTGTGGCCCGGGTCGACGGCGAAGGCGGTGCCGGGGGTGACGGCGATGCCGTACGCGGCCGCGGCGGCCGTGAAGGTGTCCGCACGCCACCCGGCGGGCAGTTCCCACCAGGCGAAGTACGCGCGCGGGTCGGACCGTACCCGGAAGCCGCCGAGGTGCCGGGCCACCAGCCGCTGCCGGGCCGCCGCGTCCGCGCGTTTCGCCGCGACCAGCCGCTCCACCGTGCCGTCCCCGGCCCACCGCACGGCCGCCTCCAGCGCGAACCGTCCGGCGCTCCACCCCCCCGACCGCACGGCGCCCGCCACCGACTCCGCCCGCCCGGGCGGGACGACGAGGAGGCCGACGGTGAGGCCGGGCGCGACCCGCTTGGACAGGCCGTCGACCACCAGGGTCAGGCCGGGGGCGTGGGCGGCGAGGGGCGGCGGGGCCGACTCGTCGAGGAAGGACCAGATGCGGTCCTCGACGACGGGCAGCCCCAGGCCGGCGACGACCTCCGCGAGCCGACGGCGCCGGCCGGCGCCCATCGTCGCGGACGTCGGGTTGTGCAGGGTCGGCTGGACGTAGAGGGCGGACAGCCGCGCGGCGGCGACGGCCTCCGGGCGCAGGCCCTCCTGGTCGGTCGCCAGGGGGACCAGGGTGAGGCCGAGGCGGGCGGCGATCTCCTTGACCAGCGGATACGTCAGTGCCTCCACGCCGACGCGGCCGCCCGGCCGGACCAGGGAGGCGAGTGCGGCGGCGATGGCCTGGCGGGCGCTTCCGGTGAACAGCACCTGCTCGGGCGCGATCTCCCAGCCGGGCGTCGCGAGCAGCGCGGCCGCCGCCTCGCGGGCGGCGGCGGTGCCGGCGGCGGGGGCCGGGCGCAGCGCCTCGGTCAGCACGTCGGGGCGCAGCAGCGGCGCGAGAACGGGCGCGAGGAGTTCCGACTGGTGCGGCGCGGAAGGGTAGTTGAGCTCCAGGTTGACGGTGGCCGTGGTGGCGGGCTCGATCAGCGCGCGGCCGGCCGGCTGCCGCGGCGCGGCCCGCACGAAGGTGCCACGGCCGACCTCGCCGACGACCAGCCCGCGCCGGACGAGTTCGCCGTACGCCCGCTCCGCGGTGGACACCGCGATCCCGTGCCGACGGGCGAACCGGCGCTGCGGAAGCAGCCGTTCACCGGGCTGGAGCCGGCCGGCCGCGATGTCGGCGGCGATGCGGTCGGCGACGCGGCGGTAGTCGATACGGCGGTGGTCTGCCACGGCGGGGCTCCTCTCGACGGGTCGGCCGGCGGCTGTGATTGCACCGAGGGCAAAGATTTTATTGCACCGAGGAACGCCGCGCTCCTAGGGTCGGTCGCATGGCACCCTTCCTCGCGTACGAGGACAAAGGCCCGGACACCTCCCATACCCCGCGGGACGCCGGTACCCCCCTCGTCCCCCTCGCCCCCCTGGTCCTCGTGCACGGCCATCCCTTCGACCGCACGATGTGGCACCCGCAGCTCGCCGCCTTCTCCACCACCCGCCGGGTGATCGCCCCCGACCTGCGCGGCTACGGCGCGTCCCCCGTCTCTCCCGGCGTCACCCGTTCCGACGAGTTCCCCTTCGAGGAGTTCGCACGGGACGTCGTCGCGCTGCTGGACGACCTGGAGGTGGACGCTTTCGTGCCGGTGGGTCTGTCCATGGGCGGCCAGATCGTCCTGGACCTCTACCGCCAGTTCCCGGGCCGCGTCCGTGGCCTGGTCCTGGCCGACACCTTCCCCGCCGCCGAGACCCCGCAGGGGGTGCGCGCACGGCACACCCTGGCGGACCGCCTGCTGCGGGAGGGCATGCGCGGGTACGCCGACGAGATCCTGGAGAAGATGGTGGCGCCGCACGCCGGACCGCCGGTCAAGGCGCACGTGCACGGCATGATGACGGCCGCCTCCCCGCAGGGCGCCGCGGCCGCCCTGCGCGCCCGCGCCGCCCGCCCCGACTACCGCGCCCTGCTCACCCGCGTCGCCGTCCCCGCCCTGGTCGTCGTGGGCGCCGACGACACCTACACGCCGGTCGCCGACGCCGAGGCCATGCACGCGGCGCTGCCCGACGCGGACCTGCACGTGGTCGAGGGGGCTGCCCACCTGCCGAACCTGGAACGGCCCGAGGAGTTCAACCGGGCGCTGGGGACGTTCCTGGCGCGGGTGGACGGCCCCTCGTAGGCTCGAGGCGTGCGATCGACGGTGCGGCGCGTCGGCGGCCGGTGCGCGGGGCTGCTGCTCGCCGGCGTCAGCGTCGTCGTCGGCTGCCGGGCCGCCGACAGCGACGGCGTCACGCCGGTGCCGCAGTTCCTGGCCTTCCTGCCCTGGCTGCTCGCGCCCACCGGGGGTGCGCTGCTGCTCGCGCTGCTCGCCAGATGGTGGGCCGGGCTGGTGTGGGGGACCGCCGTCCTCGGACTGCTGGCCTGGTACGTCGAGCCGTACGGCAGGAGCGGCGAGCCGGGCGGGCCCGCGGTCGCCGAGCTGCGGGTGCTGACCTCGAACGTCGAGTTCGGGCGCGGCACCGGCTCGCTGATCGCCGTGATCCGCCGCGAGCGGCCCGACGTCGTGTTCGTCGAGGAGTGCGAGCAGGGGTGCCGGGCGGCCCTGGAGCGGACGTTCGGCGACACCCTGCGCTTCCGGCGGGCCGTCGCCGCCGAGGGCTCCGCGGGGTCGCTGCTGCTCAGCCGGTTCCGGCTGCGGGACGCGGCCGGCGTGCGGGGCACCATGGGCATGCCCGGCGCGGTCGCCGACGTCCGCGGCCGGCCCGTACGGCTGCAGCTCGCGCACCCCGCGCCGCCGCTGCCCGGCCAGGTCGGCGTCTGGCGCCGCCAACTGGGCAGGCTGCGCGATTTCGCCGCGGCCGACCGGCGCACCCCGACCGTCCTGGCCGGGGACTTCAACGCCTCCCAGGACCACGCGGCCTTCCGCCGCGTCCTCGACACCGGCCTGCGCGACGCCGCCCGCCTCGCCGGCCACGACCGCACCCCGAGCTGGCCGGCCCGCACCGCGCCGGCGTTCGGCGTCCAGATCGACCACGTACTGGTGTCGCGGGACTTCTCCGCGAACACCGCCCGCTTCCTCGACCTGGCCGGCACCGACCACCGCGCCCTGCTCGTGGACATCGCGCTGCACGGGCGCGGCTGACCCTTGAAAAGCCGACCCTTGGAAAAGCCGGCCCTTGGAAAACGGGGTCCCGCAGGGGTGCGCGCGCCCCTGCGGGACTCGGACGGACGGGTCTCAGACGCCGATGTCGCGGCCGTCCTCGCGCCACACCGCCACGACCGCCGGGCGGACGATCCGGCCGGGACCGTCCGGCCAGGTGCTGGCGGGCTTCTCCACGGACGCCCCGTCGATCTCTCCCGGGTGCTGTACGGCGACCAGCACGCGCCGGTCCTGCACGATCGGACCGCAGGTCTCCGCGCCCGTCGGCACGGTCAGGAACTGCTTCAGCTCACCGCGCCGCTCACCGCGGGTGGCGACGCCGAACAGCCCGTCGTGCGAGCCGAGCTGGTTGCCGTCGGTGGAGATCCACAGGTTGCCGTGCGGGTCGAAGGCCACGTTGTCCGGGCAGGAGATGGGGCTGACGTCGTCCTTCGGGAACCCGGCGAAGTAGGTCGCCGGGTCGTCCGGGTCGCCCGCGACCAGGAACAGCGACCAGCCGAACTCGGTGCTCTCGGGCCGGTTCCGGCGCTCGGTCAGCTCCAGGATGTGCCCGTGCTTGTTGGCGTTGCGCGGGTTGGCCTCGTCGGCCTTGGCCTCGCTGCCGACACCGCGCTTGGTGTTGTTGGTGAGGACGACGTAGACCTTGCCGGTCTGCGGGGACGGCTGGATGTCCTCCGGCCGGTCCATCTTCGTCGCGCCCACCTTGTCGCCGGCCAGCCGCGTGAAGACGAAGACCTCCTCGGCGGTCATGCCCTCGACGTGCGAGACGGCGCCGTCGGCGGTCGCGGTGGCCAGCGGGATCCACTGGCCGCTGCCGTCGAACTCGCCGTCCGAGGGCAGCGCGCCGCTGCCGTCGATCTCGGCGGCGGGCGAGTCGCCGGTGAGCCGGGCGACGTAGAGGGTGCCCTCGTCGAGCAGCGAGAGGTTGTGCTCCCGCACCGCCCGCGAGGAGCCGTGCTTCATCCGCTTGCTGCCGACGAACTTGTAGAAGTAGTCGAACCGCTCGTCGTCGCCGGAGTAGACGACCGGACGGCCGTCCGCCGTCAGCCGCACGGTCGCCGCCTCGTGCTTGAACCGTCCGAGCGCGGTGTGCTTGCGGGGCGTGGACGTCGGGTCGTACGGGTCGAACTCGACCACGTAGCCGAACCGGTGCACCTCGTTCGGCTCCCGCGCGACGTCGAACCGCTTGTCGAACCGCTCCCACTTGCGCTCGGTCGCGCCGGTGCCGATGCCGTAGCGCTTGTCGGTGGCGCGGCTGCCGTTGGCGAAGTACTGGTTGAAGTTCTCCTCGCCGTGCAGGGTCGTGCCCCACGGGGTGGTGCCGCCGGAGCAGTTGTTAAGGGTGCCGAGCACCTTCGTGCCCGTCGGGTCGGCGGAGGTCTTCAGCAGGTCGCTGCCGGCCGCGGGCCCGGTCAGCCGGAACTCGGTGGTGGCGGTGACGCGCCGGTTCAGGGCGTGCCGGGGCACGGCGGTGAGCTTGCCGGTCTTCCGGTCCTCCTCCACGACCACGGCCGCCAGCCCGTGCGCCGCCCAGGCCACCTCGACCTGCTGCCGGGTCGGGTTGGCCGGGTCGTACCCGCGGAACATCAGGATCTCGTCGGTGTACTCGTGGTTGGCGACCAGGAGCTGCCGGCCGTGCTCGCCGGGCAGCGGCAGCAGGGCGAGGAAGTCGTTGTTGTAACCGAACTGCCCGGCCTGCGCGGCGGCGGTCTGGTTGTCGGGGTCGAAGGCCGGGGCACCGCGCAGGATGGGCTCGCCCCAGCGGATCACGACGTTCTGGCCGTACCCGTCCGGGGTGACGACGGCGTCGACGGTGTTCGGGGCGACGGGGGCGAACCGCAGCCCGCGCGCCGCCTTGGACGCCGGCCTCGGGTGCGACGTCGCGCCCGCCGCGCCGGCGCCCGCCGTCTCGGCGGCCTGGGCCGGACGGGCGGCCGCGAGGCCGGCCGTACCGGCCGCGGCGGCCACGGTGACGACGGCGGCGGCCCGCATCATCGAGCGGCGGCCGATGGCACCGGCGATGACGTCACCGACGTACTCGTTGGAGCTGGTGTTGGGCACCTCGTGGAAACAGGCGTCACCACACCGGAAACGACAGGTCAGGGCGGACCGCCCACCCGGATGCGAGCCGGACGGCGTCCCGACGATCGGCAGCAGCTTGCGCACTTTGCTCTCCCCTTGCATGCCCTTGGTGTGAGCGTGACGTTAGGGGTGCGTATGTGCGGGAGGGCTGCCGCGACATGAACGAAGAGTGAAGTCCCCGACACCTGAGGCGCACTTGACACGGAGCCCGGCACAGGTCCCCGCCCCTACCCAAGATCGCCCTCCGGGGCGGCTAACCTTACGTGTCCGTCCTGGCCAGGGATTGACGGGCAACAACTTACGCGAAGGGGTGCGCACATGGGCATTCTCACTCTCCTGCGGAACGCTTTCGGCCGATCACGCAAGGAACGTGCGGCCGAGGCGGAGGGTGCGGACCGTACCTCTTCGCAGCCGTCGGAGGCGGCATCGACGCAGGTGGAGGCGGAGCAGGCGGAGCAGCCGGCGGTCCCCTCCCCGTCCCCCGAGCCCCAGCCCTCGGCTTCGGCCCGCGTCCCGGAGCCCCGCTCGTCGTCGACCCCGGACACCGGGGATGAGCACGACCTGGTGGCCGCGGCCTTCGACAACGTGACGGTCCCCAAGCCGACGCACCCGGAGGAGCCGGCCGCCGAGCCGACGGCGACGGAGGAGTCCGCCCCGGTGGAGGAGCCGGCTACCGAGCCGACGGCGGAGGAGCCCGTTACCGCCGAGGAGGCCGTTACCGCCGAGGAGGCCGAGGCCGCCGACGAGGCCAAGGTGACGGTTGACACGGAGCCCGAGGCGGAGAAGAAGCCCGAGGCCGAGGCGGAGGCCGAGCCGCAGGCGACGGCCGAGGAGCCCACCCCGGAAGCGGAGACGGTGACGGAGGCGGAGGAGGCGCCGGAGGCGACTCCCGAACCGGCCGCCGAGGCCACCCCCGAGCCCGAAACGACGGCGGCAGCCGACGCCGAGGAGCCCAAGACGGCAGCCGAGGAAGCGGTGGCGGAGCCCGAGCGCGCCGCAGAGCCCGAGGTCACACCGGCCGCCGAAGAGACCGCGGAGCCCGCCGCCGAGGCGGAGGCGCAGGCCGAGCCGCAGGCGACCGCTGAGGAGCCGACCCCGGAAACCGAAACGGTGACGGAGGCAGAGGCGCCGCAGGAGGAGCCCGAGGCGACTCCCGAACCGGCCACCGAGGCGACCGCCGAGCCCGAGCCCGAGTCAGAGGTGACCTCCGACGCACCGGAGCCCGCGGCCGAGGCCGTGCCCGTGCCCGCCGGTGAAACGGCCTCCGAGCCCGAGGCCGTCGAGGCGCCGGAGCCTGCCGCGGAGCCCGAGCAGCCCGCAGACCCCGCTCCCGTAGCCGAGCCCGAGGCCGAGGCCGAGCCCAAGCTTGAGTCCGCCCCGGAGCCCACCCCCGAAGCCGAAGCCCAGCCCGAGCCGGAGCCCGCCCCCGCCCCTGCCCCTGCCCCCGAGGCCGAGACGGCGCCGGAGCCCGCCCCCGAGCCCGAGGTCGTGGCCGCCGCCGCACCCGACGGCGCTGCCCCCGAGGCCGATGCCGAGGCCGAGGCCAATGCCGACGCCGTGACCGATGCAGGCACCGAGGCCGAGACCGAGGCCGCCGAAGCCGTCGGGCTCGGTTCCGCCTACCGGGCCGCCACCGACGCTCTCGCCGCGCGGGGTCTCGCCGGTGCCCGCGCCTCCGTGTACCTCGTGCTCGACCGCTCGGCGTCGATGCGCCCGTACTACAAGGACGGCTCCGCGCAGGCCCTCGCCGAGCAGACCCTCGCCCTCGCCGCCCATCTCGACCCGGCCGGCCCCGGCACCAAGGTCCACGTCGTCTTCTTCTCCACGGAGCTGGACGGCACCGCCGACGTCACGCTCGCCGACCACGAGAACAAGATCGACGAGCTGCACGCGGGCCTCGGCCGCATGGGCCGTACCAGCTACCACGCGGCCGTCGAGGCGGTCGTCACCCACCACCGGGAGAACGCCGCCGACCCGCAGACCCCGGCCCTGGTCGTCTTCCAGACGGACGGCGCCCCCGACGCGAAGACCCCCGCCACCCAGTCCCTCACGGACGCGGCGAAGAACCACCCCTCCGTGTTCTTCTCCTTCGTCGCCTTCGGCGAGCACGACAACAAGGCGTTCGACTACCTCCGCAAACTGAAGACCGACAACGCGTCCTTCTTCCACGCGGGCCCGGCCCCGCGCGAGCTCACGGACGCCGAGCTGTACGAAGGAGTCCTCGCGGCCTGGCGCCCGTAGCCACCGCCGAAGATCCCACCGGGACCACCGCGGCCGCCCCTTCCCACCCTGCAAAACGGGAAGCGGGCGGCCCACCCATGTCGGCTACGATTTCAAGGTTCGCGAAACCCCGACCTGGGAGCAGCCCCCGATGGCTCGACACCTCATCACCAGCGCCCTTCCGTACATCAACGGGATCAAGCACCTGGGCAACATGGTGGGGTCCATGCTCCCGGCGGACGTCTACTCCCGTTATCTGCGCCAGCGCGGCC
This sequence comes from Streptomyces sp. H51, assembly GCF_035656535.1. Taxonomy (NCBI): domain Bacteria; kingdom Bacillati; phylum Actinomycetota; class Actinomycetes; order Kitasatosporales; family Streptomycetaceae; genus Streptomyces; species Streptomyces sp. H51. Next base: position 178,051 of record NZ_JAYMHD010000087.1, read on the forward strand.
ACGACGTGCTGTACATCTGCGCGACGGACGAACACGGCACCCCGGCGGAGCTGGCCGCGAAGGAGCAGGGCCTGCCGGTCGACGAGTTCTGCGCGCAGGCGCACGACGCGCAGAAGGCGGTCTACGACGGCTTCGCGCTGGCGTTCGACTACTTCGGCCGCAGCTCCAGCCCCGAGAACGTGGAGATCACCCAGCACTTCGCCCGCCGCCTGAACGAGAACGGCTTCATCGAGGAGCGGGCGATCCGCCAGGTCTACTCGCCCGCCGACAACCGATTCCTCCCCGACCGCTACGTGGAGGGCACCTGCCCGCACTGCGGCTACGACAAGGCCCGCGGCGACCAGTGCGAGAACTGCACGCGCGTCCTGGACCCGACGGACCTGATCAACCCGCGTTCCGCGATCTCCGGCTCCACCGACCTGGAGGTCCGCGAGACCAAGCACCTCTTCCTGCTGCAGTCCAAGCTCCAGCACGAGGTCGAGGAGTGGGTGGCCGCGCACGAGGAGGAGTGGCCGCAGCTCGCCGCGTCCATCGCCCGCAAGTGGCTGAACGAGGGCCTGCACGACCGCGCGATCACCCGTGACCTGGACTGGGGCGTCCCGGTCCCGGCCGACACCTGGCCGGAGCTGGCCGCCGAGGGCAAGGTCTTCTACGTCTGGTTCGACGCCCCGATCGAGTACATCGGCGCGACGAAGGAGTGGGCCGACCAGGACCCGGAGAACCGCGACTACCGGTCCTGGTGGTACGACGTCGACACCGAGGTCCGCTACACCGAGTTCATGGCGAAGGACAACGTCCCCTTCCACACGGTGATGTTCCCGGCCACGGAGCTCGGGGTCCGCGAGCCGTGGAAGAAGGTCGACTACGTCAAGGCGTTCAACTGGCTGACGTACTACGGCGGCAAGTTCTCCACCTCGCAGAAGCGCGGCGTCTTCACCGACCAGGCGCTGGACATCCTGCCCGCCGACTACTGGCGCTACTTCCTGATCGCCAACGCCCCCGAGTCGGACGACTCGTCCTTCACCTGGGAGCACTTCACCGCCACGGTGAACAAGGACCTGGCCGACACGCTCGGCAACTTCGTCAACCGCGTGCTGTCCTTCTCGAAGAAGCGCTTCGGCGAGGAGGTCCCGGCGGGCGGCGAGCCGGGCGAGGCCGAGGCGAAGCTGGGCGAGGAGATCACTCGCCTCCTCGCCGAGTACGAGGAGCACATGGAGGCGCTCCAGTTCCGCAAGGCGGCGGCCGCGCTGCGCGCCCTGTGGTCCGCGGGCAACTCCTACCTCGAGGAGAAGGCCCCCTGGCTGGAGATCAAGACGAACAAGGACGGCGCCGCCCTCACCCTCCGCACGGCGATGAACCTCATCCACCTCTACTCGGTGGTCTCCGAGCCCATCGTCCCGACGACGTCGAAGGCCATGCGCGAGGTGTTCTCCCTGGCGGACGACACCGCGAGCTGGGTCACCCGTGACGAGGCGAAGGCCCTCACCTCCGTCCCGGCCGGCACCGCCTTCACCGTCCCGCCGGTCCTGTTCGCCAAGCTGACGGACGAGGACCTGGAGACGTACAAGGAGCGCTTCGGCGGCGAGGACCAGTAACAGCAGCCAGGCACACCCTTCCCGCACAGCAACAGCGGCCCGGAAACCACCCGTTTCCGGGCCGCGCCGTCACGGTGAGCACGTCGGAGGAACTGTTCACTCCGACTTGGAGAGCGACGCGTGGGGCCGTTCAGCTTGCCGACGCGTGGGCCACGAACTCCGCCCAAGCATCGCGGGTGAGCGCGAGTTGCGCGCCGCCTATGTTCTTTGAGTCGCGGACGTGCACGGTGCCGGGGGTGACGGCACACTCGACGCAGTCGTTGCCGTCACCGCTGCTGCTGTAGCTGCTCTTGAACCAGATCAGTCCGGAAGCGTCGCGCCGAGTGGAGGTGCCCATCATGTCTCTCCCAGCATCTGCTCGATGAAAGCCCGCGACTCTCGGGGCGTGAGAGCCTGCGCCCGGATCATGCCATAGCGCAGTTCGAGGATCCTGAGCTGCTTCGGCTCGGACACCGGGCGGCAGTTGAACGCCCCTTCCGAGCGCCCGACCGCCGTGCCGTCCGGAAACTTGAGCACCTCGATCAACCCGCCCGTGCCGAAGTGATCCTCGCAGTCGGTCGGCATCACCTGGATCGAGACGTTCCGCAACTGCCCGAGTTCCAGGAGACGTTCGAGTTGCCGCCGCCAGACCATTCTCCCCCCGACCGGGCGGCGCAGAGTCACCTCTTCCTGGACAAAGCTGAGAGTCGGTGCCGGTGACCGTTCGAAGATCGCACGGCGGGCCATCCGAGCGGCCACCATACGTTCCGTCTCCTCGTCCGAGTAGCTGGGAAGCCACGCGTCGAAGAGCGCCCGCATATGCTCCTCGGTCTGCAACAGGCCGTGAATGTTGTGGTTGCTGTACAGCGCAATCTCAACCGCCTGGGCCTCCAGCTTCCCCAGTTCCCGAACCCTTTTCGGATACCGGACCTTCTTCACGTCCTCCCAGGCCGCCGCGATGAGCCCGCCCGCGCCCAGCACCTCGTCGGCTTCGCGCAAGTACTCCTGCCGGGGGATCCGCTTCCCGCTCTCGACCTTGTAGACCAGGTCCTCTCCATACCCGATCGCCGCCGCGAAGTCGGCGGCACGCATGCCCACGGCCTCCCGCCGCAGTCTCAACTGCCGCCCCACCGTGGCCAGTACTGCCACTCCCCACTCATCGTCCGGATCGACCTCCCACCCCGGCTCCTCCACCTCACCCGTGAGCTGCCGCACCTCTCCGTCGACCGACATCCCGCACCTTCCGTCGTACCGCCGTGCCGCAGCACCTCCACACGCAGGTTCAGTCACCCTGCGTGTCAGCACTGTCACTGCTCACGGTAAGCATGCACGGCCGTGCTCGGTCGCTGAACAGCGAAAATCCACCCACGGCAGCGGCACCCGCACCGGAACCCGACCGCGTGCACTCCGGTGCCGCAGGCGGTCTTTCCCAAGGACCAGGAGAGGAAAAGAACCGCACCAAGCCCCGCCCCTCCCGCCCGCAGCGGACGCTCACTCCCACGAGTGAACATCACCAACTGGGCTGGATTCGTCCCTGGTTGTCTGCCTTACGCTCAGCGCAACACCACACGGCCCCGAGTGGCACGGCACAACTCCAGATATGCAACGGCCCTCGCCGGGACTGGCATCCCAGTGCGAGGGCCTGACCACCAAGGAAGACGGAACCTTCCCGATGGACACCCAAAACACTAGCGCGCCCCCGCGCGCCCAGTCCCGTAACGGCGGCAAAAACCACCCCCTCCGGCGGACTCGGCGCACGCACACGAACGCGCACCCCGGCGGGGTCATCCACGACAACACCCGCCACGCCACCCGCTTCACGGTGATCGGCAACCACCTCGCCCAGCACCCCGAGCTGTCGGCGCTCGCCATCGGGCTGGCGGTGTACATTCAGTCGGTCCCCGCCGGCACCCCCGTCGACATCAAGACCCTCGCCGACCGCTTCCCCGAGGGCCGGACCCGGATCGCCGACGCCCTGAGCGAGCTGGAGGACCACGGCTACCTGAGCCGTACCCGCGAACGCACCCCGACCGGCCGGATCGTCACCCGCACCGTCTCCTGCAACCAGCCCGGCCGCCACCGCGACCACGACCGCGGCGCGTCCGAGACGGCACCGCCGAAGCCCCCGGCCCGCCGCGCGGCCACCGCCCCGCAGCAGGAACCCCCACGCCGCCGCGCCCTCCCCGCCGTCCCGAAGCCCGCGTACAGCTCCCCCACCCTCCTCCAGACAGCCACCGAGATCCTCGCCGGCCTGCGCCGCAAGGACCCCCGCCTGCTGCTCTCCGCCACCGATGCCGAGCACCTCGCGCCCGGCGTCGTCGCCTGGCTGGAACGGGACCTCACCCCCACCGCCGTACGCCACGCCCTGACCGACGACCTTCCGGCGGAACCGCTGCGCCGCCCGGCCGCCTTCCTGGCCCACCGCCTCACCGCCCAGCTCCCACCGCTGCCGCCGCTCCGCCTCCCCGACCCGACCCCGCCCGTCCGGCACCCGCTCCGCAACTGCGACTCCTGCGACCGCGGCTACCGAGGCCCCGACCCACACCACTGCCGGGAGTGCGCGTCAACGGCGCAGTTCCCGGAACTGTCGGCGCCTCCGAGGACGCCCCGGCAGGATGACCGGTAATGCCCTGCCCCGACCGCTGTGCCGACGTTCCCCGACACCCGACAGGACCTGACGTGCCACCCACCTTCGCGGCCAACGGATTCCTCCCCCTGGGCCGGTACTCCGTCTCCCTCGACGAAGCGGAGGCCATGCTGGTCAGCGCGCCGGAGTTCCAGGACTCCGACACACGCACAGCGCTGTGGGACGGCCTGCACGACTATCTCGATCGTTTCCTCGCTCTGGAGGACGCGTACACAGACGTCCTTGCCGGACTCCCGCTCATCCACCGGATCTGGCTCGGTGGCAGTTTCGTCAGCACGAAGACCGACCCCCGGAACATCGACGCGACGCTTCTGATCGACACCCGGGCCGAACGTGCGGTACGCGGTAGACCCGGCTCCAAGTGGCTGACGACCGCGTTCCAGAGCCGGGACAGATGAGGGAGAAGTTCGGCGTCTCGCCCCTCCGTATCGGGTACCAGCCGGTTGCCCATATCTTCGAGCCGGAGCGCTTCACGCCCGAAGAGCGGACATACTTCACGCAACGGGGTGTGTGGGACGACTGGTGGCAGCGCTGCAGGTTGTCAGACGGGAAGGACCGCTCACCGTCCGAAGAGAGTGCCATCCCGGCACGCGGATACCTGGAGGTGCGACTGTGACCGGCGACAGCTGGCGCGAGCGCAGGCGCGCGCTCCTTCGAGACCATCCCGGCGCGGCCGAACATGCCGCACGCCTGCTTGACCAATTGGGCACCGAGGACCGGGACGACGAGGAGATCGAGGCAGAGCACCGCGCGAGCCGACTGGCGGCGGCACGGGAGTACGCCCCGGGCGCCCGGCTCGACGAAGAGCTGCGACTCCGTCTGACCGGACCGGACACCGAGGGCGGTGCTCTCCGTTTCCAGTGGGGCGATGCGCTGCTGCAACCCGTCGAGCACCTGGTCTCGGTCGCCGCGGGCACTCCGGTACATCTGGAACTCACCGGTATCTCGGCGGGCAGCACGGTGGTGCACGCCCGCCCGGTCGCCGTGCCCGCCGAAGCCGCCGAATCCGGCGCTCTCGACGCACCCGCCACCTCCGCCGCTTCCACCGGCCTCGGCACCCTCACCACGCTGCTCGACGCCCTGGAGTCGGAACGTGACGTCCGCGAATGGGCACGGATCTTCGACGCGGTCGAAGCAGTGTCCCGGGCACTGGGCCGGTACGAGCTGGACCTGGGTGTGACCTGGTACGGCGCCGACGGCCACATGCGTCGCGCACGACTGACCGAGCGGGGCCGGAGCTATGTGAGACGGCTTCGGGAGACCAAAGACCGCGATCAGGAGATCATCATCTCCGGCCGCATCACGGAACTGCGGGAAAGCGGCCTCGTCAAGGTGAAGACGGGCACGGCCAAGAACGCGCCCGCCTACGACGTCCGTTTCGAGGACCCCGAGGAACTGCTGCGCATGCGCCCCGGTCTTGGCGACAACGTCCACTTCAGGGTCCGCTTCCGCCAGCAACTGGACTCCATGGGCATCGCACGGTCGACCGAATACACCTACCTCGGCCCGGCGGCGGAACAGACATCCCTTCCGCTCGATCCGTAGACACGGCCCTGCACCCCCACACCGTCAACGACCGCTAGGGCTGGCTTCGAAGAATGTTCCCCCCGTGCACGTCACCCATCGGGTATCGCTCCTTGATCAATTCTCTCAATTGATCCCGGATGGTGACCAGCGCGGCAGTGGTGTCCTCAGTCTCTTGTCGCAGGACACGAAGGCGTTCCGGATTCACCTCTGTGCACGTGAGGGCATGGTCGACGAACTCGCGATACCTGCCGATCCATTCCGTTCGCGCTTCGACCGCCAGCTCGAACTCCAGCAGCAGTTCGGCACAGTAGATGGTCATCATGCCGCGGAGTGAGCGCCTGGCCGCCCGTCGTCGCTTGTCGGCACTCCAACGCTGCATCAAGGGCGCCGCGGGCCGCATGATCGACTCGATCTCCCGATGAGCCTTCTGCACGTAACCGCGTCCGAGCTTGAGCGTGAAAACGGTGTAGGTGCCGCCCCCTCCATTGCCGACACTGGCGCGCTGCCTCAACTCCCGTCTGGACTGCGCACCCGTTCCGATCTCCCGAAGAGCCCGATTGGTTCGAGTGGCCGCGTCGCACCAGTCATTGAGGATCTCGTGCAGTTCCATCAACGACTCGTGCAGGTTCGGCCACTCCGGCGAGCGTGTGGCGCGCTCCGAGACCGCCCGGAGAACGCCCCCGACCGACCGCGTCAGGGCCGTGACTTCGGGGCCGACAGGCATGCGGCAACCTCGATTCTGCTGGTTGGCGGATGGATCAGACTAGAGCGAACTACCGCTTGGGGTTTCCCATTTGAGGTAGATCTGCGCTTCCCGATTTCTCACCCACCGGGGGAACCCCCCATTCCACTGCCCGCCGATCGAGATCAGTCAATCCATGGATCCGCAGGTTCCGAATCATCGCTCTCCTCCGACGTGGCCGAATGGGCCGAGTACGGATACCGCACCGACCACAGCCGCTTCTTCCTTACGGAAAGTGACGATCAACCCACCAATGGCTCTACCTTGATCATGTTGGCGATGAGTGCCTCACTCTCGCCTGCGCCTGGCAGAGTCTGCCAGGCGCAGGCTCACTCAGCATTCGGGACGCATGGCCAACAGAGGTGCTGAAGCGGCTACGCCGGTGTGGTGTGGATGAAGCCGAGGGAAGTCAGCCCTTCGGCTTGGCACAGCCTGTCGGACGGGCCGCCGACCTCGGTCTGGAGAAGTTGGTGGACGGCGCCTTGGGACTGGCCCCAGTGCATCGCGGCCCGCCACAGGACGCGGCCCAGGCCCTGCCCTCGTACCTCGGGCAGGACGGCGAAGTACTAGCGTGACCCGGGGTGGGCCGGCTTCCGTCCGGGACTGGAGAACCTGCACTTGGTGCCGCCGTCACGGGATGGCCCAAGTCAGCCCGCATGGATTGCTCTCCGTGACCGACCTCACCGTCATGCCCCCTCAGCCTGCTCGGCCGTGGGAGCCGGCTTCGAGGGTGGCGCGGAGGGTGGCCAGGCGCCGCCTGCGGAGGGAGCGGCGGTGCGAGGGACGCTGCGGGGGCTTTGCCACGGGGGGATTCCTTACGTGCTGGTACTTCACGTGCTGGGGTGGTGGCGTCCGGGGCGGCGGAGCCGGGGACGGTCGTGTTCCGTCCGTCCCCGGCTCCGCGGGCGTGCTCCGGTGAGGGGGCTTACGACCCGTCAGTGGTCGCCGGGGGGAGGAAGGTTGTCGTGCCCCGGGAAGTCTTTCCGGACGCTCGCCGAGGGGGTTCGGGTGACGTCCCCGCCGGCCGTTCGGGAATGTCGTCCCCGGCCGCCCCGCATCGCCCGCTAGGCTCCACCTTCCGTGTCCGCCCCGCACCAGCCCCAGCCCAGCCCCAGCCCCCGCCCTCAGGCCGCCGAGTGAACCTGCCGAACCTCACCGAACCGCACCTGCGTCTCCTCGCCGACGTCTTCGCCGTGAACGTGCCGGATGCGGCGCATGTAAGGGACATGCCGCACGCCCCGCACGTGCCCGCCCCGCTCGCCCTGGCCGGCGGCTACTGCCTCCAGGCGCACGGACTGCTCCAGCGCCCGCACGCGAACGTCGACCTGGCGACGGAGAGCACCGAGCCGATGGACCGCATCGCGGGCGCGCTCGCCGAGGCGCTGTCCGCCCGGGGCCGCGAGGTCACCGTCCAGGACACCGACCCCCTCTCCGCCCGCCTGTCGGTGACGGGACCGCGGGCCGGCGGTCCCGCCTCCCCGCTGGCGCTCGCCCTGCACAAGGAGACCTTCTGGGGCCCGCCCGTCCTGACGGCGTACGGCCCGGCGCTCTGCCTGGAGGACGCGGTCGGCACCAAGATCCGGGCCCTGTACGACCGGGGGCTGGCCGTCGACCTGATCGACGCGAGGGCGGCCGCCGCCCGCTTCACCCACCCCGGCCTGGAGGAACTGGGCCGCCGCCACGCCCGGGACGACTTCGACCTGCCCACCCTGCGGGCCCGGCTGGAGGGCGGGGACTACTACCCGGACTCGGCGTTCACGGCGTACGGCCTGGCCGAGGAGGAGATCACGGAGCTGCGCGGCTGGGCACTGGCCTGGTCCACGGACATCGCCGAGCGGCTGCTGGAGGAGGGCGCGTCCCCGGACGAGCCGGACGACTGAACGCCGGGGGACTGAACCCCGGGGGACCGAACGCCGGGAGACCGAACGCCGGGGGACCGAACGCCGGGAGACCGAACGCCGGGAGACCGAACGCCGGGGGACCGAACGATGTCACTCCCCCATGACACGCCGGGCCGCTGCGCGGCGGCCTCGCGCTCGCTGTGCGAACGCGGTGAGGCGGGCAGGCAACGGCCGGGCGGGCGGGCAGGCAGGTGGTTTCAGCAGCCGCCGGAGGCGGCGCCGGAGGGGTCGGCCGGGATGCCGGTGCCGATCTGGAGGGTGGCGGGGGCGGCGCAGCAGCCGCCGGACCCCTCGGCGCTGTCCGGCTCGTCGAACAGGCCGGCGCCGCCGCACACCCCCGTCTCCGGGAGGACCAGTTCGACGCGCTCGGCGGCCTCCCGGTCCCCGGCGATCGCGGCGGCGACGGAGCGGACCTGCTCGTAGCCGGTGAGGGCGAGGAACGTCGGGGCACGGCCGTAGGACTTCATGCCGACCAGGTAGACGCCGTGTTCGGGGTGGGAGAGCTCGTTCACGCCGTGCGGGTAGACCGTGCCGCAGGAGTGCACGTTCGGGTCGATGAGCGGGGCCAGCGCGGCCGGGGCCTGGAGCCGCTCGTCGAGGCGCAGGCGGATCTCGGTCAGGAAGGACAGGTCCGGGCGGAAGCCGGTCAGGACGATCACCTCGTCGACGGGGTCGAGGCGGCGGCCGTCCTCGGACACCAGGACCAGGCCGCCGGCGTCGGCGCGCTCCACGGCCGCGGTGCGGAAGCCGGTGACCGCGCTCGCGTGCCCGTTCTCCACGGCGGCCTTGGCCCGCAGGCCCAGCGCGCCGCGCGCGGGGAGCTGGTCGGCCTCGCCGCCGCCGTAGGTGTCCGTGCCGATGCCCCGGCGCAGGATCCACACCGCGTGCGTGCCCTCCGTCCGCTCGGCCAGGTCGGCGAGCTGGGCCAGCGCGGTGAAGGCGGAGGCGCCAGAGCCGACGACGGCGGTGCGGCGGCCCGCGTACCGGGCGCGGACGGCCGGGTCGGCGAGGTCGGGGATGCGGTGGGAGATCCGGTCGGCGGCCGCCGCCTCACCGAGCGCGGGCAGGCCGTCGCCGCCCATCGGGCCGGGCGTGGACCAGGTGCCGGAGGCGTCGACGACGGCGCGCGCGGCGATCCGCTCCTCGCCGCCGTCCGCGGTGCGGAGGTGCACGGTGAACGGCTGCTCGTCGCGGCCGGAGTCGACGACGCGGTCCCGGCCGGCGCGGGCGACGCCGGTGACCGTGGCGCCGTAGCGGACCCGGTCGCCCAGGGCGTCGGCGAGCGGCTGCAGGTACTGCCGCGCCCAGTCGCCGCCGGTCGGGTACGCGGTGGAGTCGGGGCGGACCCAGCCGGTGGGGGCGAGGAGCTTCTCGGCGGCGGGGTCGGTCACCTCGGCCCAGGGGGAGAACAGCCGTACGTGTGCCCAGTCGCGTACGGCGGTGCCGGCGGACGGTCCGGCCTCCAGGACCAGCGGCTCGATGCCACGCTCGAGGAGACGGGCGGCGGCGGCCAGTCCGACCGGGCCGGCTCCGACGACCACGACGGGCAGCCGGTCGGTGCCGGAGACGTTGCTGATGGACACGGCCACGAGAATTCCCCTTTGCTTCGACATGCGTCGATGGCTTGAGCGGCCAGCATGGCACCTGATTCGACAAGCGTCAACATAGACATTCATCGAATCCAGGGCCCCGACACGCCGTTTTCCGGCCCCGATGTCCTGGCTCAGGCACCAGCCGCCAGTAGATCGTGGGCAGCGGGACGAATCCCGCCCCTCTCCCCGGAGCATCTCGCCCCGCCGGCCCGATGAGTTCGGCGCGGTGCACCGGTCTACCTGCTGACACCACTCGAAGCGAAGGAGTCATCACATGGCGAAGGTCATCTCCACCCTGTTCATCTCGGCCGACGGCGTGGCCGAGATCGACCCGGACTGGCACTTCCCCTACTTCGACGAGGACATGGGCCGCGCCGTCACCGAGGACTACGAAACCTCTGACGTGCTGCTCATCGGCCGCGAGACCTACGACAGCTTCGCCGGCGCCTGGCCCGGCCGCGAGGCCGCGGGCGGGGAGGACGCACCGTTCGCGAAGCAGCTCGGGGACACGCGCAAGGTGGTCGTCTCGCGCCGGCCGCAGGAGTTCACCTGGCGCAACTCCGAGCTGATCAAGGGCGACCTCGTCGACGCCGTCGCCGCACTGAAGGACGACACCGGCGTCCGGGGCATCCTCGTCCCCGGGTCGCTCTCGGTCGTGCAGCAACTCCTGGCCGCAGGGCTGATCGACGAACTGCGCCTGCTGGTGCACCCGGTGGCGGCGCGCAAGGGCCGCAAGCTGTTCGATGAGGGCGACGCGCCGTACCACCTGCGCGTGACGGCGACCGAGACGTTCCCGACCGGTGTGATCCGCGTGATCTACGCACCGGCCGAGGCGCCCGCCAAGGCCGGTTACGACGAGGCCAAGGGGAAGGTCGGCGACGAATCCCTGTGATGCCGGACGCGTGACGCGGCGGCCCCCGGCCGGACCGGAGCCGGCAGCGGAGCAAGAAGCAGGCCCGCGGCAGCCTGTCCCGCAGGAGGAGCCCGCTGGTTCGACGTATGTCAACATAGACGCATGTCGAACGCTGAGGTGCTGCCGCTGCCGGGACCCGGCCCCGGCGAGGCCGTGGAACCCTGCTGCCCGCCGCTCACCGAGCGCCCGTTCACCGCGGAGGAGGCGGAGACGGCCGCGCGGATGTTCAAGGCGCTCGGCGACCCGGTGCGGCTGCGGCTGTTCTCCGCGGTGGCCTCGCACGACGGCGGCGAGGCGTGCGTGTGCGACATCTCCGACGTCGGCGTGTCCCAGCCGACGGTGTCGCACCACCTGAAGAAGCTGAAGGAGGCCGGGCTGCTCAGCTCGCAGCGGCGCGGCACCTGGGTGTACTACCGCGTCGAGCCGTCCGTGCTGGCCGCCATGGGCAGGCTGCTGACCGGTGTCAGCTCTCCCGCGACGCGGACGCGGACGCCGATGTCGGCCCCTGCTCCGGCCCCGGCCCGGTCCGCCGGTCCGCGCTGAACCTCCGCCGCCAGGCCAGGGAGACGTACACCAGCGCCACCAGCACCGGGACCTCGATCAGCGGCCCGACCACACCGGAGAGGGCCTGTCCCGAGGTGACGCCGAAGGTGGCGATCGCGACCGCGATGGCCAGCTCGAAGTTGTTGCCGGCGGCGGTGAAGGCGAGGGTGGCGGTGCGGTCGTAGGGGAGGCCGAGCGCCTTGCCCAGGGCGAAGGTGCCGAACCACATGATGGCGAAGTAGGCCAGCAGCGGCAGCGCGATGCGGGCCACGTCCAGGGGCTGGGAGGTGATCGTCTTCCCCTGGAGGGCGAACAGGATCACGATCGTGAACAGCAGGCCGTACAGCGCCCACGGGCCGATCTTCGGCAGGAACCCGCTCTCGTACGCCTCCCGGCCCAGCCTGCGCTCGCCGAGGCGGCGGGTGAGGAAGCCGGCCACCAGCGGGATGCCGAGGAAGATGACGACGTTCAGCGCGATCTTCCCCATGGAGATGTCCAGGCGCTCGCCGTCGCCCAGGCCCAGCCACCCGGGCAGCAGGTCGAGGTAGAACCAGCCGAGCAGCCCGAACGCGAGGACCTGGAAGACGGAGTTGAGGGCGACGAGGACGGCGGCGGCCTCGCGGTCCCCGCACGCGAGGTCGTTCCAGATGATGACCATGGCGATGCAGCGGGCGAGCCCGACGATGATCAGGCCGGTGCGGTACTCGGGCAGGTCCGGCAGGAAGATCCACGCCAGCGCGAACATGACCGCCGGGCCGACGATCCAGTTGACGACCAGCGACGGCACCATGAGCCGGCGGTCGCCGGTGACCGCGTCGAGCCTGTCGTAGCGGACCTTGGCCAGGACCGGGTACATCATGACCAGCAGGCCGAGGGCGATCGGCAGCGAGACCCCGCCGATCTCCACCCTGGCGAGGGCGTCGTTCAGGCCGGGGATCGCCCGGCCCAGGCCCAGGCCGGCGGCCATGGCGGCCAGGATCCACACGGCGAGGAAGCGGTCGAGCGTCGACAGCTTCGCGACGACCGAGGAATCCCCGGGTGGCGTGGTTCCGGGGCTGGTTCCGGGGCTGGTCACGGGCAGGCCCTCTTGATCCCGGCGGCTTTGCGGGCGGACGCGGCCAGGCCGGCGAACTGCCCGGCCAGCCGGTCGATGACGTCCGGACGCAGCTGGTAGTAGGTGTACCGGCCGCACGGTTCGGTATCCACGACGCCCGCCTCGCGCAGCACCCTCAGATGGTTGGAGAGGTTGGTCTGCCGTGCGCCGGTCTCCTCCACCAGGTGGGTGGTGCACAGCGTCTCGCGGGCCAGCAGGGTCACGATCCGCAGCCTGAGCGGGTCGGCCAGCACCCGGATCAGATCAGCGTCGGCTGACGACATCATGCACTGATACTGTCACATCACTTCAGACTGATGCCAGCCAGGACTGATCCGTCAGCCCGTCGGAGCCCATCCGTATCCGTCTGAACCCGTCTGCATCCGTGAGGATCCACGACCGCCCGCCCCACCGACGAAGGAAAGAGCCGATGTCCTCCAGCCCGCTCGCCTCCGTGCTGTTCGTCTGCGTCCACAACGCCGGGCGCTCCCAGATGGCCGCCGGATTTCTCCACCACCTCGCGGGCGACCGCATCGAGGTGCGGTCCGCCGGTTCCGTCCCCGGCGACCAGGTCAACCCGGCCGCGGTGGCGGCCATGCTGGAGGCCGGCGTCGACATCTCCGCGGCCAGGCCGAAGGTCCTGACCACCGAGGCCGTCCAGGCGTCCGACTACGTCATCACCATGGGCTGCGGCGACGCCTGCCCCGTCTTCCCCGGCAAGAAGTACCTCGACTGGCCGCTGGAGGACCCGGCGGGCAAGGGCGTCGAGGCCGTCCGCCCCATCCGCGACGAGATCAGGACCCGCGTCGAGGCCCTCATCGCCGAGATCGACGCGAAGCAGAACGCCTGAACCGGCACGCCTCGACCGGCGGGCCTTGACCGGCGCGCCTGAACCGGCGGGCCTCAACCGGCGGGCCTCGACCGGCATGCCCGAACCGACGCGCCTGAACCGCGACCGGGCGAGATCCTCCCCGCCCCCGGCCGTCCCGCACGCGGAAGGGCTCGGAACCGACGCCGGTTCCGAGCCCTTCCTGCCCGCCTGTGCCCGCTGCGGCTACTTCGCCCGCATCGGCTGCTGCGGCCCGCTCCGCCTACTTCGGCTGCGGCTTGCGCACCTGGAGGTGCAGCTCCCTCAGCCGCGCCTCCTCCAGCTCCGTCGGCGCGCCCATCATCAGGTCCTGGGCGTTGCCGTTGAGCGGGAAGGCGATGGTCTCGCGGATGTTCGGCTCGTCGGCCAGCAGCATGACGATGCGGTCGACGCCGGGCGCGATGCCACCGTGCGGCGGGGCGCCGAAGCGGAAGGCGCGCAGCATGCCGGCGAACTTCTCCTCGACGGTCTCCCGGTCGTAGCCGGCGATCTCGAACGCCTTCAGCATGATCTCCGGCTCGTGGTTCCGGATCGCGCCGGAGGACAGCTCGACGCCGTTGCAGACGATGTCGTACTGCCAGCCGAGGATGTCCAGCGGGTCCTGGGTCTCCAGCGCCTCCAGGCCGCCCTGCGGCATCGAGAAGGGGTTGTGCGAGAAGTCGATCTTCCCGGTTTCCTCGTCCTTCTCGTACATCGGGAAGTCGACGATCCAGCAGAACCGGAAGACGCCCTCCTCGAAGTGGCCGGCGCGCCGGGCGGCCTCGACCCGCACCGCGCCCATGACCTTGGAGACCTCGTCGAACTCGCCCGCGCCGAAGAACACCGCGTGCCCGGCCACCAGCGACAGGCGCTTGGTCAGCTCGGCGACGTTCTCCTCGGTGAGGAACTTCGCGATCGGGCCGGTCAGCGAGCCGTCCTCGGCCACGCGCACCCAGGCCAGGCCCTTGGCGCCCAGCGAGACGGCGAACTCGCCGAGCTGGTCGAAGAACTTGCGGGGCTGCGACGACACGTCCGGCACCGGCAGCGCGCGCACGTGCTTGCCCGCGAACGCCTTGAACTCCGAGCCCTCGAAGACGTCGGTGATGTCGACGAGCTCCAGCTTGGCGCGCAGGTCCGGCTTGTCGGAGCCGTACTTCAGCATCGCCTCGCGGAACGGGATCCGCGGGAACGGGGACGTCACGTGCCGGCCGTCGCCGAACTCCTCGAACAGCTCGGTCATCAGCTTCTCGACCGGCTGGAAGATGTCTTCCTGCTCGACGAAGGACATCTCGATGTCGAGCTGGTAGAACTCGCCCGGCGAGCGGTCGGCGCGGGCGTCCTCGTCGCGGAAGCAGGGCGCGATCTGGAAGTAGCGGTCGAAGCCGGAGATCATCAGCAGCTGCTTGAACTGCTGCGGGGCCTGCGGGAGGGCGTAGAACTTGCCCGGGTTGAGGCGGGAGGGAACGACGAAGTCGCGGGCGCCCTCGGGCGAGGTGGCGGACAGGATGGGCGTCGCCATCTCGTTGAAGCCCATCGCCGTCATCTTGTGCCGCATGGCCGAGATGACCGCCGTGCGCAGCATGATGTTGCGGTGCATGCGCTCGCGGCGCAGGTCCAGGAAGCGGTACTCCAGGCGCCGCTCCTCGTTGACGCCGTCCTCGGTGTTGATCGTGAAGGGGAGCGGGGCGGCCGCGCCCAGCACCTCCACCTCGCCGACCTCGACCTCGACCTCACCGGTCGGCAGGTCGGCGTTGACGTTCTCGGTGCCGCGGGAGACGACCTTGCCGTCGACGCGGACGACGGTCTCCTTGGAGAGCTTGTCGAGTGCCTCGTACGCGGGCGTCCCGGGGCGCGCCACGAGCTGCGTGATGCCGTAGTGGTCCCGCAGATCGATGAAGAGGATGCCGCCCAGGTCGCGCCGATTGTGCAGCCAGCCACTCAGCCGGACGTCGGTGCCGACGTCAGAGGCGCGGAGCTCGCCGCAGGTGTGGGACCTGTACCGATGCATCGTCGTTCATCCAGCCTTCGCGGATCGGGGGCATGTTTCACGTGAAACTCCTGCCAAGCCTACCGGGGACACCGAGATCGCCTTCCCACGACCGGAAACGAGACGATCAGTGGCACTTTCCGATCGCTTCTCCATAAAGTGGGTCAATGCGCACTGGCGAGCCCCTGCCCGCCGTGGGGGACGTCCTCACCGCCCTCGCGACCGGCCTGTGGCACTGGGACACCGCCACCGAGTTGGTCACCGTCGACGCCGAGGCCGCTCGGCTGCTCGGGCTGCCCGCCGAGACGACCACGCTCACGCAGGCCCAGGCCCGGGCCCGTCTGCACCCCGTCGACTGGAACGAGATCACCGGCGTGGTCGCCCTCGCCGTCTCCGAGCAGACCCTCGCCGAGGTGCGTATCCGGATCATGGACGAGCACGGCCGGATCATCCGCGTGGTCCGCTCCCGCTCCAAGCCGACCTACGACCGGCGGACGCGCTCCTTCCGGCTGATCGGCACCCTTCAGGAGGTCACCGAGCCCACCCCGGGCACGCCCGCCGGGCGCAGCGCGGTCACCGGCGACTGGCGGCGCTCCCGTGAGGCCTTCCTGCTGGACGCGGGCCGGGCGCTGGCCGAGGCACGGTCCACGGAGGAGGTGCTGCGGGTCGCGGCGGGCCTGTCGATGCCGGGCTTCTCGCCGGCCGAACTCGCGGTGTTCGGCGTGCAGGGCGACCAGCTCAAGGTCATCGGCCACCACGGGCCGGAACTCAGCGCGGAACCCCCCTTCACACAGATGCCGCTGGAGACCGACTACCCGGCTGCCGAGGTGGTCCGCACCGGCCGTGCCATCTACCTCTCCACGCCCGAGCAGTACAGGTCCCGCTACCGGGTCACCTGGCCGCTGGCCGCGCACTACGGCCGCCGCTCCTGGGCCTACCTGCCGCTGACCGCGGGGGGCCGCACCATGGGCACCTGGCTGGCGGTCTTCTCCTACCCGGTCGCCTTCACCCCCGACGAACGGGCCGTGCTGGCGACGGTGGCCCGCATGCTCGCCCAGGCACTCAGCCGCGCCGGGGCCGCCGAGACCGAGCGGGCCCTGACCGACGACCTGCAGCGCTCCATGCTGCCGACCCTCGGCCCGCAGATACCCGGCATGCGCGTCGCCGCCCGCTACGTCCCCACCGGCGGCGGCCTCCAGGTCGGCGGTGACTGGTACGACATGATCCCGCTGCCCGGCGGGACCTCCCGGACCAGGGACGGCAACCGCCGCTTCGCCCTCGTCATCGGCGACGTCCAGGGCCACGACGTACGGGCGGCCGGGCTGATGGCGCAGCTGCGCATAGCGCTGCGCGCCTACGCCAGCGAGGGCCACCGCCCCGACGCGGTGCTCTCCCGCGCGTCGCGTTTCCTGCACGGCATGGGCGGTGAGGCCGCCGACCTGCGCTTCGCGACCTGCCTGTACGTCGAGGTGGACCCCGCCACCGGAGTCCTGGAGATCGCCCGCGCCGGCCACCCCGATCCGGCGATCCGGATGGCGGACGGCACGGTGCTGACCCGGCCGACGGAGGGCGGCCTGCCGCTGGGCATCGACCCGGACGCCGACTACCCCACCAGCCGCATCCTCCTCGAACCCGACGAGATCATGTTGCTCTGCACCGACGGCCTGATCGAGACCGGCGGCCACGACCTTGAGACCGGCTGGCGGCGCATCCGCACGATCCTCGAGCAGCACAAGGGCGACCTCGAGGAACTCGCCGACGGGCTGGTGCAGGGGGTGCACGGGCCCTCCTCCCACCACACCACCGGCCCGCTCGCCGACCGGCGCGAGGACGACATAGCGGTCCTGCTGCTGTGCCGGCCGTCGGAGGGCAGCCCCGACGCGGTCACCGTCCAGCCCCCCGTCCGCCGCACGGCGCTGGCGGTGGCGCAGACCGAGCCGGAGCGGGTGGCCGCGGCCCGCCAGCAACTGCGCGAACTGCTGCACGACTGGGCCTACCCGGACCAGGTCGACTCGGCGGTCCTGCTGCTGTCGGAGATGCTCACCAACGTGCTCCTGCACACCGACTCCGACGCGCTGCTGCGCGCCGAGGTGCGGGGCGAGAAGGGCGACCGGCGGATGCGGGTGGAAGTCACCGACCCCAGCGACGACCTGCCGCACCGGCGCCGCCCGGGCGAACTGGCCTCCTCCGGCCGCGGGCTGCTCCTGATCGAACTGCTGGCGCACGCCTGGGGCGTCGATCCGCAGGGCGAGGGCAAGACCATCTGGTTCGAGCTCTACGAGTCCGACGACTCCGACATCCCCGTGGCCCCGTAGATCTCCCGCATCTCGTGCAGGACCCCGAAGGCGGCCGCCGTCAGCGGCACGGCGAGCAGCATGCCGAGGATCCCGGCCACCGACGCGCCCGCCGTGATCGCGAGCAGCACCGCCGCCGGATGCATCTGCACGGTCCTGCTCTGGATCATCGGCTGCAGCACGTGTCCCTCCAGCACCTGCACGGCGAGCACGACGCCGAGCGCCCACAGCGCGATGACGAACCCGCGGTCGGCGAGCGCGACCAGCACGGCCACGGCCCCCGAGATGAACGCGCCGAGGTAGGGGATGTACGCCCCGACGAAGACCAGCGCGCCGAGGCCGACGGCGCCCGGCACGCGGAGGATGAGCAGGCCGACGGTGATGCACAGGGCGTCGATGAGCGCGATGAACGTGGTCCCGCGCATGAACCCCTCGACGGCGCCGTAGGCCCGCCGTGCCATGGCCTCGACGGTGTCGCCGGAATCGCGGGGGACGAGCGCCCGCAGGGTGTCGGCGGCCCGGTGCGCGTCGCGCAGGAAGAAGAAGACGAGCAGCAGGGCGAGCACGGCCATGGCGAGGCTCTCCCCCACGACGCTCACCCCGCTGATCACGCCCGAGGCCGCCGTCCCCCCGAACTTCGCCAGCAGTTGCCGCGAGTTGGAGGCGAGGTCGTCCAGCGACGTGCCGGCGGCGCCGAAGTGCTCGGCGACCCCCCGGGCCGCCTCCTTCAGCGAGGCGACGATCTGGTCCCCGGTGCCCAGGAGCGCGGCGACGACGATGTACACGGCCCCGCCGACCACGGCGACGACGGCGACGCAGGTGAGCCCGGCGGCGGCGGACCGGGGGACCCCGACGCTGACGAGCCGCCGGTGCAGGGGCCCGAGCAGCGCGGTCCCCAGCAGCGCCAGCAGCACGGGCACGACGGCGGTCCGCAGTTCCACGCACAGCCGGATCCCGACGAACACGACCCCGGACACGAGCAGCGCGACGACGCACCAGGCGGCGAGCCGGCGCACGGGTTCGGGAAGCAACGACACGCTCCCAGGCCACCACAGGCCGCGCCCACCACCCGCCCGACATCGGGCGAACCGCCGCTTGTGCCCACCAACGGGGGAACGGCCCCGGAGGACGCCCCGGGCCGGTGGCGTCCGGAGCGACGGGCCCGGACCTGCGGGAGGGCCCCGTCCCATCGGGGACGGAGCCCTCCCGCAGGGGTCGGCCGGGTGCGTCCTACAGGCCGCCCTCGGTCATTCCGTGCACGGCCGGGATCGTGCCCAGGCGGCCCTTCTGGAAGTCCTCGAAGGCCTGCTGGAGCTCCTCGCGGGTGTTCATGACGAACGGGCCGTAGTGGGCCATGGGCTCACGGATGGGCTGTCCGCCGAGGAGGACGACCTCCAGGTCCGGGGTGTGGGAGTCCTGCTTCTCGTCCGCGCGGACGGTCAGCGAGCCGCCGGAGCCGAAGACCGCCGTCTGGCCGAGGTGGATCGGACGGCGCTCGGCGCCGACCGAGCCCTTGCCCGCCATCACGTACGCGAGGCCGTTGAAGTCCTCACGCCACGGCAGCGTGATCTCCGCGCCCGGCGCCAGCGTCGCGTGGATCATCGTGATCGGCGTGTGCGTGATGCCGGGACCGGCGTGGCCGTCCAGCTCGCCGGCGATGACGCGGAGCAGCGCGCCGCCGTCGGGGGAGGTGAGCAGCTGGACGTTGCCGGCGCGGATGTCCTGGTAGCGCGGCGCCATCATCTTGTCCTTGGCCGGCAGGTTCACCCACAGCTGCAGGCCGTGGAAGAGGCCGCCCGAGACGACCAGGTGCTCCGGCGGCGCCTCGATGTGCAGCAGGCCCGCGCCCGCCGTCATCCACTGGGTGTCGCCGTTGGTGATGGTGCCGCCACCGCCGTTGGAGTCCTGGTGGTCGAAGATCCCGTCGACGATGTAGGTGACGGTCTCGAAGCCGCGGTGCGGGTGCCAGGGGGTTCCCTTGGGCTCTCCCGGCGCGTACTCCACCTCACCCATCTGGTCCATCATGATGAACGGGTCCAGGTGGCGGTAGTTGATCCCGGCGAACGCCCGGCGCACCGGGAAACCCTCGCCCTCGAAACCGCTCGGTGCGGTGGTCACAGCGAGTACGGGGCGTGCCACGGCGTCGGCCGGCGCGGTCACGCGCGGGAGCGTCAGCGGGTTCTCGACGGTCACTGCAGGCATGTCGGTACCTCCTTGTGCGGCTACTTTAGTTGAGCGTTGAACTTTCTGCCACCCAGAACACGGAGAGCCCGGAGGGCATTCCCTCCGGGCTCTCCCAGCCCCTCACGGGCTCTCGCAGGGTTCCTCGCGGGACGGCGGCCGCTCAGCCGCGCACGCGCCGCACCAGGCGTCCGCGAAGCAATGGCGTCTCAGCCGTACATGCGCCGCATCGCGAAGTCGACCATCTGCTCGACCGCCTTCGCGTCGAACACCATCCGGTGCTCGCCCTCCATGTCCAGGACGAAGCCGTAGCCGGTGGGCAGCAGGTCGATCACCTCCGCACCGGTGATCACGAAGTACTTGGACTCCTTGCCGGCGTACCGGCGCAGCTCCTTGAGCGAGGTGAACATCGGGATCACCGGCTGCTGGGTGTTGTGCAGCGCGAGGAAGCCCGGGTTGTCGCCGCGCGGGCAGTACACCTTGGACGTGGCGAAGACCTGCTGGAAGTCCTCGGCCGACATCTGGCCGGTGGTGAAGGCCCGCACCGCGTCCGCGAGGGACGGCGGGGACGGCTCGGGGTACAGCGGCGGCTGCTGGCCGTACCCGCCCGGCATCTGCTGCTGCGCTTGGGCGTACTGCTGCTGCTGAGCGCCCACACCCTGGTCGTAGCCGTACATGCCCCAAAGAGTAACGAGTCACAGATGACCGAATCGGGGTTGCTTCTTATTACCGACGGGTAGCATCATCGGAGCTACTTGTTGGTACGTGAACTAGCGCGAGGATCCAGTGCCTCGCCGATCTCTCTACGGAGCCGTCGCCATGGGGCACTACAAGTCGAATCTCCGCGACATCGAGTTCAACCTCTTCGAAGTACTCGGGCGCGACAAGCTGTACGGCACCGGCCCGTTCGAGGAGATGGACACCGAGACCGCCCGCAGCGTCCTCGAGGAGCTGACCCGCCTCGCGGAGAACGAGCTCGCCGAGTCCTTCGCGGACGCCGACCGCAACCCGCCGGTCTTCGACCCGGAGACCAACACCGCGCCGGTCCCGGCGTCCTTCAAGAAGAGCTTCAAGGCCTTCATGGACTCCGAGTACTGGCGCCTGGGCCTGCCCGAGGGAATCGGCGGCACCACCGCTCCCCCGTCCCTGATCTGGGCGTACGCCGAGCTCATCCTCGGCGCGAACCCGGCCGTGTGGATGTACTCCTCCGGGCCGGCCTTCGCCGGGATCCTCTACGACGAGGGCAACGACGTCCAGAAGGGCATCGCGAAGATCGCCGTCGAGAAGCAGTGGGGCTCGACGATGGTGCTCACCGAGCCGGACGCCGGCTCGGACGTCGGCGCCGGCCGCACCAAGGCCGTGGAGCAGGAGGACGGCTCCTGGCACATCGAGGGCGTGAAGCGGTTCATCACCTCCGGCGAGCACGACATGGCGGAGAACATCCTCCACTACGTCCTCGCCCGTCCCGAGGGCGCCGGCCCCGGCACCAAGGGCCTGTCCCTCTTCCTCGTCCCGAAGTACCTCTTCGACTTCGAGACCGGCGAGCTGGGCGGGCGCAACGGCGTCTACGCCACGAACGTCGAGCACAAGATGGGCCTGAAGGCGTCCAACACCTGCGAGATGACGTTCGGCGACCAGCACCCCGCCAAGGGCTGGCTGATCGGCGACAAGCACGACGGCATCCGCCAGATGTTCCGCATCATCGAGTTCGCCCGGATGATGGTCGGCACGAAGGCCATCTCCACCCTGTCGACCGGCTACCTCAACGCGCTGGAGTACGCCAAGGAGCGCGTCCAGGGTCCGGACCTGGCCAACTTCATGGACAAGGCCGCGCCGAAGGTCACCATCGCCCACCACCCCGACGTGCGCCGCTCGCTGATGACGCAGAAGGCGTACGCCGAGGGCATGCGCGCCCTCGTCCTCTACACGGCCTCGATCCAGGACGCGATCGCCGTCAAGGAGGCCGCCGGCGAGGACGCCAAGGCCGAGCACGCGCTCAACGACCTGCTCCTGCCGATCGTCAAGGGCTACGGCTCCGAGAAGGGCTACGAGCAGCTCGCGCAGTCGCTGCAGACCTTCGGCGGCTCCGGCTTCCTGCAGGAGTACCCGATCGAGCAGTACATCCGCGACGCCAAGATCGACACCCTGTACGAGGGCACGACCGCGATCCAGGGCCAGGACTTCTTCTTCCGGAAGATCGTCCGCAACCAGGGCGCCGCGCTGAACTCGCTCGCCGAGGACATCAAGAAGTTCCTCGCCCTCGGCACCGGCGGCGAGGAGCTGGCGGGCGCCCGCGAGCACCTGGCCAAGGCGGCCGTCGAGCTGGAGGCCATCGTCGGCCTGATGCTGACCGACCTCGCGGCCACCGAGCAGGACGTCAAGAACATCTACAAGGTGGGCCTGAACACCACCCGCCTGCTGCTGGCCTCCGGTGACGTCGTCGTCGGCTACCTGCTGCTCAAGGGCGCCGCGATCGCCGCCGAGAAGCTGCAGACGGCGTCCGCCAAGGACAAGGCGTTCTACACGGGCAAGATCGCGGCGGCGAAGTTCTTCGCGGCCAACGTCCTGCCCGGCGTCACCGGCGCGCGCAAGCTCGCCGAGGGCGTGGACCTGGACCTGATGGAGCTGGACGAGGCGGCGTTCTAGCCGCCTCCGCTCCCCGCCAGGGGAGCCTCCTGCCCGCCCCTGCCCCTCCCTTCCCCGGGAGGGGCCCGCGCGTCCCCATTTCCTTCACAAGGGGCCCGTTCCCAGCCCGGGAACGGGCTCCTTGGCGTCGTTAAGGTGAACCCATGAGCGCACCCTCCCGCTTCGACCGCGGCCACACCGACGACCTGATGTCCTTCCTGACGGCCAGCCCGTCGCCCTACCACGCGGTGGCCGCTGCCGCCGAACGGCTGGAGAAGGCCGGTTTCCGCCAGGTCGTCGAGACGGACGCCTGGGACGGGACCAGCGGCGGCCGGTACGTGCTGCGCGGCGGGGCGATCGTGGCCTGGTACGTCCCCGAGGCCGCCCCCGCGCACGCCCCGTTCCGGATCATCGGCGCCCACACCGACTCCCCCAACCTGCGGGTCAAGCCGCTGCCCGACACCGGGGCGCACGGCTGGCGGCAGGTGGCCGTCGAGATCTACGGCGGGCCGCTGCTGAACTCCTGGCTCGACCGCGACCTGGGCCTGGCGGGCCGGCTGACCCTGCGGGACGGCTCGACCCGGCTGGTGAACGTCGACCGGCCGCTGCTGCGCGTCCCCCAGCTCGCCATCCACCTGGACCGCTCGGTGGCCGCGGAGGGGCTCAAGCTCGACAAGCAGCGCCACCTCCAGCCGGTGTGGGGCCTCGGCAACGACGTGCGGGACGGTGACCTGATCGCGTTCCTGGAGGAGACCGCCCGGCTCGGCGCGGGCGAGGTCACCGGCTGGGACCTGATGGTGCACTCGGTGGAACCCCCGGCCCACCTCGGCCGCGACAAGGAGCTCGTCGCCGGACCCCGGATGGACAACCTGCTGTCCGTGCACGCCGCCACGGCAGCGCTGGCCGCCGTCGCGTCCGGCGGCTCGGACCTGCCGTACATCCCCGTCCTGGCGGCCTTCGACCACGAGGAGAACGGCTCCCAGTCGGACACCGGCGCGGACGGGCCGCTGCTCGGCAGCGTGCTGGAACGTTCGGTCTTCGCGCGCGGAGGATCGTACGAGGACCGGGCCAGGGCCTTCGCGGGCAGCGTCTGCCTGTCCTCCGACACCGGTCACGCCGTCCACCCCAACTACGCGGAGCGGCACGACCCCACGCACCACCCGCGCGTCAACGGCGGGCCGATCCTCAAGGTCAACGTCAACAACCGCTACGCCACCGACGGTTCGGGCCGCGCGGTGTTCGCCGCCGCCTGCGAGAAGGCCGGCGTCCCCTTCCAGTCCTTCGTCTCCAACAACTCCATGCCGTGCGGCACCACGATCGGCCCGATCACCGCGGCCCGGCACGGCATCAAGACGGTCGACATCGGCGTGGCGATCCTGTCCATGCACAGCGCGCGCGAACTGTGCGGCGTCGACGACCCGCACCTGCTGGCGAACGCGCTGGTGGCGTTCCTGGAGGGGTGAGCACCGGCCCGAACCCGGGCCGGTGGCGGCCGTCCTGACGAGACGTGAGCCGTCGGCTCCGCATGGGTGCCGGACGCGCGGGTACACGGAGGTGACCGGAAAGTCCGGATCGGACAGGAGGCGACACTCATGGGCCTCGGCGGATGCATCATCCTCATCGCCGCGGGAGCCATCCTCACGTTTGCGACCGACTGGCACATGCAGGGGGTCAACCTCGACCTGGTCGGCATCATCCTGATGATCGTCGGGCTGATCGGTGTCAGCACCTTCAGCAGCATCGCCCGGCGCAGGCGGGTGGTGGTACCGCCCACCACACCGGTCGTCAGCGAGGAGGCGCACCCCCATCGGCGCGACGGTTACAGCGACGGCTACGGCGTCTGAGGAACCGTTCGACCGTTTGCGGGACACAGCCGTACGCACAGGGCGATCCCGCACCCACAGGGCGATCACAGACAGCCGTGAGGGATTTTTTACCAGTTTCAACTTTCGGAGTTGTAGGGAAATCGTGAAGACTGTGGATCACCGTCGGATCCGGAACATCACCGTCCGGGTCCACTACGGCTTTCACGATGGGGGGTCCGAGCTGTGCGCCGTCATGCCGCGCGCCGCGCGCACGCCGCCCCCGGGGATCAGGACGGCAGACCTCGGCTTGCCGTCCTGATCCCCGCCCACAACGAGCAGGAACGTATCTCCTACGCCATCGAGGGCCTCTGGGAGCAGACCCGGCGCCCCGACCTGATCGTCGTCGTCGCCGACAACTGCACCGACGACACCGCCCGCGTCGCCGCCGCGCACGGCGCCCAGGTCTTCCACACCCGGGGCAACACGCACAAGAAGGCCGGCGCCCTCAACCAGGCCATCTCCTGGGTGCTGCCGCACCTGGACGACCGGGACCTGCTCCTCGTCCAGGACGCGGACACCGTCCTCAACCCCTGGTTCGCCGAGACCGCGCTCGCCACCTTCAACCGCAAGGTCGGCGCCGTCGGCGGCGTCTTCTACGGCGAGGACGGCGGCGGCCTCCTCGGCCTGCTGCAGCGCATGGAGTTCCACCGCTACGCCTGGGAACTGGAGCGCACCGGAGGCAAGGCCCAGGTCCTCACCGGCACCGGCACCATGTTCCGCGCCCGCGTGCTCCGCGAGGTCCGCGCCGCCCGCCGCTCCGGCGAACTGGGCGGCGGCACCGACTACTACAGCCTCGCCTCGCTCACCGAGGACGACGAGATGACCAAGGCGGTCAAGACCCTCGGCTACCGGACCATGTCCCCGGCCGGCTGCGCGGTCACCACCGAGGTCATGCCGAGCCTGTCCAAGCTGTGGCACCAACGGCTGCGCTGGCAGCGCGGCGCCCTGGAGAACCTGCGCGACTACGGCTGGACCCGGGTCACCGCCCGCTACTTCCTCCAGCAGATCCTGATGGGCTTCGGCGCGCTCTCCTTCCTCGCCTACCTGACCTACATGACCACGTACACCACGCTGTACGGCTGGCCCGGCCTCTCGCCCTTCTGGACGGCGATCGGCCTGATCTTCGTGGTCGAGAAGACCGTCTCGGTACGCCGCGCCGGGCCGCTGGCCGTGCTGGTCGCCGCACTGATGGTCCCGGAGATGCTCTACGACCTCTTCCAGCACGCCGTCTACTTCACCTCGCTGTGGGGGCTGGTCCGCCGCAGCGAGGAGAAGTGGGTGGCCACGTGAATCCCCTTCAACCCTCTTTCAACCCTTCCAGGAGAAAAGCGACATGTACGGCAGAGTGATCGGCGCGGGCACGACCGGCGCCGGAGGCGCGACACTGGCGGCCACCGGCCTGTGGATGAACAGCATGGCGATGCTGGTGGCGGCCACCACCCTGGTGGCCGCCGGGGTGGCGGTGTTCAAGCTGGTGCCGCGTCGGCGGTAACCGGCAGGAGGTACACCGGCCGCCGCTCTCCACGGCGGACGCGGACGCGGCCGGGGGCGGGTGGGGGCGGGCGGCGGCGGCGGCGGCGGCGGCGGCGGCCGGGGACCACCCGGGCCCCGCCCGCCGTTCCCGGGCAACCCACCTGCCCCTCACCCCCGCCGGGTGCCGGGGCAGTCCTCTTCGGCCGCCCTGTCCCGGCCCCGGCGCCTGACTCCGCTCCGCCCGCAGCCCGGGGCGGGGCGGGCGCGGCGCGGCACGGGACCGGGCTCAGCCCGGCGGCCCTTGCTCAGCCCGGCGGCCCTTGCTCAGCCCGGCGGCTCGGGGGCCGGGGCCGGGGGCTCAGTCCGTCGGCCTAGCGGCGGCGTCGCGGGCCGGCCGGCGGGGAAGCGCTGACGGTATGAGATTCCTGGTACGCGACCGGCTCCTCGGCATCGGCGAGGACTACTGGATCGAGGACGAGCACGGCGACAAGGTGTTCCTCGTCGACGGCAAGGCCATGCGGCTGCGGGACACCTTCGAACTGAAGGACCGGGACGGGCACGTGCTCGTCGACATCCACCGGAAGATGTTCGCGCTGCGCGACACGATGGTGATCGAACGCGGCGGCGAGGCCCTGGCGACCGTCCGGCGCAAGCGCCTGTCGCTGCTGCGCAACCACTTCCGGGTCACCCTGGTGGACGGCACCGAACTCGACGTCAGCGGCCGGATCCTCGACCGGGAGTTCGTCGTCGAGTACGACGGCGAGGTGCTGGCCGTGATCTCCCGCCGCTGGCTGCACGTGCGCGAGACGTACGGCGTCGACGTCGTCCGCGAGGACGCGGACCCGGCGCTGCTGATCGCGGTGACGGTGTGCGTGATCCACCTGGCGGAGAAGGAGCGGGAACACGGCCTGGGGGAGGACTGAACCCCCGTCCCAGCCGGGGGCAGGGGTCATGGGACAGGGGTCACGGGGCCTCAGGAAGGCCGGGGCGCGGGCGGGGGTGCCAGGCCCAGGACGCGGTCCTTCAGGGCCGGGAACTGCTGCCGGGTCGCCGCCACCTTCGCCGGGTCGAGGTCGACGGTGAGGACCTCCTCGCCGGCGTCCGCCTCGGCGAGCACCTCGCCCCAGGGATCCACCACGATCGAGTGACCGGCCTGGGGAACCCCCGCGTGGGTCCCGGCCGTTCCACAGGCGAGCACGAACGCCTGGTTCTCCACCGCCCGCGCCCGGGCCAGCAGCGTCCAGTGCGCCCGGCGGCGCTCCGGCCAGCCCGCCGGGATCACCAGGATCTCGGCGCCGGCGTCGACGAGCGCGCGGAACAGTTCGGGGAAGCGGAGGTCGTAGCAGGTGGCCAGGCCGGCGGTGGTCTGCGGCAGCCGGACGGTCACCGGTTCGCGGCCCGCTCCCATCAGCACGGCCTCGCCCTCGTCGAAGCCGAAGCGGTGGATCTTGCGGTAGGCGGCGGCCAGGTCGCCGGAGGGGGTGAAGACGAGTGAGGTGTTGTAGAGGGTGCCGTCCGGGTCGCGCTCGGGGATCGAGCCCGCGTGCAGCCACACGCCCGCGTCGCTCGCCGCCTTCGCCATGGCCTCGTACGTCGGCCCCTGGAGCGGCTCGGCCTCGCCGCCGAAGTCCTCGTAGGCGAAGGCACCGGTGGTCCACAGCTCCGGGAGCACGACCAGATCGGCTCCGGCCTGTTCCCGTACGAGCGACGACACCCGCCGCCGACGCGATTCGACCGATTCGTCCTCGTTCACGGCAATCTGAAGCAAAGAGGCGCGCACACTACCACCGTCCTGGCATGGAAGCCGTCCACTCGGGCCTACGATCGTCACACGAAAGCACTGCCGGGGTGCCTCACAGCAGCGTAACTTGGGGGCACCCCCGGCTCGAGCGCGACCGAGAGCTGGGGGAGTTCCAAGACACCCGCCGAGTGCAGCCACCTCCCACTGGCAAAGCCGCCACAACCTGCCCGTGTACCGACCGCCGAGGGGTCCCGTTCCGTGAGTCTGCATCCCACCCTCCAGCCCTACGCCGACGCCTGGACCCACTCCATCGAAGCGATATCCGAACTGGTCCGGCCCCTCGTGGAGGGCGAGTGGAACTGGCGCACACCGTGCCCTGGGTGGTCGGTCCGTGACGTCGTCTCCCACGTCATCGGCCTGGACTGCGAGATGCTCGGCGACCCGCGGCCCATCCACGCGCTCCCGCGCGACCTGTTCCACGTCACCAACGAGCACCAGCGCTACATGGAGATGCAGGTCGACGTCCGCCGCCACCACACGGCGCCGGAGATGACGTCCGAGCTGGAGTACGTGATCATCCGCCGCAACCGCCAGCTGCGCAACGAGAACCGGCAGCCGGGCGCCAAGGTGCGCGGCCCGCTGGGCTCCGAGCTGACGCTGGAGGAGTCCATGCGCAGCCACGCCTTCAACGTGTGGGTGCACGAGCAGGACCTGCGCGCCGCGCTCGGCCGTCCCGGCAACCTCGACTCCCCCGGCGCGCACGTGGCCCGTGACGTGCTGCTGGCCGCGCTGCCGGAGGTGGTGGCGAACCGGGCCGAGGCGCCGCGCAGTTCGGCGTTCGTCTTCGACGTCCACGGCCCGATCGAGTTCCTGCGCACGATCCGCATCGACATCCAGGGCCGCGGCACCCTCGAGACGGCCCCCGCGCTGGGACCCGCCGCGACCTTCACCCTCGACTGGGAGACCTACGTCCGCCTGGCCTGCGGCCGGGTGACGCCGGACGCGGTGGCGGACCGGGTCAAGGCCGAGGGCGCCCCGGAGCTGACGTCGGCGATCCTGCGGAACTTCACGGTGACGCCGTAGTCCGGGGCGCTGCCGGACGGTGGTCCGGAGGCCGCGGGACCAGGCCGCACCGCGTGCCGACGGCGACGCGGTGCCCCGCCCGGCGCCCGGGACACGCCGGTGAGCGGGGCCGCCCGACTGGTCTCACGGCTGCGCGGGGCCACGCCTATGACCGGGCCGCGCAGGTGAGCGGGGCCGCGCAGGTGAGCGGGGCCGCGCAGGTGAGCGGGGCCGCGTCGTGGGTCACGCGGGCACGTGCACCGTCTCCACCCGGCTGGCCACCAGCCGCTCCCGCTCCCGGCGTGCCGCCCGCCCGCCGAGCCGGAGGATCTGGCTGACGCCGAGCGCCTGGAGCACGAACACCGCGGAGAAGGCGACGGTGTAGTTGTCACCGGTGGCGTCGAGCAGCACGCCGATCGCGAACAGCGTCGTCATCGAGGCGACGAAACCGCCCATGTTGGTGATTCCGGAGGCCGTGCCCTGCCGCTCCGGCGGGTTGGCCGGCCGCGCGAAGTCGAAGCCGAGCATGGACGCGGGCCCGCACGCGCCCAGCACCGCGCACAGTGCGATCAGCAGCCCCATCGGCGCACGGGCGCCGGGCCACGCCAGGGTGAGCGCCCACATGACCGCGGTGGCGCCCACCGTGCCCAGCGCCAGCGGCAGCCGGGCCGCGTGGTGCCGGGCGACGACCTGGCCGTAGACCAGGCCGACGGCCATGTTCGACAGGACGACCAGGGTGAGCAGTTCCCCGGCCGTGGCGCGGCTGAGCCCCTGCGCCTCGACCAGGAACGGCAGCCCCCACAGCAGCAGGAACACCATCGCCGGGAACTGGGTCGTGAAGTGCACCCACAGCCCGAGCCGGGTCCCCGGCTCCCGCCAGGAAGCGGCGATCTGCCGGCGCACGTAGGCGGCCCCCCGGTGCGGCAGCGGCTCCGGTTCGTGGCCCTCGGGGTGGTCCTTCAGGAAGACCAGCAGCAGGACGAGGACGACGGCTCCGGCGAGCGAGCTGCCCGCGAACGCCGCCGTCCAGCCGACGCCGTGCAGCAGCCGGGCCAGCAGCAGCGTGGAGACCAGGTTGCCGGCCATGCCCACGAGCCCCGCGAGCTGCGCGACGAGCGGGCCGCGCCGGGCGGGGAACCAGCGGGTGCCCAGCCGCAGCACGCTGATGAACGTCATCGCGTCGCCGCAGCCGAGCAGCGCCCGCGAGGCGAGCGCCATGCCGTACGACGGCGAGAGGGCGAAGCCCAGCTGGCCGGCCGTGAACAGCACGGTCCCGATGCCCAGCACCTTCTTGGTGCCGAGCCGGTCGACCAGGAGCCCCACGGGTATCTGCATGCCGGCGTAGACCAGCAGTTGCAGGATGGAGAAGGTCGACAGCGCCGAGGCGTTGACGTGGAAGCGGTCGGCCGCGTCCAGCCCGGCGACGCCGAGGGACGTCCGGAAGATCACGGCGACGAAGTAGACGGAGACGCCGACGCCCCAGACGGCGATCGCGCGCCGTCCGCCCGGCGGGTCGCCCGGCAGGGTGGAGACGCTCATCGGATCTCCCCCCGCGCCAGGTGCGAGAACCAGCCGACGTGCCGGTGCACGACCCCGACCGCCGCGTCCGCGTCCCCGGAGCGCAGCGCGTCGAGGATCTCCTCGTGCTCGGCGAGGGTCTTGGCGATCCGGTCCGGGTGGGAGTGCATGACGGCTACGCCCATCCGCAGCTGACGGTCGCGCAGCTGGTCGTAGAGGCGGGAGAGGATCTCGTTGCCGCCGCTGCGCACGATCTCGGCGTGGAAGCAGCGGTCGGTGACGGCGGCCGCGGCGAAGTCGCCGACGGCGGCCTGCGCCCGCTGCCGGGCCAGCAGTTCCTCCAGCCGCTCGACGAGACCCGCGGATGCGGGTACGGCCTTGCGGGCCGCGTGCTCCTCGACCAGCAGGCGGGTCTCGATGACGTCGGCGATCTCCTGCGCGGACACCGGCAGGACCAGCGCACCCTTCTTCGGGTACAGCCGGATCAGCCCCTCGACCTCCAGCCGCAGCAGCGCCTCGCGCACGGGGGTGCGCGAGACTCCGACGGCTTCGGCGAGTTCGCCTTCGGTGAGGAGGGTCCCGCCCTCGTAACGGCGTTCCAGGACGGCCTGCTTGACGTGGGCGTACACGCGGTCGGCGGCGGGCGGCCGCTTGACGGGTGCGAGTGGCACTGAAGGCATGAACACAGCATAGATACAACACGTACGCATGTCCGGGCCGGTCCACCATGCGGACCGCGGGCGGCCGGCCCCGCGTCGGGCGCGGCACGCACGTGGCCCACGCCACAGCCGGATCCCGAATTCACCCCATCAACCGCACAACCTTCTGTGCTACTTACGTGTCACACACGTGCGGCCCCAGAATCCATGCACGCTCAACCCGGCCGCATTCCAGGGGCATTCGACTCAATCGGGGTACCTCACTTGATTACCGGCATCAAGGGCTTCCGTCTTCGCAAAGCCGCAGCCGTCGCCGTCACGACCGGCGCGGTGTTCGCCACCGGAGCGCTCACCGCGGCTCCGGCGCAGGCCTTGACGGCGCCCACCATCACCGCCAAGGGCGGATACCTGATGAACAGCGCCACTGGCACGACCCTCTACAGCAAGTCCGCCGACACCAAGCGGCTGACCGCCTCGACCACGAAGGTCATGACCGCCAAGGTCGTGCTGTCGCAGTCGAACCTGAACCTGGACACCAAGGTCACGATCAAGAAGGCCGTCAGTGACTACATGGTCTCCAAGGGCTACCCCTCGTCGGCCCACCTGATCGTCGGCGACAAGGTCACCGTCCGGCAGCTGCTGTACGGGATGATGCTGCCCTCCGGCTGCGACGCCGCGATGGCCCTCGCCGACAAGTTCGGCTCCGGCACGACGGTCAGCGCGCGCGTGAAGTCGTTCATCTACAAGATGAACACCACGGCCAAGAACCTCGGCATGACGAACACGCACTTCGACTCGTTCGACGGCCTGAGCAACGGCTCGAACTACTCGACGCCGCGCGACCTGACGAAGCTCGCCCGCAGCGTGATGAAGAGCACGACGTTCAAGACCGTCGTGAAGACCAAGTCGTACACGGCGAAGACCATCACCAGCAGCGGCGCCACCCGCACGATGGCCACCTGGTACAACACCAACACCCTGCTCGGCTGGAACGGCACGCTCGGCATCAAGACCGGCTCGGGCCCCGACGCCCACTACTGCCTCGTCTTCGCCGCCACGCTGAACGGCGAGTCGGTGATGGGCACGGTCATGACGGCACCGACCGCCACGGACCGCACGAACGACGTCAAGAAGCTCATCAACTACGGCTACGCCAGGATCAGCTGACGTCCCGCTCCGCGCTCCGAGGGCCCGTCGCAGCCGGCGGCGGGCCTTTTCAGCGCCCGGGGCGCCCCACGTACGCCGCGAAGGACGCCCACGCGGCGGGCCCGACCCGGAGTATGGGCCCGCCGGCCCGCTTGCCGTCCCGCACGGCGACGGTCCGGGGGACGTTACGGGCGACTCCACGCACTCCCCGTTGCCGCTGCTGCAAGTGAACTCGGCGAACCGGAAAGGCGACACGGCTCACAGCTCCTTGCGGATGCGTTCGATCAGGGCGGCGGAGTCGCGAAGCGCGAGGCCGCTGCGGGCGATCCGCTCGAACGTGACGTTGTGACGCGCGGCGTCGGACTCGCTCTCCAGCCACGGCGTAGACGAGGGGTCCGTGGAGAAACCGACGGTCGGCAAGAGCGTCTGGGCGGAACTCGACCTCGTCAGAGGCCCGGACGCCGGACCCGCTCCGTCGGCCGTGTCACCCACCCCGCTGAGGCCGCAGGCGGACGGGTGGCAATAATCGAACGGAGGCTCGCACTCCGCCTTGGGGTGGGCAGATCGACTCCTGTGGTGGACAGGCCGGGGGTTGATCTTCGAGGGGAAGGGACAGGGACGATCTGATGTCCGAATTCTTGGGTGGGCGGTTCCGAAGGCCCGCTGGGGTGGCAGTGAGCGGGGCGTTGGTGACGGCTTCGGTGCTGCTCGCGCCCATGGCGAGCGCCACGGACGCGGAACCCGGCACGGTGGGCGTGGTCTCCGCGGTACCGGGTCCGGCCCACCGCCTGGCGTCCAGCGCCGAGCTGGGGGACGGTGGCCGTGTCGAGCTCGTCGACGGGCGGAACGTCCGGGTCACGGCGGATCCGGAAAGCTCCGGGGGCCGCCCGGCCCGCTACACGATCGCCGCCACGAACGGCACGCTCTCCGTACGACCGACGACGAAGTCCGCGGCGGACCGAACGACCGCCAGGCTTCCGCTGACAGCGACGGACACCCGCACCGGCACCACCCTCAGCGGTCTCACCACGCAGAGCGCCACCGCGTCGACGTACACGGTGAAACTGAGCATCACGAACGCCGACGTCATTTCGAAGCTCTTCTACGTCTGGAACCGCAAGACCTGGACGTCGTACGCCGTCAACAGCGACACGGCGGGCGGCACCTCGAGCGTGAAGCTGCCGCCGGGCGACTACTTCTCGGTGGCGTTGCACAGCGACTGGATGAAGCCGAGCTACCTGCTCACCCGGACCTTCACCGTCGGTTCGGCCGCCACCACGGTCACCTTCGACCAGCGCGCGGCCAAGGAGACCGCGATCCGTACCGATGACACCGGCGCCGCCCGGGAGTCCTCCGCCGTGTGGATCGCCGTCCCGGGTGGCGGCCTGGCGGGCTTCGCCGGTGCGGGGCCCGACAAGGTGTACGTCACCCCGTTCTCGGTGCCCGGTGTCTCGCTGCGTCTGCACGAGGTGCTCGGCAAGAAGGGCGCGTCCGCGAGCGTCCCCAGCACCTACCGATACGACCTCACGCACAGCTTCGACAGCACGGTGCCCACCTCGCCCGTCAAGACGGTCCGCACCTCCGACCTGGCGAAGACGGTCACGAAGGTCGACGCCCCGGGCACCCGCACCACCGCGCTCCTGCAGAGCGCCCCTTCCCTCGGCGAGTGGACGGGCGTGTTCATCGGCTCCTCGGTGCCGACCGCCGGTTCCGTCACCGAGTACGCCACCCCCGGCATCACCTACAACCGCATCCTGGACTACGGCCCCAGCGACCTGAGGCTGAACCTCCCCGACCGCACCCTGCCCGCCGGGACCAGTGCGGGCGAGGTACTCGGTGCTGCCCCGCTCCAGCCGGTGCGCGGCCAGTGGGGCGGCTCACAGCGGTCCCTCGACAAGATGTCGCTGCGCGAGCCGGACACCTTCGGTGACACCGCGGGCCACCCGGCCAACGACCTCCGCGCGACCTACGCCTACAAGCTGACGTCCGACGGCGTCACCTACGCGCAGGCCTCGGGCCTCGACAGCTTCCACGGGCTGACGTCTTCGAGCCTGCCGTCGTCCGAGCGGACGTACACCCTCGACCAGACGGTGCACCGCCGTGTCCCGTACTCCCGGCTGTCCACGGACGTCCACAACGAGTGGACCTTCCGTTCGGGCTATGCGAGCCGCATGGAGCTCCCGCTGATCGACACTCAGTTGAAGGTCTCGGGGCTCGACGGCCTGGGTCGTGCGGCGGTCGGGACGGTACGGGTCGACGCGAGCGCGAGCACCCGCAACACGGCGACCGAGGTGAACACCCGGGTCACCGGTCTCGCCTACTCCACCGACGACGGCGCGAACTGGACCGACCTGACCGTCGCGGCCGACGGCTCCGCCACGCTGGACGTACCCGCCACCGCCTCCTTCATCACCCTGCGCGTCACCGCCGCCGACGACCAGGGAGGCAGCCTCCGCCGCACCATCGTGCGGGCGTTCGGGGGCCCGGCCCCGCAGAGCGACGAGGCGGTGGGCGCTACCCGCATCTCGAACATCGTGGTGAACGGCGGAAAGCCGGTCGAGCTGACCGACCAGCCGCTCCAGGAGTTCACGGCGAAGTTCACCGCGACCGACCCGTCGGGGATCGCGAGCGGCGACATGTACCTCTACCGGGGCTCGTACACCACCCCCGACGCCGTCCTCTACGGCGCGTGGCCGGCGACCTGCACCAAGGTCGACGCGACCACGTCCACCTGCGAGGCGCAGTTCGCGTACATCCAGCCGCGCTGGACCCTGGGCCGCAACGCCTTCGCCGGTGTCTGGAAGGCCGCCGCCTGGGCCGAGGCCGCGGACGGCACCGGGTACGTCGACCTGCACGCCGCCAAGTCGGCGTCCGTGGTGCGCGACGCGAGGGTGACGGCGAACGCGTCCCCCGAGCCGGTGGCCAAGGGCAAGACGCTCACCATCACGGGCAAGCTCTCCCGCGCGGGCTGGGAGACGCTCGGCGGGTATCACGGATACGCCGGGCAGAAGGTGAAGCTGCAGTTCAGAAAGACCGGGGCGTCCGGGTACACGACCGTCAAAACGATCTCCACCAGCAGCACGGGAGGTCTGAACACCACGGTGACGGCGTCGACGGACGGCTACTGGCGATACGTCTTCACCGGCACGTCCACCACAGCGGCCGCCACCTCCCCCGGCGACTTCGTCGACGTCCGCTGACCCCAGCCACCCTGCCGGCCCCCCGGGTCCCACCCGGGGGGCCGTCCATGTGCCGGTCGACAGCAGAAGGCCCCGGTCTCCGACCCGGTGGGGTTGTCGGTTGTCGGTTGTCGGTTGTCGAGCAGAGATACCGGCTGTCCTGACCGTGCTGGCGGAGGTGCTCACCGACAGCGGCAGGATAAGGCAGTTGAGGTTATGCGCACTCAACTGCCTTATATGCAAGCAGAAGAGGCGATATTCGCTCGCAATCGTGAACATCCTGGCTTTGGCTGGCATATTCGATTTGCTCCGCTTTACGTTCCGCGGCGGAGGTGGTTCACGTGATCGAACCCAGCAAGCGACACGACTCTGTCGAACGACACGAGGCGATCGACGTCAGCGACTTCGTCTACGCGGCGACCGGAGCCCGGGTGCGCCGGCTGACCATGCCGGACGGGACCCACTGGTTCCCGGCGGTGGATGTGTGCAAGGAACTCGGGTACACCACGACCCGTAAGGCACTGACGGACCACGTCCCGGCGGACCATCGAGAGAGTCTCGAGACAGTGACTGGAAGTCACTCTCTCAGCATTCCCGCAGGTAGGGAGTGGCGTCGAGACTTGCAACTCATCGATCTGCAGGGTCTGATCCGCCTCGTCCAGGCCTGCACGAAACCGTCTTGCGAGCCCTTCAAGCAGTGGGCCGCCGAGGTGATCGAGACAGTGCAGCGGGAGGGCTCCTACGCCCTTGAGGAGGCGGAGGTGCAGCCCGCCGATCCGGGTGCCCCGGTCGTGTATGCCATGCCGGACCAGGTCGCGGAGGCCATCGTCCGTCTGGAGGCGCACAACCTTCAGTTGGACGAGGAGCTTGCGAACGCACAGCAGGAATCGCTCACCCTGCAGAGGGAGGTGCTGGCGACGCAGAAGGCCACGCTTGCCGTGCAGCAGGCCATGGTCCGGGCGATGGAGCGGATCGCGGACCGGCTCGACGGTCTCGTGCTCGAACGTCGGGCTCATGGCGGGCGCCTCGCGGTGCCGCCAACCACGGAGTCCGTGCTGGCCGACTGGCGGCACCGGCTGTCCGTGACGGAGGACGTGTGGACGGTGGCTGTGGTGATCGCCCCGGTCCTCGTCGAACAGGGTGAACTCCGCGAGCCGCTGGAAGCGGTCGCGGCTCGTACGGGGCTTCCGGTGCGTCGCGTCAACGAGTGCCTCCGGCTGCTGCAGAAGCACGCCTGCATCCGCTCGCAGGGCGGTACGGAGGACGGGGTGCCGGTGTACGTGCTCAACCAGGGCTGACAGCACCTGAGGAGAAAAAGACGGAGGGGGCGGTCGCAAGCTGAAGTTGCGGCCGTCCCCTCCGGGCCTCTGAGGCTATCGCGTGATGTCCGTCACGCCCAAGTCATCAGCCGCTTGGGCTGTTCCAGGATCGCGGCCACGTCGGCCAGGACCTTGGAGCCGAGTTCGCCGTCCACCAGGCGGTGGTCGAAGCTCAGGGCGAGGGTGGTGACCTGGCGAGGCTTCACCTTGCCCTTGTGGACCCATGGCTGGAGCTTGATCGCGCCGACCGCGAGGATCGCGGACTCGCCGGGGTTGAGCAGCGGCGTGCCGGTATCGACGCCGAAGACGCCGACGTTGGTGATGGTCACCGTGCCGCCCTGCATGGCTCCCGGGGACGTCTTGCCCTCGCGGGCCGTGGCCACCAGGTCGCCCAGGGCCTCGGCCAGCTGCGGCAGCGTCTTGGCGTGGGCGTCCTTGATGTTCGGGACGATCAGGCCGCGCGGGGTCGCCGCCGCGATGCCCAGGTTGACGTAGTGCTTGAGGACGATCTCCTGGTTCGCCTCGTCCCAGGACGCGTTGATGTCCGGGTTGCGCCGGATGGCGACCAGCAGGGCTTTGGCGATCAGCAGCAGGGGGTTCACGCGCAGGCCCGCGAACTCCTTGTCCTGCTTGAGCTCCTCGACCAGCCGCATGGTGCGGGTCACGTCCACCGTCACGAACTCGGTGACGTGCGGGGCGGTGAACGCCGAGCCGACCATCGCCGCCGCCGTGGCCTTGCGGACCCCCTTGACCGGGACGCGGGTCTCGCGGGCCGTGTCGTACACCGGGGCGGGGGCGGGCGTGGGGGCGGCGGGCGCCTCCACGGCCGGCTCGGGCGCCTCGGTCCGCGCCGCGACCGCCGCGTGCACGTCCTCGCGCGTGATGATGCCGTCCGGGCCGGACGGGGTGACCGTCGCCAGGTCGACGCCCAGGTCCTTGGCCAGCTTGCGCACCGGCGGCTTGGCCAGCGGGCGCTCCTGCGGCGGCGCCACGGGCGCCGCCGCGGGAGCCGTCCCGTGGCCGTTCAGCCCCGCCGGAGCCGCGGGCGCGGGCACCGCGGGGGCTGCGGGCGCGGGTACGGGCGTCGCGGTCTCCGGGCCCTTGCGCGGACGGCGCCGGGTGGAGGACGTCGCCACCCCGTAGCCCACCAGGACCGGCTGACGGCCCTGCGGCTTCGGCTCCTCCTGCCGCTCCGGCGCGGCGGGGGCGGCCGGGGCGGCGACGGCGGTGCCCCCCGACACGTCCACCGCGATGATCGACGTGCCCACGTCCACCGTGGTGCCCTCGGGGAAGTGCAGCTCGCGGACCACACCGTCGTAGGGGATGGGCAGTTCGACGGCCGCCTTGGCGGTCTCGACCTCGCACACCACCTGGCCGTCGGTGACCGTGTCGCCGGGCTGGACGTACCACTTGAGGATCTCGGCC
This sequence comes from Streptomyces sp. H51, assembly GCF_035656535.1. NCBI lineage: Bacteria > Bacillati > Actinomycetota > Actinomycetes > Kitasatosporales > Streptomycetaceae > Streptomyces > Streptomyces sp. H51. The sequence continues at coordinate 215,904 of NZ_JAYMHD010000087.1, forward strand.
TCGGTGAGCCCCTCGCCCACGTCCGGCATCTTGAACTCGCGTACGGACGCTTCCGTCATCGTCGTCACGACCTTCTCCTCAGTACGCCAGGGCGCGGTCGACGGCGTCGAGCACCCGGTCCAGGCCCGGCAGGTACTCCTCCTCCAGGCGGGCCGGCGGGTACGGGGCGTGGTAGCCGCCGACCCGCAGGACCGGCGCCTCCAGGTGGTAGAAGCAGCGCTCCGTGATGCGGGCGGCGATCTCCGCGCCCGAGCCGAAGAACACCGGCGCCTCGTGGACCACCACCAGGCGGCGCGTCTTCTCCACCGAGGCCTGGATCGAGTCGAAGTCGAGCGGGGAGACCGAGCGCAGGTCCAGGACCTCCAGGGACCTGCCCTCCTCGGCGGCCGCGTCGGCGACCTCCTGGCACAGCTTCACCATCGGGCCGTAGGCGACCAGGGTGAGGTCGGTGCCCTCGCGGACGACCTGGGCCCGGTGCAGCGGGCCGGGGATCGCCTCGGTGTTGACCTCGGCCTTGTCCCAGTAGCGCCGCTTCGGCTCGAAGAAGATCACCGGGTCGTCGCTCTGGATGGCCTGCTGCATCATCCAGTACGCGTCGGAGGCGTTGGAGGGGGAGACCACCTTCAGGCCCGCCACGTGCGCGAACAGCGACTCCGGGGACTCCGAGTGGTGCTCGACCGCGCCGATGCCGCCGCCGTAGGGGATGCGGATGACGACCGGCATCTTGACCTTGCCCAGCGAGCGCGCGTGCATCTTCGCGAGCTGCGTGACGATCTGGTCGTAGGCCGGGAAGACGAAGCCGTCGAACTGGATCTCCACCACCGGGCGGTAGCCGCGCAGCGCGAGACCGATCGCCGTGCCGACGATGCCGGACTCGGCGAGGGGGGTGTCGATGACGCGGCTCTCGCCGAAGTCCTTCTGCAGGCCGTCCGTCACCCGGAACACGCCGCCGAGCTTGCCGACGTCCTCGCCCATGACCAGGACCTTGGGGTCGGACTCCAGGGCGCGGCGCAGCGACTCGTTGATCGCCTTGGCCAGGGCCATCTTCTCCGCAGCCATGTCAGACCCCCTCTCCCGCGGCGAAGCCGCTTTCGGACTCGTCCGCGAACGACGCCTGGTAGGCGGCGAACTGCGCTCGCTCCTCGTCGACGAGCGCGTGCCCGTCCGCGTACACGTTCTCGAAGATGGCGAAACGGTCCGGGTCAGGCATGGCGCGGACCGCTTCGCGCACTCGCCTGCCCAACGTCTCGCTCTCGGTCTCGAGTTCCGCGAAGAATCCCTCGTCCGCGTGGTTTGCGGCCTCCAGGTAGCGGCGGAGCCGCAGGATCGGGTCCTTCGCCTCCCAGGACTGCCGCTCCTCGTCGCCCCGGTAGCGGGTCGGGTCGTCGGAGGTGGTGTGCGCGCCCATGCGGTACGTGTACGCCTCGACCAGCGTCGGGCCCTCGCCGGCCCGGGCGCGCTCCAGCGCCCACCGGGTGACCGCCAGGCAGGCGAGGACGTCGTTGCCGTCGACGCGGACGCCGGGGAAGCCGTAGCCCTGCGCGCGCTGGTACAGCGGCACGCGGGTCTGCTTCTCGGTCGGTTCGGAGATCGCCCACTGGTTGTTCTGGCAGAAGAACACCACGGGGGCGTTGTAGACCGCGGAGAAGGTGAAGGACTCCGCGACGTCGCCCTGGCTGGAGGCGCCGTCGCCGAAGTACGCGATGACGGCCGAGTCCGCGCCGTCCTTGGCGACGCCCATCGCGTACCCGGTCGCGTGCAGCGTCTGGGAGCCGATGACGATCGTGTACAGGTGGAAGTTGTTGCCGTTCGGGTCCCAGCCGCCGTTGTTCACGCCGCGGAACATGCCGAGCAGGTTGGTCGGGTCGACCCCGCGGCACCAGGCGACGCCGTGCTCGCGGTAGGTCGGGAAGACGTAGTCGTCGTCGCGCAGCGCCCGGCCGGAGCCGATCTGGGCGGCCTCCTGGCCGAGCAGCGAGGCCCACAGGCCCAGCTCGCCCTGCCGTTGCAGTGCGGTGGCCTCGGCGTCGAAGCGGCGGGTGAGCACCATGTCGCGGTACAGGCCGCGCAGCTCCTCGGGGGTGACGCCGACGACGTACTGGTCGTACTCGGCGTTCTCGACGCGCTCGCCCTCGGGCGTCAGCAGCTGTACGAGTCCGGGCTCGGTGCCCGGCGACTTACGGCCGGTCGTTCGCTTGCCGGCCGTGCTTTTGGTACCGGCGCTGCGTCGCGGCTTGCGCGCGGCAGTGCTCTCCACGGTCACGTGTGCTCCTCCGTCGGTCCGGCTCCCGGGTTCGCCGGGTGCCTGGGTGTCCCCCCAGCTCCGTTCAGGAGCCCGGGGAAGCGGCTCGCCTGCCGTCCCACGGGCGCACAGGGTGGGTGGCTCGTTGGGGACAGGCGTGACAGGTGCCCCGGCGAGCGCCCTGCAAGAGGCACGTTACCCAGTGCCCCACACTTCTGTGAAACACCTCCTGACCTGCGATTTTGCTTGGATTTCCAAGTAAATCGCGTCAGCCGGGAACAGTCGCTGGTCACAGCCTTGCAGGGGGCCGGAACAACGGCACGTTATCCCGGTGACCCAGGTCACGGGAAGAGTCCACCGCTACGGAGGCGGTTCGTCACGCGGGCGCGGCGCGGTTCGTCAGGTGCGCGGGTCAGGACACCGGCCGGGGCACTCGTCAGGACAGGCGTGCGGGCAGGCGTCAGGGCGGCGTCAGGACACGTGCCGGCACACGCGTCGGGTGCGTGACGGGTGCGCGCCGGGTGCGTGACGCCCACTTCGAGTACTCTTCGTGATCGAATGCGACAGTCTGTGACAATACGCAGTTCACAGGCTCGGCCGGTGCCCTAGCATCGGGGCGTGCCGCGCTCCTCCGTACCACCCCAGGTGCCTCACGCGCCCCCGTTGGGCCCGTTGCTGCGCCAGTTCGCGGCCGGTTCGGCCCTCGCCTGCGAGCCCGTCGACCAAGGCCTGCTCAACCGGGGTTACCGCCTGCGCACCACTCTCGGCCGGTACTTCCTCAAGCACCACTTCGACCCCGAGACGGCCGACCCGGCCGCCATCGCACGCCGGCACCGCGCCACCCAGCGCCTGGCCGACCTGGGTGTCCCGGTGGCGCCCGCGCTGGCCGGCCGGGACGGGCGCACGGTCGCCGTCGTCGGCGGCCACGCGTACGCCCTGCACCCGTGGATCGAGGGACGCCACCGGCACGGCGGGCAGCTCGGCACCGGGCAGTGCGGACGGCTGGGCGCGCTGCTGGGCCGGGTGCACGCCGGACTGGAGCACGTAATGCAACCGGCGTACCGGCGGGCGCGCGCCGAGCCGGCCGAGAGCGCCGACCCCGCCGACACCTTCAGCCTCATCGACGAGCTGCTCGCCCGGGTGCGCCGTCACCACCCCGCCGACGCCTTCGACGAACTGGCCCGCCACCGCCTGCTGGAGCGGCGCGCGCTGCTGGAGCGGCACGCGGACCGGCGTCCGCCGCGCGGCGCCTCGGTGGGCTGGGTGCACGGCGACTTCCATCCGTTCAACCTGCTCTACCGGGGCGACGCGCCCGCCGCGATCGTCGACTGGGACCGGCTGGGCCTGCGGCCCCGCGCCGAGGAGGCCGTACGCGCCGCCGCGATCTTCTTCGTGCAGCCCGCCGGGACGCTCGACCTGCCGAAGGTGCGGGCCTACGCGCGCGCGTACCGGCGCGCGGCCGGCGCCACACCGTCCCAGCTCGCCGCGGCCGTGCACCGCGTGTGGTGGGAGCGCCTGAACGACTTCTGGATGCTGCGCTGGCACTACGAACGCGGCGACACCCGCGCCGACCTCCAGTTCCCGGCGGCCTCGGCACTGGCGGTGTGGTGGACGCGGGAGTACGACGCGGTGTGCGGGGCGTTCGCGGACTGAGACGGCCTGCTGAGACGGCCGGCTGAAGCGGCTGCCCGAAACGGCGGGCTGCACCGGGCGGGCGGACAAATACGCGGGCCGCCCGGCATCAGGGCAGGCGCGGACACGCGTGCGGGGAGCCGTGGGACGGCTCCCCGCACGCGTGAAAGGCGGTCCGCCGGGCCGGGTCAGTTCCCGCCCAGGCCGTCGGTGATGCCGGCCGTCGGCTCCGTCGGCTGCGACGGCTGGGACGCCGTGTCGCTCGGCTGCTGCGTCGGCGCCTGGGACGTCGGCTCGCTGGTGGGCTCGTTCGTCGGCTGCTGCGTGTAGCTCGGCGACGGCGTGTACGAGGGCGAGTACGACGGCGTCCAGCTCGAGCCGGAGTTGTCGCCGGAGCTGTCGCCCGTGGCCGTGTCCGTCGCCTGGTCGCTCGCCTGGTCGCTCGGCGTCTCGCTGGCCGTGCCGTCCTCGGTGGACTTCGTCGCGGTCGGCGACTGGGTCGTGTCCGGGCCTCCGCCGCCCGAGCCGGTCTTCTGCATCGCCAGCGCGACGCCCGCCGCGATGGCGATCACCGCGAGGACGGCGAGGATCCACAGCTTGCCGCGGCCGCTGCCCCGGTTGCCGTGCCCCTCGAAGCCGCCGTCGTCCCCGCCGCCGTACCCGGCGGGCAGGATCGGCTGCGGGATCTGGGTCGTGCCGGGGGCGTCGCCGGGGTGCGGCAGCACCTGGGTGCCGGCGAAACCGGCGGCCGGGGTGTGCCGGCCCTCGTGCATGTCGACCGGGCCGGTGTTCCAGGTGCCGGTGTGGCTGCCCTGGTCGTACAGCATCTGCAGCCCGTACTGGACGAGCCCGCGCATCTCCTCGGCCGTCTGGAAACGGTCGTCCGGCTCCTTGGCCAGCGCACGCATGACCAGGCCGTCGAGCTCCGGAGGCGAGGCGTCGGACACCTCCGACGGCGGTGTCGGGATGTCCTGCACGTGCTGGTAGACCACCGACAGCGGCGTCTCGCCGGTGAAGGGGGGCCGCAGCGCGAGGAGTTCGTAGAGCAGGCAGCCCGTCGCGTACAGGTCGGAGCGGTGGTCGACGGCCTTGCCGAGCGCCTGCTCCGGGGAGAGGTACTGCGGGGTGCCCATGACCATGCCGGTCTGCGTCATCGTCGTCGACGCGCCGTGCAGGGCGCGGGCGATGCCGAAGTCCATCACCTTCACGGCGCCGTTGTTGGTGATGATGACGTTGGCCGGCTTGATGTCGCGGTGCACGATGCCGTGCTGGTGCGAGTAGGCCAGCGCCTCCAGCACGCCGGAGACGATGATCAGGGCCTGCTCGGGACCGGGCGCCTCGGCGTTGAGCAGCAGGTCGCGGATGGTGCGGCCCTCGACCAGCTCCATGACGATGTACGGCACGCTCTGGCCGCCCACGACGTCCTCGCCGGAGTCGTACACGGCGACGATCGCGTGGTGGTTGAGCCCGGCCACCGACTGTGCCTCGCGGGTGAAACGGGCCTTGGAGACCGGGTCCTCGGCGAGGTCGGCGCGCAGCAGCTTGACCGCGACGGTCCGCCCGAGGCGCACGTCCTCGGCGGCGAACACCTCTGCCATGCCGCCCCGGCCGAGTCTGTGGGTCAGCCGGTACCGGCCGTCCCCGACAAGCCCGCCGTTGCCCCACATCTCCGGCGCGTCCGACATACCGCCGCCAGTCGCCTCGGGGTCGGACGGGCCCTGGGCGCGCTGCTGCTGTGCCATCAGTCCTCGCCGTCGTTTCTGCCCGCGGTGCGCGCGGTGTTGTCACGGTCTCCGTCGGCCACGCTACAGCCTCCGCGCAACCCGCCGATCCGGGAAGGGTGGCGGAACCGGCACGGGACGGACCGGCCATGAAACCGTCATCGTCCTCGGTCGTGCAAATCCCGTGTACCGGCCGTACAGCCTCTGTAACGCTCCCGCGACGCTTCATTCGCGTACGGTCACGGAACGGGCACCGAGCTTGACGTGTCACTGCCCTGGGGCAGACTTGGCCGGGAATGGCACTTTCGATCAATGATGGTCACTGCGCCTGAGGTCTAGTGGGGGACACGGAGACATGAGCCAGCAGGACGGCGCACACGGGCGGTATACGGGGCGGGCGCTCGCCGGTGGCCGGTATCAGCTGCGTGACTTGCTCGGCGAGGGCGGCATGGCCTCGGTGCACCTGGCGTACGACGCCGTGCTGGACCGGCAGGTCGCGATCAAGACCCTGCACACCGAACTGGGCCGGGAACAGGCCTTCCGCGAGCGTTTCCGCCGCGAGGCCCAGGCCGTGGCGAAGCTCACGCACACCAACATCGTCTCCGTCTTCGACACCGGCGAGGACGAGCTCGACGGTATGACGACGCCGTACATCGTCATGGAGTACATCGAGGGCCGCCCGCTGGGCTCGGTCCTCGACGAGGACGTACGGCAGCTCGGCGCGATGCCCGCGGACAAGGCGCTGAAGATCACCGCGGACGTGCTCGCGGCGCTGGAGATCAGCCACGAGATGGGGCTGGTCCACCGGGACATCAAGCCGGGCAACGTGATGATGACCAAGCGCGGCGTCGTGAAGGTGATGGACTTCGGCATCGCCCGCGCCATGCAGTCCGGCGTCACCTCGATGACGCAGACCGGCATGGTCGTCGGCACCCCGCAGTACCTCTCGCCCGAACAGGCCCTCGGCCGTGGCGTGGACGCCCGCTCCGACCTGTACTCGGTCGGCATCATGCTGTTCCAGCTGGTCACCGGGCGGCTGCCGTTCGACGCCGACTCGCCGCTGGCCATCGCGTACGCGCACGTGCAGGAGGAGCCGGTGGCTCCTTCGTCCGTCAACCGCTCGCTGCCGCCCGCGGTGGACGCGCTGGTCGCCCGCGCGCTGAAGAAGAACCCGAACGAGCGCTTCCCGAGCGCCGAGTCGATGCGCGACGAGTGCCTGCGGGTGGCCTCCTCCGTCCAGGGCGCCCCGCCGAGCATCGTCCCCGGCGCGCCCACCGCGAGCGGCGCCGGCGTCGGCTCCGCGGTGTTCCCGCCGGTCGACCGGTCGACCCCGGCGCCGACCGGGCCCGTGCAGACGCCGTACCAGCCGACGCCGAACCCGTACAGCACGCCCACCCCGTCGCCGGCCTACGGCTACCCGCAGCAGGGCGGCTACCAGACGCCGGCGCCGTCCGGGTACGCGCCGCAGACCCAGCCCCAGTACCAGCCGGCGCCGCAGCACCACACGCCCGCCCCCGCGGGCGGCGGCAGGAGCAACAAGCCGGTGGTCATCGGCTCGGTCGTCGTCTCCCTGGTGGCCGTCGGCGGCCTGCTCATCGCCCTGGCCACCCAGGGCGGCGGCAGCGACAGCAAGGGCAAGGACGGCGGCAGCAGCGCGAGCCCGACGGTGGCGAGGGCGGCGGGCTACACCGGACCGGACACCTCGAAGACGATCGACTCCACCGAGTGCACCGAACCGCAGGAGTCGTACAACGACCCGGACAAGATCGAGCTGCCCGACTTCCGGTTCAAGTACATCAAGTCGGTCAAGGAGTGCCTGCAGGCCGCCGGCTGGGAGCTCAAGGTCAACAACGTGGACGAGAACACCTACGGCGAGGGGGCGGTCATGAAGCAGTTCCCCGCCGCCGGCACGGACGTCGACCCCACGGACATGCCGCAGATCCAGCTCGACGTCTCCACGGGCAACCCGCCGTCCTGAGCCGTCTCCCGCGTCCCGTCCGTCCGGGCGGACGTGCGAAGGGCCCGGCGGCCGCGCGGGATGCTGCATCCCGCGCGGCCGCCGGGCCCTTGTGTCGTCTGTCGGCCGAGATCTACAGGTACGGTCCTCCCGAACGGCCACCGGCTCGCGGGTCGTCGCCGCCCATCTCGTGGGCCACGCCCGGCGGCAGCGCCCGCCGCATCTGCTCCAGCTGGGCCCGCGCCGCCATCTGCTGCGCGAACAGGGTGGTCTGGATGCCGTGGAAGAGGCCCTCCAGCCAGCCGACCAACTGGGCCTGCGCGATCCGCAGTTCCGCGTCGCTGGGGGTCTTCTCGTCCGTGAACGGCAGGGAGAGCCGCTCCAGTTCCTCCACGAGTTCCGGCGCCAGCCCGTCCTCCAGCTCCTTCACCGAGCTGGCGTGGATCTCCTTCAGCCGGACCCGGCTCGCCTCGTCCAGCGGTGCCGCGCGCACCTCCTCCAGCAACTGCTTGATCATGCTGCCGATCCGCATCACCTTGGCCGGCTGCTCGACCTGCTCCGTCACCGGAGTCTCGCGGGAGTCCTCGTCTCCTCCGCCGCCGATCGCCATGCCGTCCTGGCCCACGACCAGGATCTGGGGATTCTCGGGCGACCTTTCGTTCCTCGGCATCTCCATGCCGCCATTGTCTCGCACCCCTGCATCTCATCACCGTGCCGCCCCCACCGTGGGCCGATCGCCGTTTCGCGCCGCGGAAGTTCTGCGTCACTCTCCCGCCTCCGCCGTCTCTCTCCCGCCTCCGCCGCTCTGGTCAGCCGCAGCACCCGGGCCTCGCAGTGGTCGAGCCGGCGGACCTCGGCCTCCGCGTCGCAGATGCGCTGCTCCGGCACGAGCAGCCGGGCGATCCGGTCCGGTCCGGTCCGCCCGGCGCCCCGGACAGCACCTCGGCCCGCCGGCCCGCCGGCCCGCTGCCGCACGTGCTCGTGCAGCGCCTGGGTGACGTGCCGGCGCTGCGCCTCGACGACCTCCCGGACGTCGGCACAGGGCGCACCGACCGCCAGGGCCGGCTTGACGCCCAGTTCGTCGCGCGGCGGGCTCGCCCGCTCCACCGGCCGCGCGAACCAGGCCCGCAGTTCGGCGCGCCCCGCCTCGGTCAGCGCGTACAGCACGTGCCCCGCCTCGTCCACGCCCTCCTGTACGACCGCCCCGTCCCGCTCCAGCCGGGCCGACGCGGTGCACACCTGCCCGATGCCGAGTGGCGGGGGCCGCGTTCCAGGAGCGCGGGCAGTCCGTGACGTGTCGGCGTAACCGGATTGTGCAGCGCCATCAGCACTTTGGCGGAAGCAGAAATGCCGGGATCGGGCAGCAGGGTGAGGGTGGTGGCGTGACTCCATGGCTACGTGTGGTGCGGACGACGGGACTGGCGGGCGCCGGCGTGCTCCTCCTGTGCGGGGGCGCGCTGCCGGGCGAGGGCGTCTCGTCGTACGGCAGCGTTCCGCCGGGCGGCCGTGTCTCGTCGTACGGCAGCGTCTCGCCGGGCGACGACGGGCGGGCGCCTGCCGTGGGTGCCTCGGCCGGTGCCTCGGCCGGTGCTCCGGTCGGTGCCTCCGCCGCTGCGGGGCCGGGGCGGTGGGAGCGGGACGACCACCGGACCGACCGTGGCGAGGCAGCGTCCACGGCGGTGGGTGAGTCGTCCGAGGAGACGTCGCCGACGTACGACAGCGCCTCGTCGCACGGTCACCGGCGCACGCCTGCCGCCCGCGCCTCCGCGTCCGCCCGGCCCGAGCCGTCGCGAGCCGGGAGCCGGGCGGGTGAGGGGCGCGAGCGGCCCGGGCGCCGGTGGTGGGACGAGCAGGACGAGGAGAGCGAGGAGAACCAGGAGGACCAGGACGCCGACCGGCAGGGGGATTACCCCCGGAAGGCGTACCCCGACCAGCAGGACACCGCAGACGAGCCGGACGCCTCCGCGCCGCCCCAGGACGCCACCCCGGGCGACTCCTCGCCCACGTCGCGGTCCACACAGCAGGCCGCCTCGCACGCCGAGGCCCCCACCGAGCCCGTGCTGCGGATCCTGCCCCTGGGCAGCGGGCTGGTCCTGATCGGGCTCGGCCTGGGCCTCGCCTTCCTCGGCTTGCGGCTGCGGCGCGGCTGACCCGGGGCCGGTCCGGGGCGGGTCGTGGGCGGGTCGTGGCCTGCTCCGGGCCGTCCGGGGATCCGGGCCGGCCCGGCGCCGGCCCGGCGCGGGCCCGGCGCGGGCCCGGCGTCGGGGCGGCTACGGCACGACCAGCAGGACCTTGCCCACGTGCCCGCTCGCCTCCACCACCCGGTGGGCGGCGGCCGCGTCGTTCATCGGGACCTCGCGGTCGACGACCGGGCGGACGTGACCGCCGGCGATCAACGGCCAGACGTGCTCGCGCACGGCCGCGACGATGGCCGCCTTCTCGCCGAGCGGACGGGCGCGCAGCGAGGTGGCGCTGATCGCGGCCCGCTTGTTCAGCAGCGTGCCGATGTTCAGCTCGCCCTTGACGCCGCCCTGCATGCCGATGATCGCGAGCCGGCCGTTGACGGCGAGGGCCTGCACGTTGCGCTGCAGGTACTTGGCGCCCATGTTGTCGAGGATGACGTCGGCGCCCGCGCCGTCGGTGGCCTTCTTCACCTCGGCGACGAAGTCCTGCTCCCGGTAGTTGATCAGGATGTCCGCGCCGAGCCGGGCGCAGCGCTCCAGCTTCTCCGGGGTGCCCGCCGTGACGGCGACCTTGGCGCCGACGGCCTTGGCGAGCTGGATCGCCATCGTGCCGATGCCGCTGGAGCCGCCGTGCACGAGCAGCGTCTCGCCCGGCCGCAGGTGGGCGACCATGAACACGTTGGACCAGACCGTGCAGACCACCTCGGGCAGCGCCGCGGCCTGCTTCAGGTCCAGGCCCTCCGGCACCGGCAGCAACTGACCGGCCGGCACGACGACCTTCTCCGCGTAGCCGCCGCCCGAGAGCAGCGCGCACACCTCGTCGCCCTCGGCCCAGCCGGACACGCCGGGCCCCACGGCGGCGATCCGTCCGGAGCACTCCAGGCCGGGGTAGGGGGAGGCACCGGGCGGCGGGTCGTAGAAGCCCTGCCGCTGCAGAATGTCGGCCCGGTTGACGGCGCCGGCCACCACCTCGACCAGCACCTCTCCCTCGCCGGGCACCGGATCGGGGACCTCGTCCCACACCAGCGCCTCGGGCCCACCAGGTTCGGGAATCGTGATCGCATGCATGAGCAGGACGCTACTCCCTCACCCCGGTCACGACGCGGCCGTACGACCGCCGGTGATCACTGCGGCGGCAGCCGGCGGACGTCCGGCGTGACGTGCGTACCCGGCGTGGCCCGCACGATGGTGATCAGCCGGTCCGTCAGCTCCAGTCCTCCGACGGCGGAGTCGTCGTAGCCGAGGACGCGGTGTCCGCGGACGACGCTCACCACCAGGTCGTCCAGCTCGCGCGGGCCCCTGCCCACCTCCGCCTTGGTGACCGGTCGTTCGACGATGTCGAGCCCGCTGCCCTGGTGGATCAGGTCCTCCATCACCATGCCGGCCGCGGGGCTGAGCACGGACAGGCCGAGCAGCCGGCCGGCCGCGCTGGCGCTGGTGATGACCGCGTCGGCGCCGGACTGCTTCAGCAGCGGCGCGTTCTCCTCCTCGCGCACCGCGGCGACGATCTTCGCTCCGCGGTTGAGCTGCCGCGCCGTCAGCGTCACGAGCACGGCCGTGTCGTCGCGCTGGGTGGCGACTATGACCTGCCGCGCCCGGTGCACCTCGGCGCGCTTCAGCACCTCGCTGCGCGTCCCGTCCCCGGTCACACCCGCGTAGCCCTCGGCCGTCGCGGCGTCGATCACCTTGTTGCTGGGATCGACCACGACGACCTGTTCCTTCTTCAGGCCCGTCGCGCAGACGGTCTGGATCGCCGAACGGCCCTTGGTGCCGAAGCCGACGACGACGGTGTGGTCGCGCAAGGTGGACCTCCAGCGGTTCAGACGCCATTCCTCACGGGTTCGTTCGGTGAGGACCTCCAGCGTGGTGCCGACCAGGATGATCAGGAACAGCACACGCAGCGGCGTGACGACGAAGATGTTGATGAGCCGGGCGCCGTCACCGACCGGGGTGATGTCGCCGTATCCGGTGGTGGAGAGGGTGACGGTGGCGTAGTAGAAGGAGTCGAGCAGGCCGACGGAGTCGTCGGCGTTGTCGTGGTAGCCGTCGTGGTCGGCGTAGACGATCAGCGCGGTCACGATCAGCACCAGGAGCGCCATCAGCAGCCGCTTGGTGACCTGCCGCAGCGGGCGCTCCACCACTCGTCTCGGCAGATTCACCCGACGGGTCACGAGATGTTCGTCCGCCTGGCGGGCGATCGCGTCATGGCCCGGAAGTTTCACGTGAAACACACCCCGATTCCCGCGGACGCCCACGGCAGATCCAGCAGTTCCAGCTCCTGACCGGCACGGGCCCCGCCGGGAGGGACGACGGCGAGGGCGTCGGCCGCCGCGACGCCGCGCAGCATGGCCGGTCCGTTGTAGTGCAGCGGCACGGCACGATCGCCGCGCAGCGCGACGGGGACCAGCCGGGTGTCGTACGGGTGTCCCTGCGCCGCCTCCCGCAGCGGCAGCGTGTACGGCTCCGGGGCGGGGCGTGCGGCCAGGGCGCGCAGCAGGGGCTCGGCGAGCGTGAGCAGGCCGGAGACGGCTGCCAGGGGGTTGCCGGGCAGGCCCACGAGGTGCCGGCCGTCCGCGATGCGGGCCAGCAGCATGGGGTGGCCGGGGCGGACCTTGACGCCGTCCACCAGGAGTTCGGCCCCGATGCGGTGCAGGGTGGGGTGGACGTGGTCGACCGGGCCGGAGGCGGTGCCGCCGGTGGTGACGATCAGGTCGGCGTCGGACGCCGTGATCGCCCGGTGCAGGGCCTTCGCGTCGTCGCCGAGGCGGCGGACGGCGGTGACCTCGGCGCCGAGCGCCCGCAGCCAGGGCGGGAGCATGGGGCCGAGGGCGTCCCGGATGAGACCGTCGTGCGGCCGTCCCTCGGTGAGCAGTTCGTCGCCGAGGACCAGGACCTCGGCGCGGGGGCGGGGGACCACGGTGAGGGTGTCGTACCCGGCGGCCGCGGCGAGGCCGAGCACGGCCGGGGTCACGAGGGCGCCGGCGGGCAGCAGCCGGTCGCCGCTGCGGCACTCCTGACCGCGGGGGCGGATGTCCTGGCCGTGCTGGACCTCGCGGGTGGCGTGCAGGCGGCCCTTGTCGTCGCCGCGGCCGTGCTCGCTGCGCAGGACGGCGGTGGTCTCCAGGGGGATGCGGGCGCCGGTGGCGATGCGGACGGCCTCGCCGTCGGTGAGGGGCTCCGGCCGCGCGTGCCCGGCGAGCACCCCCTCGTCCCGCACGTCCCAGGGGCCGGGTCCGGCGACCGCCCAGCCGTCCATCGCCGAGGTGTCGAAGGACGGCAGGTCGGTGAGGGCGTCGAGGGGGGCGGCCAGGGTGAGGCCCAGGGCGGCGTCGAGCGGGGCGGAGACGAGGGCGCGGCGGGCCGCCCGGGAACCGGCGTGGGCGGCGGTCGCGCGGGCCTGCGGCCAGGGGGTGGCCCGGTGCCGGGCGTCGGCCGCGGCGGGGGCGCCGTGACGGCCGCCCTGGGCGGCGGGCGGGGTCACCCGGTGGCCGGGGGTGCCGGAGGTGCCGGGGGTGCCGCCTTCGGGATTCCTCACGAGCGCGAGCACCTCCTCGACGCCCAGGTCGTCGGCTTCCTCACCGGTCCGCTGGGAACGCGGGGACTCTGCGGACCGGGCGGATTCGGCGGATTCGGCGGACCGGGAGGATTCGGCGGATTCGGCGGACCGGGAGGGCTTCGCGGACCGGGCGGACCCTGCGGACCGGGCGGTCATTCGGCGTCCGGGCGGGTGTCGGGTGTGGCGTCGGGGGCCACGTCCGGTTCGCCGGCGGCGGCGTCCTCCTCGGCCCAGCGCAGGGCGAGGGCGGCGGCCTTCCGGGCGGCCTCCGCGACCGCGTCGGGTCCGCTCACCCGTCGCCCGCCGTCGCCCTCCTCGGAAGCCCCTTCGGCTCCCCGCTCGTAGACGCCCCGTGCGGCCGCGTAACCGACGAGGAAGGTGGTCAGCGGCGCCGCCGGCCTGGCGACGCCGTGGGCGGCGTCCCGGGCGAGGTCGAGCAGGACGCCGGTGTCGACGTCGAGGTCGATGCCGAGCTCGGTCTTGACTGCGGAGATCCATTCGTCCAACACGTGCTCATGCTCCCTGATGCGTGCCCGGGCGGTGGCGATGTCTTCCCAGGTGTCGCAGTCGAACGACGCGACGGGGTCGGTGATGCGGGTGAGGTCGAGGGCGGCGGTCAGCCGGCGCAGCGGCAGCCCGCTGAGGCCGCCGTGCGCCCGGGTGAGTGCGGCCAGCTCGCGGTCCAGCGCCTTCCTGCGGTACGCGGCCACGAGGGGCTGGTCGCGGCCGTCCGCGTCGGTGAGCAGCACGCCGTCGGCGTGGTCCGCGCGCAGGGCGGCCAGCAGGCGTTCCACCGTCGCCGCCCGCAGGAAGGGCAGGTCGGCGGAGAGGACGACGACGTCCTCGGCCGTGATGTGGCGCAGCCCGGCACCGAGTGCGGCGAGCGGGCCCGCGCCGGGCGGGTCCTCGCGCGTCCACAGCACGGGCCGGGCGGTGGGGCGGGCGTCGGCGACGACCACGGTCGTGTGTGCCGTGGCGCAGGCGGCGAGCACGCGGTCGAGCAGCGCGCGCCCGCCGACGGGCAGGCCGGGCTTGTCCGCGCCGCCGAGCCGCCGGGCGGCCCCGCCCGCGAGCACGACGGCGTCGTACCCGGCGGCGTCCTGCCGGGCGGGGTCCTGCCCGGCAGGTTCTTGCCGGGCAGGTTCCTGCCCGGCAGGGGCCGCGGCGTCCCGCGGCTCGTTAGACGTCACCCCCCGAGTATGCGGGCCCCGGCGATCACGGGGAACGCGCGGGGGGTCCCGCCGTCACAGGGTGCGCAGCAGTACCGCCGGATGTTCGACGCAGTCGGCCACGTACCGCAGGAAACCGCCCGCGGTGCCGCCGTCGCAGACGCGGTGGTCGAAGGTGAGCGAGAGCTGGACGACCTGGCGCACCGCCAGCTCGCCCTCGTGCACCCACGGCTTGGGGACGATGCGGCCGACGCCCAACATGGCGGCCTCGGGATGGTTGACGATCGGGGTCGAGCCGTCGACGCCGAACACTCCGTAGTTGTTCAGTGTGAAGGTGCCGCCGGTGAGTTCGGCGGGCGTGAGGGTGCCGGCCCGGGCCGCCTCGGTGAGCCGCGCGAACTCCGCGCTCAGCGACTCGGCGTCCCGCTCGTGCGCGCCGCGCACCACCGGTACGACCAGACCCCGCTCGGTCTGCGCGGCGAAGCCCAGGTGCACCTGGTCGAGCCGGACGACCTCCCTGGCTTCCATGTCCACGGTGGAGTTGAGCTCGGGATACCGGGCGAGGGCGGCGGTGCAGATGCGGGCCAGCAGGGCGATCAGGGAGATCTTCGGCCCGCCGGTGGCGTTCATCGCGCTGCGCGCGCGCATCAACTCCGTCGCGTCGGCGTCCACCCAGCAGGTGGCGTCCGGAATCTCGCGCCGGCTGCGGGAGAGTTTGTCGGCGACGGCACCGCGGACGCCCTTGAGGGGGATGCGTGTCCCGGCGGGGGCTGCGGCCGACGCCGGAGCCGAGGGCGTAGGGCTGTGCGCGCCGGCGGCGGCGGCACGCAGGGCGTACTCGACGTCCGCGCGCAGGATCAGCCCGTCCGGCCCGGACCCGGTCAGCTCCCGCAGGTCCAGGCCGTTCTCCCGGGCGAGACGGCGCACGAGCGGCGAGATCACCGGCACCGGACCGTCGGCGGGGGAGCCGTCGGCGCCGTTGCCGGTGGCCGGCCGGCCGGCGCCGGGGGGCGGGGCCGTGCCGAGGCCGCCCGTACCTGCCGGGCCGTGCCCGGCCGAGGACGCGATCCGGTCGGCGGACCCGCCGGGCGCCGCACCGGGCACGGGCTGCCGCGCCGGCGCCACGGACGCGTGGGAGGCCGCGGGCGCGGGGGAGGCCGCGGGCGCCTGCGGCCGGACCCGGCGCCGGCGGGCGGGCGCCTGCGAGGTGCCGTAGCCGACCAGTACGTTGCCCGAACCCTCGCCGTGCTGCTCGCTCCCGCCGGGGGAGCCGGCGGCCGGCGCGCCCACCGCGACGGTCAGCAGGGGCGCCCCGACGGGAAGCTCGGTGCCCTCCTCGCCGAAGCGGGCGGTGACCACGCCGCCGTAGGGGCAGGGCACCTCGACCATCGCCTTGGCCGTCTCGACCTCGACGACCGGCTGGTCGATGGCGACGACCTCGCCGACCTGGACCAGCCAGCGCACGATCTGCGCCTCGGTGAGCCCCTCCCCGAGGTCGGGGAGCTTGAACTCCAGCACCTGTGCCATCAGCCCTCGGCCTCCCACTGCAGACGCGCCACGGCGTCCAGGATCCGGTCCACCCCGGGCAGGTGGTGGCGCTCCAGCATCGGCGGCGGGTAGGGGGTGTCGAACCCGGCCACGCGCAGCACCGGCGCCTCCAGGTGGTGGAAGCAGCGCTCCGTGACACGGGCCGCGATCTCCCCGCCCGGTCCGCCGAACCCGCCCGCCTCGTGCACGACGACCGCTCGCCCGGTCCGCCGTACCGAGGCGGAGACCGTCTCGTCGTCGAACGGCACCAGGGAGCGCAGGTCGACGACTTCCAGGTCCCAGCCCTCGGCCCGGGCCGCCTCGGCGGCTTCCAGGCAGACGGGCACCGACGGCCCGTACGTGATGAGCGTGGCGCTCCGGCCGGTGCGCCGCACCACCGCGCGGCCGATCGGTTCCACGGCCGCCGGCTCCTCGGGGTTCCAGGAGTCCTTCGACCAGTACAGGCGCTTGGGTTCGAGGAAGACCACCGGATCGTCGGAGGCGATCGCGGCGCGCAGCAGGCCGTAGGCGTCGGCGACGGTGGCGGGCGTGACGACATGGAGCCCCGGAGTCGCCATGTAGTACGCCTCGGAGGAGTCGCTGTGGTGCTCGACGCCGCCGATGCCGCCGCCGTAGGGGATGCGGATCGTGATCGGCATCGGCATCGTCCCGCGGGTGCGGTTGCGCATGCGGGCCACGTGCGAGACCAGTTGCTCGAACGACGGGTAGGCGAACGCGTCGAACTGCATCTCCACGACCGGGCGCAGCCCGTACATGGCCATGCCGACGGCCGTGCCGAGGATGCCGGCCTCGGCGAGCGGGGTGTCCATGCAGCGGTGCTCGCCGAACTCCTTGGCGAGCCCGTCGGTGACCCGGAAGACGCCGCCGAGGGTGCCGACGTCCTCGCCCATCACGTGCACGCTCGGGTCGGCGGCCATGGCGTCGCGCAGCGCGCGCGTGAGGGCCTGCGCCATGGTGGCCGGCTTGAGGGCGACGGTGGTCATCGGTGGGTTCCCTCCTGCTCCGCCTCGAGTTCCGCCCGCAGCAACGCGCGCTGTTCGCGCAGTTGCGGGGTGGGCTCGGCGTAGACGTGGTCGAACAGGTCCATGGGGTCGAGCACCGGGTCCTGGTTCATGCGCTCGCGCAGGGCGGCCGCCATGGCCTCCGCGTCCTGCTTGGCGGCCCGGACGCCGTCGTCGTCGAGCAGGCCGCGTCCGGTCAGTTCGTGTTCCAGCAGGTCGATCGGGTCGTGCTCGCGCCAGGTGTCGACCTCGGCGTCGGTGCGGTAGCGGGTGGCGTCGTCGGCGTTGGTGTGGGCGTCGACGCGGTAGGTGATCGCCTCGACGAGCGTGGGGCCGCCGCCCGCTCGCGCGCGGCGCACCGCCTCGTCGAGCACCTCGTGCACGGCGAGGACGTCGTTGCCGTCGACCAGGCGGCCGGGCATGCCGTAGCCGACGGCCTTGTGGGCCAGCGACGGGGCCGCGGTCTGCTTGGCGAGCGGCACGGAGATGGCGAAGCCGTTGTTCTGGACCAGGAAGACGACCGGCGCCTGCCAGACGGCGGCGAAGTTCAGCGCCTCGTGGAAGTCGCCCTCGCTGGTGCCGCCGTCGCCGACCATGGCCAGCGCGACCACGTCGTCGCCCTTGAGGCGGGCGGCGTGCGCGAGGCCGACGGCGTGCGGGAGCTGGGTGGCGAGCGGGGTGCACAGGGGGGCCACGCGGTGCTCGCGCGGGTCGTAGCCGGTGTGCCAGTCGCCGCGCAGGAGGGTCAGGGCCTCGACCGGGTCCACGCCGCGGACGACGGCGGCGAGCGTGTCCCGGTAGCTGGGGAAGAGCCAGTCGCGGTCCTGGAGGACGAGCGCGGCGGCGACCTCGCATGCCTCCTGGCCGGTGGTGGAGGGGTAGACGGCGAGGCGGCCCTGCTTGGTGAGGGCGGTGGCCTGCGCGTTGTACCTGCGGCCGCGCACCAGCTCGGCGTACAGGCGGCGCAGCAGGGCCGGGTCGGCCTCGGCCGCTGCCTTCGTGCCGAGGACGCGGTACGGCTCCGCGTCGGGCAGCAGCGGCGCGGGGTCCGTGCGGGGCTGCCAGGCGGGCGGCGGGGACGGCCGGTAGGCACCCCGCTGCTCCATGACCGTCATGACGGAACCTCCTCGTGGGCGGCTTGCGGCACGGCACGTGTGTGACGGGCCTCACCTACCGATTGTTCGGTCGTCGGCACAGTTTGGCTACAGGGCCCTCCAGGCTGTGGACAAACGGTTCTCCACAGCCTGCAATGAACGCAGGACGTCCATGGCGGGAAGGCGGGGGGACATGACACCTGAACAAATGGCCGAGGCTCCGGAGGCCGACGACGCTCTGCCGCCCGCGCGGCCCGCCGAGGGCGTCGCCCCGCCGCCCGCGAGACCTCTCGACGCCATCGATCTGGACATCCTGCAGATACTCCAGGCCGACGGCCGCGCCTCGATACGGTCGGTCGCCGAACGGGTCCACGTCTCGCGTGCCAATGCCTACGCCCGTATCAACCGCCTCCTCGAGGACGGTGTCATCTGCGGCTTCGGCGCCCGGGTCAACCACGAACGGGCCGGTCAGGGCACGTCGGCGTACATCACCCTGAAGATCGTCCAGAACTCCTGGCGCACGGTGCGCGAGCAGCTCAGGCAGTTGCCGGGGGCCTCGCACATCGCCCTGGTCGGGGGTGATTTCGACGTGCTGCTGCTGGTGCACACCTCCGACAACAGGGCGCTGCGCGAGCTGGTGCTCACCCGGCTGCAGGCCATGCCGGAGGTGCTCAGCACGCGCACGCTGCTGGTCTTCGAGGAGGAGGACCTCGAGCCGCAGGGCTGACTCAGCCGGCCTGGCGCAGCCCCCCGAAGACCAGCCGCACGACCGCGTCGGCCACGTCCCGCTCGTTCATGCCCCGGCCGTCCGGCCGGTACCACTCGACGATCGAGTTGATCATCCCGAAGACCAGCCGGGTGGCGAGCCGCACCTCGACGTCGCCCCGTACGTCCCCGTCGGCGGCCGCCGCCTTCAGCAACTCGGCGACCCGGCGGTCGAACTCGCGGCGCCGCATCAGGGCCCACCGCTCGGTCTCGGTGTTGCCCCGTACGCGCAGCAGCAGCGTCACGTACGGCAGCTCGGCGATCAGCACCTCGACCATGCGCCGTACGACGTACTCCAGGCGGTCGGCGGCGGGCCCCTCGCACGCGTGCTGCTCGTCCAGGATGGCGAACAGGCCGTCCAGCGCCCGGCGCACGGCCCGGCGCAGCAGCTCCTCCTTGCCGGTGACGTGGTGGTAGATCGATGACTTGGAGATGCCCGCCGCGCGGGACAGGTGCTCCATGGAGGTGCCGTCGTAGCCACGTTCGTTGAAGACCTGCACGGCGACGGACAGCAGCGTCTCGGGGGTGTACGTGTCGCGCTTGGCGGTGGTCATGAGGTGCCGCCCTCCCGCTTGTCGGTGGCGAAAGCGTGCCGGTACAGCGCGAGCGAGGGCGCATAGCGGCCGCGTGGGTCACGGTCGTGCAGGTCGTCCAGGAGGGAGAAGGCCCACATCCGGCCGAGCTTGCGGCTCCACTCGAAGGGGCCGAGCGGGTAGTTGACGCCCAGGCGCATCGCGGTGTCGACGTCCTCCTCGGTGGCCACCCCCTTGGCGACGGCGTCGTGCGCGAGGTCGACGATCCGGGCGACCGTGCGGGCGACGATCATGCCGGGGACGTCGCCGATGACGCTGACGTCCTTGCCGAGCGCCTGGAACAGGCCGATCGCCTCGGAGAGGGTCCGCGGGGCGGTGTCCTGGCCGGCGGACACGGCGATGCGGGTGGCCCGGCGGTAGTCGAGGGCGAGGTCGAAGTAGACGACGTCGCGGAACTCCACGGAGGTCTGCCCGTCGGCGAGCGCCAGCTGGCCGCCGCTCGGCAGCACCAGGCGGGTGCCGTGGTCGTCGTCCTCCTCGCGGACCTGGATGCCCGCCTCCCGGATCAGCGCGAGCAGCTCCCCGGCCGGCCCCAGCGTGCCCTCGGCGACGACGTAGGCGGGCGGCTGGTGCTTCTCCGCGGTGTGCGGCTCGGGACGGTCGGCGCCGTCGGCGTAGTCGTACCAGCCGCGGCCGCTCTTGCGGCCGAGACGGCCGGACTCGACCAGGCGCCGCTGGGCGAGGGAGGGCGCGAAGCGCACGTCCTGGAAGAAGGACTGCCACACGGAGTGCGTGACGGACTCGTTGACGTCCTGGCCGATGAGGTCGGTCAGCTCGAAGGCGCCCATCCGGAAGCCGCCACATTCGCGCAGGACCGCGTCGATGGTGGCCGGGTCGGCGCCCTGGTCCTCGTACACCGCGAAGGCCTCGGCGTAGAAGGGCCGGGCGATGCGGTTGACGATGAAACCGGGTGTGTCGGCGCAGGCCACCGGCGTCTTGCCCCAGGCGCGCGCCGTCTCGTAGGCGCGCGTGGCCGAGGTGACGTCGGTGGCGAACCCGGAGACCACCTCGACCAGCGGCAGCAGCGGGGCGGGGTTGAAGAAGTGCAGGCCGACGAAGCGGCCGGGGTTGCGCAGCGCGCCGGCGATGGCCGTCACCGACAGGGAGGAGGTGTTGGTGGCGAGCAGGCAGTCCTCGCCGACGATGCCCTCCAGCTCCCGCAGCAGCTCCTGCTTGACGTCGAGCCGCTCCAGCACGGCCTCCACGACGAGGGCGCAGCCGGCCAGGTCGGCGAGGCTTTCGACGGGGCTGAGCCGGGCGCGGGCCGCGTCGCGGTCGGTGCCGGTGAGCCGGTCCTTCTCGACGAGCCGGTCGAGGCGGGCGCCGATCGTGTCGGCCGCTTCCCGGGCCCGCCCCGGTACGGCGTCGTACAACCGGACGGGGTGGCCGGCGACCAGCGCGACCTGGGCGATGCCCTGGCCCATGGTGCCGGTGCCGACGACGGCCACGGGGCTGCTGAGGTCGAGTGCTGTCATGTGCGCGATCCTCCCGCACGGGGTTTTCCACAGATGCGGCAGGCCCCCTTGTCCCGACCGATCGTTCGGTTACTCTAACTCTCGCGGCACCGTCCCGCCCATGTTTCTGCCCAGGTCATGAGCTCAACGGAGAGTTCACAAGACGAGGAGTTGGTCCCGCATGGCCGCCGAACTGACCGCCCACGAGCTGATCGCCAAGCACCGGCCCACCCTCGACCAGGCGCTGGACGCGATCCGCACGCGCGCGTACTGGTCCCCGCACCCCGAGCACCCCAAGGCCTACGGCGAGAACGGCAGCCTGGACATGGCGGCGGGCAAGGCCGCCTTCGACGCGCTGCTCGGCACCCGTCTCGACCTCGGCCAGCCCGGCACGGACGACTGGGTCGGCGGCGAGGTCTCGCCGTACGGCATCGAGCTGGGGGTCGAGTACCCGCACGCGGACCTCGACGTGCTGCTGCCCGCGATGCGGGCCGGTCAGCGGGCCTGGCGGGACGCCGGCGCGGAGATGCGCGCGGTGGTCTGCATGGAGATCCTCAAGCGGATCAGCGACCGGACGCACGAGTTCGCGCACGCGGTCATGCACACCTCCGGCCAGGCCTTCATGATGGCCTTCCAGGCGGGCGGCCCGCACGCCCAGGACCGCGGCCTGGAGGCGGTGGCGTACGCCTACGTGGAGCAGGTCCGCACCCCGGACACGGCGGAGTGGACCAAGCCCCAGGGCAAGCGCGACCCGCTCGCGCTGACCAAGCAGTTCGTCCCGGTGCCCCGGGGCACCGCCCTGGTCATCGGCTGCAACACCTTCCCCACGTGGAACGGCTATCCGGGCCTGTTCGCCTCCCTGGCCACCGGCAACGCGGTCGTGGTCAAGCCGCACCCGCGCGCGGTACTGCCGCTCGCGCTCACCGTGCAGGTCGCCCGCCAGGTCCTGGCCGAGACAGGCTTCGACCCCAATCTGGTGGCGCTGGCCGCGGAACGGCCCGGCGAGGGCATCGCCAAGACGCTCGCCACCCGGCCCGAGATCAAGATCATCGACTACACCGGCTCCACCGGGTTCGGCGACTGGCTGGAGGCCAACGCCCGCCAGGCACAGGTCTACACGGAGAAGGCCGGCGTCAACACGGTCGTCGTGGACTCCACGGGCGACTACAAGGGGATGCTGTCCAACCTGGCCTTCTCGCTCTCCCTGTACAGCGGCCAGATGTGCACCACCCCGCAGAACCTGCTGATCCCGCGCGACGGCATCCGCACCGACCAGGGCCCGAAGACCTTCGACGAGGTGGTCGCCGACCTCGCCCGCTCGGTCGACGGCCTGCTCGGCGACGACGCGCGCGCGAACGCCCTGCTCGGCGCCATCGTCAACCCCGACGTCAAGGCGCGCCTGGAGGCGGCC
The DNA here is from genome assembly GCF_035656535.1 of Streptomyces sp. H51. Classification (NCBI taxonomy): domain Bacteria; kingdom Bacillati; phylum Actinomycetota; class Actinomycetes; order Kitasatosporales; family Streptomycetaceae; genus Streptomyces; species Streptomyces sp. H51. The sequence continues at coordinate 238,230 of NZ_JAYMHD010000087.1, forward strand.
GCGGGCCTGGGCGAGGTCGCCCTGGCCTCTCGGGAGGTGAGCAACCCGGAGTTCCCGGGCGCGGTCGTGCGGACGCCCGTGATCGTCACCCTGGACGGCGCCAAGCCGGACGCCCAGGCCGTCTGCATGAGCGAGTGCTTCGGCCCGGTCTCCTTCGCCGTCGCGGTCGACTCCACGGCCGACGCGGTGGAGCTGCTGCGGCGCACGATCCGCGAGAAGGGCGCGATGACGGTCGGCGCCTACACGACCGACGCCGAGGCGGAGCAGGCGATCCAGGAGGTGTGCCTGGAGGAGGCGGCCCAGCTGTCCCTCAACCTCACCGGCGGGGTGTACGTCAACCAGACGGCAGCCTTCTCCGACTTCCACGGCTCGGGCGGCAACCCGGCGGCGAACGCGGCCCTCACCGACGGGGCGTTCGTCGCCAACCGCTTCCGGGTGGTGGAGGTGCGCCGGGAGGCGTAGGAAAGCCGGCGCGGCGGGCCGGGCCGGGACGCGGGGGACAGCCCGATCGGCTGGCATACCGGAGGGTGTAGGACAGCCTGATCGACTGACATACCGGAGGACGTAGGACAGCCGACCCGGCGGGTCAGGCCGGTCGGCCGGCGCCCGCGCTCCAGTGGTACAGCGTCATGGCCACGCTGGTGGCGAGGTTGTAGCTGGAGACCTGCGGGCGCATCGGCAGGGCGAGCAGGTGATCGGCACGGGCGCGCAGTTCCTGCGACAGGCCGCTGCGCTCCGAGCCGAAGGCGAGGACGGCGTCGTCCGGGAGCTTCACGCCCCGGACGTCCTCGCCCTCCGGGTCCAGTGCGAACACCGGTCCGCCGGGCAGTTCGCCGACGGTCAGCCGCTCCACGGCGGTGGCGAAGTGCAGCCCGGCCCCGCCGCGCACGACCGTGGGATGCCAGGGGTCGAGCGTGCCGGTGGTGACGACGCCGGTCGCCCCGAAGCCGGCGGCCAGCCGGATCACGGCGCCCGCGTTGCCGAGGTTGCGCGGATTGTCCAGGACGACGACCGGGGCGGTGCGCGGCGTGTGGGTCAGCCTCGCCAGGTTGGCCTCACGGGACGGACGTACCGCCAGGGCGGCGACCCCGGTCGGATGCGGCCGGGACACGAGGCCGCGGTACGCCACCTCGGGCACCTCCGTCACCAGCGCGGCCAGCGTGGACCGCACGTCGGGGGCCAGCTCGTCGGCCAGCGCCAGCGCCGCCCGCCGGTCGACGGCGACCGCCACCGGCACCTCCGCCCCGAAGCGCACGGCGTGCTTGAGGGCATGGAAGCCGTCGAGCAGGACGCAGGCGTCGGCGAGCCGGTGCCAGGTGCGCAGGGGGCCGGGGGCGGCCGGATCGGTCATGGCGTGAAGCCTACGTGCGGGCTCGACGGCGGCCGACGGTCAGGGCCGGTGTGCGGTCACGTCGTCGTCCACCCCGCGTGCGCGTGGCCGGGGGATGCCCTTGGCCGCTTCCCCGTCCGCCTTCGCCGTCGGCCCCGCCTGCGGGCCCCCGGAGTCGTCCGCGGCCCCCGGCTCGGACGGCGCCGTACGGCCGTCCCGCCGGAGCACGCGTCCACGCGCGCGTACCGCCCGTCCGCCCAGCCTGCGCAGGAACGAGGTCGGCAGGAAGACGGAGTCCGCCGCGATCATCGCCAGCGAGAAGAACGGCAGCCCGAGCACCACGGCGATCACCGCGTGCTCGGTCATCATGCCCACCAGCAGGACGTTCTTGACCCGCCGGTTGAACAGCGTGAACGGGAAGGCGACCTGCGCGACGACCGTCCCGTAGGTCACCAGCATCACCATCGTGCCGCCGGCCGACAGCGCGTCGGCGAGCGCGGGCCAGGGCGAGAAGTAGTCGAGGTGGAGCGGGTAGTAGACCGCGGTGCCGTCCTGCCAGCGCGAGCCCTGGATCTTGTACCAGCCGGCCGTGGCGTAGATCAGACAGGCCTCGGCCATGATCACGAGCAGGGCGCCGTTGTGCACGATGTTCCCGACGACGTCCAGCAGGATCCGCGGCTGGTCACTTCGCGCACGGCGCGCGACAGCCCAGTACAGGGCCGACGCCGGCCACAGCGTCCACAGGATCACCGGCACCGTCGGATCGACGCCGTGGAACCGGCCGCCGGCGGTCACCGCGACCAGCACGAACCCGAGCACGCCCCACAGCACGGGGCCCGCCGGATCGGCGACCCGTTCCCCGCGCGCACGTGCCTCGCCTGCGAGCCGTGCCCGGCGGGCGTCCAGCGACCACACCCGGCCGCAGCGTGTGAAGACCAGGTAGACCGACATCAGGTGCAGGACGTTGTCCCCGCCGTCGCCCATGAAGACGCTGCGGTTCTGCAGCGACAGCACACCGACCATGAACAGCACGGACATCGCGCGCGTGCGCCAGCCGAGCAGCAGCAGGACGCTCGACAGTACGGCGACGGCGTAGACGATCTCGAACCAGACGGCGCTGTCGGACCACATCAGCACCGTGAAGGCGTGGTTGACCGAGATCAGCTGCTGGGCCAGGTCCCAGCTCCACGGCCCGTCGGGACCGTACAGCTCGCGGCGGTGGGGGAGCTCGCGCAGCAGGAACAGCAGCCAGGTCGTGCTGAAGCCGATGCGGATCACGGCGCTCTGGTACGGGCCGAGCGCGGACTCGGTGACGCGGGCGATGCCTGCGGACACCGACAGGGCGAAGCGGTTCACCCGGTGCCTCCCCCGGTGTCGGCGGACGAGAGGGACCACCACGGCAGCACGCGGTACACCGGCCGGACGGCCACCTGCTCCCCGCTCCACTTCGGCGGCGGGACGTCCGTGGTACGGGAACGGACCTGGACACGCTGGACGACGCCGCCCGCGCCGGCCGCGTCCTCCCGGTCCAGGCGCAGCGCCACGATGCGCCGCAGATACGTCTCGGACAGGGCCCCGCGCAGGCCGGTCGGGCGGTTCTGGCCGTCATGGGTGGCGACGAAGAAGTCCCAGGCCCTGCGCAGCTCGTTCTGCTGGGTGTGGCTGGGCAGCGGGTTGCCGTCGATGGCGCGGCCGTCCTGCGCGGACAGGTCGTACCAGCCGGTGGTCCGCACGTCCCCGTCGCCCGTGCTGACGTCCGCGCGGACCTGCACGGCGATGTTCTGCTGCAGCGGGTTCGGCGCGAAGAGCTTCCAGTTCTGCTCGAACTCCGGGTAGACCCAGTCGTCGATCGCCTTCCCGTGCTGCTTGGTGAGCGTGTTCGAGGGCGCGACGTGCAGGAAGACCATGCCGAGATGCACGCAGACGGCGACCGCGACGACCGCGAGAGCCACGGCCGCGGCTATCTGACAGCGCAGCCCGAGAGCGGCCACGCCGGTGCGGGCACCGGCGTGGCCGGTCAGGGCGCTCGACGCGGAGTCCCGCGGCTCGGCTGCCTGGCCGGGTTGGTCGAGCCAGGCCGGCTGATCAGGCCGGTCGGGTTGGTCGGGCCGGTCGGACTGGGGGGACCGGTCGGACCGGTCGGACTGGGGGAACCGGTCGGGCTGGTCGGTCCGATCGGCCTGGGAAGGTCGTGCGGGATCCGACGCACCAGTGGGCCCGTCCCGCTCCTCCCTACCTGACTCCGAGGCATCGCCAGGCCCACCGGCCTTGGAGGCACCAGCCACATCGGACTCCGAGACACCGAGCGCCCCACCGAGCCCACCGGACCCGCCAGACCCGGCCGGTCCGTGCAGCCCATCGGACTCGGCGGGTACGTCCAGCCCATCGGACTCGCCGGGCTCGTCGGGCTCGTCCGGACCCTCTGGCCCATGCCGGGCCTGGGAGCCTGCGTCGTACGCGTCCATTGCGCCCCGTCTTCCGGTTGCCGTCGCCGTCCCGCCTCCGGCCGCATGGCGTTCCGCCGCCCGCGGCACCGGCTCCGCGGCACTCGCACGGAACGGTACTCAGGCCCGGGCACCCGGCACAGCCTTGTCGGGAGATCTCCACGTGGCCATGGCCACACCCGCCCTCCGGCGTCCCGCACGACGGGCCGGGGGCGGACGTCGCGGCTGTCCACAGGATCCACAGGGTGCGCCGCACGTTTTCCACAGTGGTTGACACCTCACGGCGGCCGACCCACCATGGAATCGCACGGACCGAACGATCGGTCGGGAGTCGGTTCCAGCAGAGTCCAGGTCGAGGGGGACCTCAAATGGCGACAGCAGCCGCGCACCAGACGTACGGCACCGAGGAGAAGACCGTCGGCACCGACGCGTACGAGCGCGCCTTCGACGCCGCCGTGGCTGCCGACGAGCGCATCGAGCCGCGCGACTGGATGCCCGACGCCTACCGCACGACCCTCGTCCGCCAGATCGCCCAGCACGCCCACTCCGAGATCATCGGCATGCAGCCGGAGGCCAACTGGATCACCCGCGCGCCATCACTGCGCCGCAAGGCCATCCTGATGGCCAAGGTCCAGGACGAGGCGGGACACGGGCTGTACCTCTACAGCGCGGCGGAGACCCTGGGCACCAGCCGCGAAGAGCTGCTCGACAAGCTCCACTCCGGCCGCCAGAAATACTCCTCGATCTTCAACTACCCCACGCTGACCTGGGCGGACGTGGGCGCGATCGGCTGGCTGGTGGACGGCGCCGCGATCACCAACCAGGTGCCGCTGTGCCGCTGCTCCTACGGCCCGTACGCCCGCGCGATGGTCCGCGTCTGCAAGGAGGAGTCCTTCCACCAGCGCCAGGGCTACGAGCTGCTGCTCGCCCTCAGCCGCGGCACCCCGGCGCAGCACGCGATGGCCCAGGACGCGGTGAACCGCTGGTGGTGGCCGTCGTTGATGATGTTCGGTCCGCCCGACGACGAGTCGGCGCACTCGGCGCAGTCGATGGCGTGGAAGATCAAGCGGCACTCGAACGACGAGTTGCGCCAGCGCTTCGTCGACATCTGCGTGCCTCAGGCCGAGTCCCTGGGCCTCACGCTCCCCGACCCGGACCTGAAGTGGAACGAGGAGCGGGGACACCACGACTTCGGCCCGATCGACTGGGCGGAGTTCCGGGAGGTCCTCAAGGGCAACGGCCCGTGCAACGAACAGCGGATGACCCAGCGCAGGCGGGCCCACGAGGAGGGCGCCTGGGTCAGGGAGGCGGCCGCGGCGTACGCGGCCAAGCACACCGGCGACGGAGCGGAGCGAGCATGACGAACACCGACTGGCCCCTGTGGGAGGTCTTCGTGCGCTCGCGCCGCGGCCTCGCGCACACCCACGCCGGCAGCCTGCACGCCCCCGACGCGGAGTTCGCCCTGCGCAACGCCCGCGACCTGTACACCCGCCGCGGCGAGGGCGTCTCGATCTGGGTCGTCCCCTCGTCCGCGATCACGGCGTCCTCCCCCGACGAGAAGGACCCGTTCTTCGAACCGGCCGCCGACAAGCCCTACCGGCACCCGACGTTCTACGACATCCCGGAGGGGGTGAAGCACCTGTGACGGCTCAGCAGACGACCCCGGTCCCCACGACGGCCACGACCCCGGCCCCCACACCTGCCCCGGTCCCCACGACGGCGGCGCTGGCCCTCGGCGACGACGCGCTGGTGCTGTCCCACCGCCTGGGCGAGTGGGCGGGCCACGCCCCCGTGCTGGAGGAAGAGGTCGCCCTCGCCAACATCGCCCTCGACCTGCTCGGCCAGGCCCGCGTGCTGCTGTCGATGGCCGGCGACGAGGACGAACTGGCCTACCTGCGCGAGGAGCGCTCCTTCACCAACCTCCAGCTCGTCGAGCAGCCGAACGGCGACTTCGCCCACACCATCGCCCGCCAGCTGTACTTCTCCACCTACCAGCACCTGCTGTACGCCGAACTGGCCGACGGGGACGGCCCCTTCGCCGGCCTGGCCGCGAAGGCCGTCAAGGAGGTCGCCTACCACCGCGACCACGCCGAGCAGTGGACGCTGCGGCTCGGCGACGGCACCGAGGTCAGCCACGAGCGGATGCAGCGGGCGTGCGCGGCCCTGTGGCGGTTCACCGGCGAGATGTTCCAGCCGGTGGACGGGCTGGACGTCGACCGGGCGGGCATGGAGTCGGCCTGGCTGGAGTCCGTCGGGGACGTGCTGCGCCGGGCGACCCTGACGGTGCCGGAGGGAGCGAGGTCCGGGGCGTGGACGGCCGGCGCGGGTCGCCAGGGCCTGCACACCGAGCCCTTCGGCCGGATGCTCGCCGAGATGCAGCACCTGCACCGCAGCCACCCGGGGGCGTCATGGTGACGGCCACCCCGCTGGAGGCGGAGCTGCTGGAGATCGCCGGGTCGGTGCCCGACCCGGAGCTGCCCGTGCTCACCCTCGGTGAGCTGGGCGTGGTGCGCGCGGTGCACCTGCGCGACACGGACTCGGTCGACGTCGAGCTGACCCCCACGTACACCGGCTGCCCGGCCATCGAGGCGATGTGCCTGGACATAGAGCGGGCGCTGCACGCGCACGGCGTGCGCGAGGTGACCGTCCGCAAAGTGCTGCGGCCCGCCTGGTCGACGGACGACATCAGCGCCGAAGGGCGGCGCAAGCTGAGGGAGTTCGGCATCGCCCCGCCCCGCGCGCGGCGGGAGTCCGGCCCGGTGGCCGTCTCCCTCGGCCCGGTCCGGACCCGCGACGCGGGCGAGGAGCCCGTCCGCTGCCCGCACTGCGGCAGTGCCGACACCGAGCTGCTGAGCCGGTTCTCCTCCACCGCGTGCAAGGCGCTGCGGCGCTGCCTCGCCTGCCGTGAACCGTTCGACCACTTCAAGGAGTTGTGATGGCCCGCTTCCACGCGCTCCGGGTGGTGGCGGTCGACCGGCTCACCGACGACTCCGTGGCCCTCACCCTCGCCGTGCCCCCCGAGCTGAGGCAGGACTACCGGCACGCCCCCGGCCAGCACCTCGCCCTGCGGCGCACCGTCGACGGCCGGGAGATACGGCGCACGTACTCGATCTGCTCCCCGGCACCGGACGCCGAGGGTCCGCGGGAACTGCGGGTCGGGGTGCGCCTGGTGGAGGGCGGCGCGTTCTCGACCTACGCCCTGAAGGAGATCAACGTCGGCGACGAGGTGGAGGTGATGACACCGGCGGGGCGCTTCACCCTCCGGCCCGCCCCCGGCCGGTACGCGGCGATCGTCGGCGGCAGCGGCATCACCCCGGTGCTGTCGATCGTCTCGACGCTGCTCGAGCGCGAGCCGACGGCCCGCTTCTGCCTGATACGCGGCGACCGTACGACGGCCTCCACGATGTTCCTGGACGAGGTCGCCGACCTGAAGGACCGGTATCCCGAGCGGTTGCAGCTGGTGACGGTGCTGTCCCGGGAGGAGCAGCAGGCCGGGCTGCCGTCCGGGCGGCTCGATCGGGAGCGGCTGGCCTCCCTGCTGCCGGCGCTGCTGCCGGTGACGGAGGTCGCCGAGTGGTTCCTGTGCGGGCCGTTCGGACTGGTCCAGGGCGCCGAGCAGGCGCTCCGGGAGCTCGGCGTCCCCCGGGCCCGGATCCACGAGGAGATCTTCCACGTGGACTCGGCCGCCGCCCCCGCGAGGCCCGTGCCCGCCCCCGCGCACAGCACGGTGACCGCCCGGCTCGACGGCCGCGGTGGAACCTGGCCCGTCGAGGACGGCGAGTCGCTGCTGGAGACCGTGCTGCGCAACCGGCCCGACGCGCCCTACGCCTGCAAGGGCGGTGTGTGCGGCACCTGCCGGGCCTTCCTGGTCTCGGGCGAGGTCCGCATGGACCGCAATTTCGCGCTGGAGAAGGAGGAGACCGAGGCGGGATACGTGCTGGCCTGCCAGTCGCATCCGGTGACGGAGAAGGTGGAACTGGACTTCGACCGGTGAGACCGACCGGGAACGTCACCGTTCCCTTCTCCTAGAACCTGTTCTATCTTGACGGCTCGTCAGATCAGCTTCGGCTGAGCGGATCCGGCCGGAAGGACAGGACCGTGGACTTCACCTTCACCGAGGAGCAGCAGGCGGCGGCCGAGGCGGCACGCGGGGTGTTCGCCGGCGTCACGCCCGACGCGGTGCCCAGCCCCTCACTCGTCACGGGCGCCGTCGCCGACGACTTCGACCGCGCTCTGTGGGCCCGGCTCGCCGAGGCCGACCTGCTGAGCCTGCTGCTCGACGCGGAGTACGGCGGCGCCGGCCTGGACGCCATCGCGCTGTGCCTGGTGCTGCGGGAGTCGGCGAAGGTGCTGGCGCGTGTCCCGTTGCTGGAGAGCAGCGCGGCCGCGGCAGCCGTCCAGGCGCACGGGAGCGATGAGTTGAGGTCCGGCCTGCTCGCCCGGGCGGCCCGCGGCGAGGTCGTGCTGACCGTCGCGGCGAACGGCCGCACCGGCCACGACCCGGCCGAACTCGCCGTCACCGCGAGGCGGGACGGCGACGCATGGATCCTGGACGGGACACAGACCGCGGTGCCGTGGGCCCACACCGCCGACCACATCGTCGTCCCCGCGCGAACGGCCGACGACCGGACCCTGCTCGCCGTGCTCCCCCGCGCCCACCCCGGGATCACGATCGGCGAGCAGGTCTCCACCACCGGCGAGCGGCTCGGCGAACTGCGCCTGGACGCAGCGCGGATCGCGGCCCGTGATGTCGTCGACGCCGACGGCGCGTGGGAATGGCTGCGCGAACTGCTGGCCACCGGGACGTGCGCGCTGGCCCTCGGCCTGGGCGAGCGGGTCCTCGCGATGACCGCCGAATACACCGGCGGGCGGGAGCAGTTCGGGCACCCGGTCGCGACCTTCCAGGCCGTGGCGGTGCAGGCCGCCGACCGCTTCATCGACCTGCGCGCGATGGAAGCCACGCTGTGGCAGGCGGCCTGGCGGATCGCCTCGGGGGCGCCCGGCGCGCTGCCCGCCTCCGGCGACGTCGCCGTCGCCAAGATCTGGGCGTCGGACGGCGTACGGCGGATCGTGCAGACCGCGCAGCATCTGCACGGCGGGTTCGGGGCCGACGTCGACTACCCGCTGCACCGCTACCACGCCTGGGCCAAGCACCTGGAACTGTCGCTCGGCCCGGCGCCCGCGCACGAGGAGGCCCTGGGAGACCTGCTGGCAGCCCACCCGCTCGGCTGACCGGCGCCGTCGGGCGCCCTGCGCGCGGCGCCGGCCTGCCGTCCCGCAGGACGAGGTCCAGCCCCGTCCTACAGCACGAAGCCCGGCTCTCCCTCGTCGGTCACGACGGGCCGGCCCGCGGCCGCCCACACCTGCATACCGCCCTCGACGTTCACGGCGTCGACGCCCTGCTGGACCAGATACATCGCGACCTGGGCCGAACGGCCCCCGGAGCGGCAGATCACGTGGACGCGGCCGTCCTGCGGCGCGGCCTCGGTCAGCTCGCCGTAACGGGCCACGAACTCGCTGATGGGGATGTGCAGCGCCCCTTGCGCGTGTCCCGCCTTCCACTCGTCGTCCTCGCGGACGTCCAGCAGGAAGTCGTCGTCCTTGAGGTCGCCGACCTCGATCGTGGGCACACCAGCTCCGAAATGCATGCCCCGACGCTACCCGACCGCCGACCGCCCGCGACCACAACCACAACCGCACGTCCACCGGGGAACCGTGGCTCCCCGCCCCCGCCGCCGACCCAGCAGGACCGCCACCGAACAGGGCAGCTACCCGAACAGGGCAGCTACCCGAGCGGGGCCGCCACCCGAACTGGGCAGCGAACCGGGCAGCTACCCGAGCAGCGCCGCCAGCTCGCGCTCCCGCTCGGCGACCTCGCCCAGGAGCTGCTCGGCGATCTCGTCCAGCAGGCGGTCCGGGTCGTCCGGGGCCAGCCGGAGCATCGAGCCGATCGCGCCCTCCTCCAGGTCACGGGCGATCAGGGTGAGCAGTTCCTTGCGCTGGGAGAGCCACTCCAGGCGGGCGTAGAGCTCCTCGCTGTGGCTCGGACCCCGCTCGGCCGGTGCCGGGCCCTTGGCCCACTCCTCGGCCAGTTCCCGCAGCAGGGACTCGTCGCCGAGTGCGTAGGCGGAGTTGACGCGGGTGATGAACTCCTCCCGGCGCTGCCGCTCGCCGTCCTCCTGCGCCAGGTCCGGGTGCGCCTTGCGGGCCAGTTCACGGTAGAGCTTGCGGGCCTCGTCGCTGGGCCGGACCCGCTGCGGCGGCCGAACCGGCTGGTCGGTGAGCATCGCCGCGGCCTCGGGGAACAGTCCCTCCCCGTCCATCCAGCCGTGGAAGAGCTCCTCGACGCCGGGCATCGGCATCACCCGGGCACGCGCCTCGTCGGCCTTGCGCCGGTCCTCGGGGTCACCGCTGCGGGCGGCCCTGGCCTCCAGGATCTGGGCGTCCAGTTCGTCGAGACGGGCGTACATCGGGCCCAGCTTCTGGTGGTGCAGCCGGGAGAAGTTCTCGACCTCGATGCGGAAGGTCTCCACCGCGATCTCGTACTCGATCAACGCCTGCTCGGCGGCCCGCACGGCACGCTCCAGCCGTTCCTCGGGCCGCGCGGCACCGCTCTCACCGGTCACCGGGCCCTCAGCGGCCTCACGGGTCACCTCGGCCTCACCGGCGCCACCACCATCAGCTTCCGAGCTTGTCACCCGACCAGCCTAGGCCACGCGGGCGGACGCCCCGCGCGGCCCACCGCCGGCGCCTCACAGTCCCCTCACACCCGCTGAGCCGGTACCGGCAGCGTCCCCTCACGGAACCAGCGATACGCGGTCTGCGGATGCACGCCCTGCGCCTTCGCCCATTCCGTGAGATTCATGCTCTGACAACGACACTCACTCACACATGGTTACGCTCACTCACCCGACCTTGAAGACCAGCAGTTGAAGACCCCCGCCTCACACCCCCGTCTCGGCCGCCACCCGCCCGTTGCGCACCGCGGCGAGCAGGTCGGCGTGGTCGGCCTCGGTGCGGTCGGCGTAGGCGACGGCGAACGCGGCGACGGCGTCGTCCAGTTCCTCGTTCTTGCCGCAGTACCCGGCGATCAGGCGCGGGTCGGCGCTGTGGGAGTGGGCGCGGGCCAGCAGGGCTCCGGTCATGCGGGCGTAGTCGTCCACCTGGTCGGCGGCCAGCGCGGCCGGGTCGACGCTGCCCTTGCGGTTGCGGAACTGCCGCACCTGGAAGGGACGGCCGTCCACCGATGTCCAGCCCAGCAGGATGTCGCTGACGACCTGCATGCGCTTCTGCCCGAGGACGACCCGGCGGCCCTCGTGCTCGACGGGCGGCACGTCGAAGCCGGCGGCCGCCAGGTGCGGCACCAGCGCGGACGGGCGGGCCTCCTTCACCTGAAGGACGAGCGGCGCGCCGCGGTGGTCCAGGAGCAGCACGACGTACGACCGGGTGCCGACGCTGCCCGTGCCGACGACGCGGAACGCCACGTCGTGGACCGTGTGCCGGGCCAGCAGCGGAAGGCGGTCCTCGGAGAGCGTGGTCAGGTAGTGCTCCAGGGACGACGCCACCATCGCGGCTTCCGCGTCCGGCACGCGGCGCAGCACCGGCGGGGCGTCGACGAAGCGGCGGCCGCCGTCCGCGGTCGGCTCGGTCGACTTCGCCGCGAACCGCCCGCTGGTGTTGGCGCGTGCCTTCTCCGAGACCCGCTCCAACGTGCCGAGCAGGTCGTGGGCGTCGGTGTGGGAGACGAGTTCCTCGTCCGCGATGGCGTTCCACGCGTCCAGGACGGAGAGCTTGGCCAGCAGCCGCATGGTGCGCCGGTAGGCGCCGACCGCGTCGTGCGCCGCCTGACGGCAGGTGTCCTCGTCCGCGCCGGCTTCCCGGCCGGCGAGCACGAGCGAGGCGGCGAGCCGCTTCAGGTCCCACTCCCAGGGGCCGTCCACCGTCTCGTCGAAGTCGTTGAGGTCGATGACCAGGCCGCCGCGCGCGTCGCCGTACAGGCCGAAGTTCGCCGCGTGCGCGTCGCCGCAGATCTGCGCGCGGATCCCGGTCATCGGCGTGCGGGCCAGGTCGTGGGCCATGAGGCCGGCCGAACCGCGCAGGAAGGCGAAGGGCGTGGCCACCATCCGCCCCACGCGTATCGGGGTCAGCTCGGGGAGCCTGCCACGGTTGGACTCCTCCACCGCCGCGACCGCGTCGGGCCGGGAGGCGTCCGTGTCGAGGGTGGCGTGGGCGCCGCGCGGGACACGCCGGCGCAGCTCCTTGCCCTCGTCCTTCGCCGACCCTCCGACGGGCCACCGGGCGAACCCGGGCACCGGCGGCAGCCACCGCGCCACCGCCTCCCCACCTGCCCCGGCCACCCCAGCCGACGCCCCAGCCGACGCGGCCGCCGGCTCCGCGACCGCAACCGCCGACTCCGCGCCCGCGCCCGCCGACTCCGCGCCTGCGCCCGCGCCCGCGGACTCCGCGCCCGCGCCCGCGCCCGCCGGCTCCGTGGCCGTCCCCGCAGTCTCCCCGGCACCACCAGCACCACTACCGGTCATGTCGACCGCCTCCCCCCGAAATGCGCACCCGTACGAACATCAACTCGTGCAGACCGTACAGCCGGCGGCCCGGACGCGTCAGACCCTGTGGACAACCGAGCCGCTGTGGAAAACCCCGCCCACCGGGCCGTGCGGCAGGCGGCACGCCGGCCCGTCCCGTTTCATTGCCATTTACGGCTATCGACCGCCCTGTCGCCTATTTACGGGCAGCAACGGGTACGTCTGCGATGATGCGTCGTGCCGGTCGGGCGTGAGGGGAGGCATTCCAGGACGTGTCCGCACAGAGCCGTCAGTCCAGGGTGCTGTCCGTGCTGCCCTTCGCGGTCATGGGCGCGGTCGCCGTGGCGGATGTCGTGGCCGGCCCCTCACTGGGTTTCCTGCCGCTGGTGGCGGTGGGGCCCGCCCTCGCTCCGCTCGTGGGCGGCTGGAAGCGCACCGCCTGCGTCGGCGGGCTGTCCCTGCTGCTCTGCCTCGCCCTGGCCTGGTACGACGATCTGACCACCGTGCCGCGCGGAGCCGTGGCCCTCGCATCGGTCTTCGGGGTCACCGTCGCCGGACTGGTGGCCGTGTCCATGCGCCGCAAGCAGGAGGCAGAGCTCGAAAGCGTCCGGTCGATCGCCGAGGCCGCGCAGCGGGTCCTGCTGAAACCCGTGCCGAAGCACGCCGGCCGACTGCGGGCGGCCGTCTCCTACACGTCCGCCGTGGCCGAGGCCCGTATCGGCGGAGATCTGTACGAGGTCGTCGCCGCGCCGCAAGGCGTCCGGGTGATCGTCGGGGACGTCCAGGGCAAGGGGCTGGAGGCGGTGGAGACGGCGGCGCTGGTCCTCGGAGCGTTCCGCGAGGCGGCTCTCGACGAGGCGGATCTGGTGGACGTCGGCAGCAGACTGGCCCGCTCCGTCGACCGGCAACTGGACGGCGAGCGGTTCGTCACCGCCATCCTCGCCGAGGTGAACGCCCAGCAGGTGACCTTCCTCAACTTCGGCCATCCCGCCCCGATGCTGGTCCGCGACGACGGCAGGGTCGAACTGCCCGAACCGGACTCCTACGCACTGCCGCTCGGCCTGGGCGCACACGGCACCGCGGGACCGGAGCCGTACCGAGCGGCCTTCCGCCCGGGCGACCAACTGCTGCTGTACACCGACGGCATCGTCGAGGCCCGCGACCGCGACGGCCGCTTCTACCCGCTCGCCGAACGCGCCCGACTGCTGGAGGAACAGGATCCCGAGAAGGCCCTGGAGACCCTCCGCCAGGACGTGCTCCAGCACATCGACGGCCCGATCCAGGACGACGCCGCCATGCTCCTGCTGCGCTACCGGTGAACCAACGGCAGCGCCCGCGGCCATACTTGGCCTGCGGGGGACGTCCCGTTCCGGGCAGGGGTCGCATCAAGGGTCAGTCGCCATACTTGACCTGCGGGGGACGTCCCGTGAGGGCCCATGACGGCAGGAGGGGCGGTTTCCGGTGAGCAGTGGCAGCAAGGGAGTCAAGAAGGTCGAGGTGCGGCTCAAGTGGGACCCGAGCCCCCTGGGTCAGCCGCCTCATCACCTCGACATCGTCGCCACGACCTACTCGGCGGAAGCCCCCTACGGGCGGCCGGTGTACGTCGTGCACTACGACAGCCGCTCACCGGACGGCACCATCAACATGAGCCGGCACAGCCGGACCGGCCAGGGCTTCGGCTACGTCGAGGCGATGACCCTCGAACTCGACCGGCTCGCACCCTCCTTCGCACGGGTCGTCGTGGGCGTAGTGATCCACCAGGACAGCGGCCCCAAGACCTTCGGCGACATCACGAACACCGGAGTCCTGGTCGTGGAGGGGTACACGGAGCTGCTGAAGGACGACTTCGGACAGATCGCCGGGTCCACCTCCGGCACCGTCGCCGAATTCCGCAGAGACGACTCGGGGACGTGGGAGTTCCACGGCATGATCCGGGGATTCGACAGCGATGCGGTGACCTTCGCCCAGGAGATGGGCGCCGCTCCACAGCCCTGACCGGACCTTCAGCGGAGAGGGGAGCCCGCCGTGCGCGCACGTGACCTGGCGGTCGAGTACGAGACGGTGAGCGTCGACAGCGACGCCGAGGACGCGGCCCGGCTGCTGGCCGAGCACCGGCTGCCGGGGCTGCTCGTGGTGGACGAGCTGGGCGAACCGAAGGCGGTCCTCCCCGCCTCCCAGATGGTCAAGGCGCTCGTGCCCGCCTACGTCGTCGAGGACCCGGCGCTCGCCGCCGTGGTCGACGAGAAGCACGCCGACCGGCTCTGCCGGGCCCTGGCGGGCCGGAGCGTCGGAGACTGTCTGCCGCAGGAGGCGGACCCGCCGCCGATCGCCGCCCCGGACGACACCGCGCTGGAGGTGGCCGCGCTGATGGCGCGGGTGCGCAGCCCGCTGGTGGCCGTGGCGGAACGGGGTAAGGACGCGCGCGGGAAGACCGGCACCCGTCTGCTGGGTGTGATCACCGCCTCGCACCTCCTGCACGAGCTGCTCGGGGCCGCCGGCACGTCTCGATCCGGCTGAGGACACTTCGAGCCGGAGCACCTCACTCCCCCGGGTCCAGGAGTCACTCCTGGTGCGGGCGGGCCGCGTGACGGGCCGTCGGAGGGGCCGTCGGCGGGGCCGTCGGGTGGGCCGTCGGCGGGGCCGTCGAGGGGGCCGTCGGGGGGCTTGACCCGGCGGCGCGGCTGATGGCCGACTCGACGGCGGCGATCCGGTCGGCGAGGAGGCCGAGGGCCGCGATCGCGCGGGTGAGCTGGTCGTCCTCCGGGCCGCCGAGCGCCTGTGCGCGGACGTAGGCGCTCTTGATGCCGGCCCATCGCGCGGCCTGCTCCGGGGTGAGCGTGCCGCGCAGTTCGGCCAGCTTCAGCAGGCCGGCCTCGGCCCCGGTGGTGAGGGTCTGAGCCTCGGCACGGTAGTGGTCGTCGATCAGCGCGGACAGCTCGGCGTCGTTCATGACCGGCTGGATGCGCTGGGCCATCTTGATCATGTTGCGGTACGAGCCCTGCAGCCGGAAGGGCGGTTCGGTGCGGGTGGTGTCGGTCTGGGCCGCGGAGGCGATGTACGCGGCGTTCACCGCCAGGACCGTCTCGCGGATCGTCAGCAGGTGGCGCAGCACCGCCAGGATCCGTTCGAGCTCGGCCGGGGCGTACGGGTGGGTGAGCCGGTCGGCCCGGGCCGTGGGGTCGCCCCCGGCGAGCCGGAGGAGGAGGTCGAGGTCGGCGCGGTCCCGGCCGGCGAGCGGCGCGAGGACCGGGTTGGCGGTGAGCGCGTTCTCGACGAAGCTCGACGCGAAGGCGTCCTGCTTGCCGGTGAGGACGTCGCCGAGGTTCCAGACGTCGGCCCGGTTGGCGAGCATGTCGGGGACACGGAAGCGGGCGCCGGACTCGGTGTAGGGGTTGCCGGCCATGCAGACGGCGAAGCGCTTGCCGCGCAGGTCGTAGGTGCGCGGCACACCGTCCCGGACGCCCTCGACGCGGCGGGTGGCGTCGCACAGCGGGATGAACTTCTGCAGCAGCTCGGGCGAGGTGTGCTGGATGTCGTCGAGGTGGAGGAGGGTGTTGTTGCCCGCCTCCAGCGCGAAGTTGATCTTCTCGACCTCCTGCCGGGCGGTGGCGTTCGGGGCTTCGGCGGGGTCGAGGGAGGTGACCGCGTTCCCGAGGGCCGGACCGTTGACCTTCACCAGGAGCAGGCCGAGGCGGTCGGCGACGTACTCCATGAGCGTGGTCTTGCCGTAGCCGGGCGGGGAGACGAGCAGGAGCAGGCCTCCGGTGTCGGTGCGCTTCGAGGCTCCGGTCGTGCCGAGTTGCCTGGCCAGGCTGTCGCCGATCAGCGGGAGGTACACCTGGTCGATGAGCTTGCTGCGGACGAAGGCGGACATGGTCCGGGGCCGGTGGTCGTCCAGGAGGAGCCGGGCGTGTTCGGCGGCTGCCAGCTCCGCGCGGCGGCGCTGGTAGGCGCGGTGTCCGGGGACGTCGTGGGTGCGGAAGGCGTGGGTGCGGGCGAGGAACTCGTCGATGCGGACCGGCAGCGAGCGGCCGGCGATGCGGGGGTGGTCGCCCAGCAGCCCTTCGACCGTCCCGGTCAGCGGTGCGTCGCGCTCGTACCGGGTCAGGCCGGGGCAGAGCTCGGCGGCCACCGCCTCGGCCAGGTCGCCGGGGAGGACGCCGGTGCCGGTCGAGGCGGTGTACGAGGTGAGCCATGCCTCGACGAGCTGTCGCCGGGCGGCCAGGTCGCCGAGAGCGGTCAGATCGTCGTCGTACGCCGGATCGCCGGCCGTACGGCGGAACGTGTCGAGCAGCGTCCGTGTGCCGGCGCTGATGACGAAGCCGTCCGGGCCGCTCGTCAGTTCCTCGAAGAGGTACGCGGCGGCGGCGTCCGCGGCCTCTCCGCCGATCTCCTGAGCCAGCTCCCGGCGCAGGTCGTCGATCGCGGGCGCGAGGCCGAACGTGTCGCGGGCGCGGGCCAGCGAGACCGCGCGCCGCCGCCAGTCCTGCCGGGCCTCGGCGGTCGTGCCGTGGGCCCAGAACATCTGGGCGGCGGCGCGTGCCGAGGGTTCGTGGCGCAGGGGGCCCGCGGTCTCGTGAAGGCGCAGGACGGTGGTGAGGATCAGGACCGTGTCGTGGTCGTGGACGCCGCGCTCGTAGCCCTCGTCGTAGGCGCCCTCCACGGCCTGCCGGACCAGGGCGGGCAGGTCGGCGTCCGCGAGGTGTGCCGGGCCGTGTTCGGCCAGCAGCCGGGCGGCGAGGTGCTCGGCCCGGTAGACCTCCGGCGACTCCGAGGGCAGCGGGCGGTCCCAGTACGGGCGGGTGGCGGCGAAGCCGGGGTCGTCGACCGGGGAGCGGTAGTCGGTGCCGGTGAGGGCGAAGGCGAGGCCGTCGCCGTGCGGGACGAGGGTGAGGTCGAGGGGCTGGGTGTTGACGGCGAAGCGGTGGGCGCCGAGGCGGAGGGTGCGGCCGTCGTCGGTGTACAGGTCGGTGCGGTCGCGCAGGGACCTGAGCGCGTCCTGGCGGGCGGCCTTCAGGCGGCCGTCCAGTTCCTCGGCCTTCACCTGGTCGCCGAGTTCGCGCAGTTCGTCGGCCAGGCGGCGGACCTTGGCGGGCATCGGGTCGGAGGTGAAGTAGGTGGCGACCGTGTCCGCGTCGGCGAGGGCGGCGGCGCGGCGGGAGACGGTCCGCAGGATCCGGGCCGCCGCGTCGGCGAGCCGTTCGGCGCGGCGGGCGCGAGCGTCGGCGAGGGTCTGTCTGCGGGCGGAGAAGACCTCGTGGATCTCCTCCCGCTTGTCGGCGAGCGCGCCGAGGAAGTCGTCGGACTCGGCGAACCCGGCCGACTCGGCGAACCGCGACTCCAGGTTCTCCACCTGCACGAGCATGCGGGCGAGCTGCTCGTCACACGCGTCGGGGCTGTCGGCGGCCCCGAGCGCGCCGGAGACGGCCTGGCCGAGCAGCGCGAACTCGGCGGCGAACTCGGACCGCCCCTCGCGGTCCCGAAGCATGCGGCGGCGGCCGTCGAGGGTGGCACGGGCGCGGTTGACGCCGCCCAGGATTCCGGCGATCCGTTCCAGTACGGCCGTACGGACGGTGGCGTCGGCGATGTGCAGGCCGGCGACCACCTCGGTCACCGTGCGCAGCCCGTCGGCGAGTTCGTCGAGGCGGGCGGCGACGGGCGTGGCCTCGGCGACGGTGGTGATCGCTTCGGCGTCGGCGACGAGCCGGTCGATGTCGGCCCGGTGGTCGGCGAAGGCATCCTCGCGGGCCAGGTGGGCGACCGCCCGCTGCCCGAAGGAGGCCAGGTCGGCCTCGGTCTCGGCGGCGAGTTCGTCGATGCGGGCGATGTCGGTGTACCGCATGTCCTTGAGGGTGAGCAGGTGGCCCTGGGCCTGCCGGAGTTCGGTCAGCCCGGCCACCCAGGCGGTGGCGCCGCGCGGGGCCTCGCCGCGCAGGCGTCGGACGACGGCGGCGACCCGTGCCTCGGCCGTGCCCAGCGCGTGGGTGGCCCGGCGGGTGAGGGCCCGGACGGTCTCGAACTCGGACAGGACCTGCTCGGCGGTGACCCGCACCTGCTCCAACGGCTCACGGAGAAGACCGAGTTCGGGCTCGGCGAGCCAGTGGTAGGAGTCGGCGGCGCGCACGCAGGCCGCGGCGAGTGCCTCGTACACCTTGCCCGTGGGGGTGGTCTCGGTGACGGCGCGCGCGATGGACAGGCAGTCGGAGATGCCGCGCACGAGGTCGGCGTTGCCGACGCGGGCCAGCGGGCCGGTGCCGACGGGCCGGGCGGCGGCGTGGGCGTCGGAGACGTACGGGGAGTTCCACACCTGGACGGGGTGCACGCGCTGCGGCTCGTCGCTGCCGGCGCGCAGGACGAGCAGGGCACCGTCGTCGAAGAGCGCCCAGCCGTGGCAGGACAGCGGGGTGGCGACCTCCTTGCGGATCATGTTGTAGGGCAGCAGCAGGCTGCGTCCCTCCACGCGCGCGTGGAACGCGAACAGCACGTCCTCACCGTTGGGCGAGCGGACCAGGCGCTCGAACTCCAGGGCCGTCGTGTCCCATGGGGCGGCGGCCCCGTCGAAGATCTTGTAAGCGCCGGTGGCCAGGCAGTAGCCGCCCGGGAACACGATGCCCTGGTCCTCCGGCAGCCGGCGGCACGCCTGGCCGATGCCGTCCAGGCGGACCACCGACCTGGTGAGCGTGTTGAACACCAGGTGTCGGTCGGCGTCCTCCTTGTAGGGACGGATCCGCAGCAGGATCAGGGCGCCCACCCGCGCGTACGCGATGTCGGCGTCGGCGAGGGACTGCAGCGGCTCGTCGACGGGCTCGGCGTAGAGGCCCTCACCGGTCTCGGTGTTGTTCTCGACCTTGACGGTGAGGCTGCCGCCCATGGTCTCGACGAAGACCTCTCCTTCGATGGAGACGTGCGGGTGACGGCCGGGTACGTGGTCCTCACGGGTCGTCCGCGTCCAGTCGAAGTCGTGGGAGGGCGGGAAGACGTGGTCGCGCTCGCCGCGCGCGTCCAGGAAGGACACCCGGCCGTCGTCGGTCACGGCCCAGCGCAGGACGCGGATGTCCCCGGGCTTCACCCCGGTCTGGAAGACGGCCAGCAGCCTGCCGTCGACCCGGCGGAGCTGCAGGAGGTGGGCCTGCCGGTAGTAGCGGTAGAGGGCGGCGAACTCGCGCACGAAGGCCGGATCGTCCAGCAGGCCGGGAACGGCGTCGTCAGGCAGTCGGTTCAGGTCGCGGTCGTGCAGCGCGAAGACGTCCCCGACGGTCGTCTCCGGCTTCAGGCCGAGGAAGACGTTGTGGCCGAAGAGCAGGACGTCGCCGACCGGGACGATGTCCCGGGGCACGCAGTTGTGTTCCGTGCGCAGCCGGTCGGTGCCGGTGAGTTCGAGCCGTGTGGAGCCGAACTCCTCGGCACGGCGGGCGTTGAGCGCCTCGGCGCGGCGGGCGAGTTCGGCGGCCTGCGCGGTGAGGCGGTCGCGCAGCACCTCGTACGTTCCGGTGTCCAGCCCGGTGGTCATGAAGCCCTCTCAGGAGGTCGGAGGAAAGACATGGTCCGGAGCTGCCGTGCCCTGCGCGGCAGCTCCGGACCACGACCGGTCAGCCCTTGGCGCTGCCGTCGAGGGCGGCGAGGGAGGTGTCGGAGAGGCCCAGCTCGCCGGCCTTGTCCAGGAGCTGCTGGAGGTGTCCGGCGTTCGCTCCGCCGGTGTTCATCAGCTTCATCAGCAGGGCGGAGACGGTCAGGTTCTGCACGTCCGCCGTGGAGACCGAGCCGAGGACGCGGCCGAGGTCGTCGGTGAAACTCGACGAGCCGTCCAGCCACGGCCGGGCGAGGGCCTGCGCCGTCTCGGAGTGCCGCACGAACCCGTCGACGCTCTTGCCGAGCGTGATGGAGGAGACCAGGCGGTCCAAGAAGACGGACTCGCCGCCGACGATGTTGATGTCGGCGTTCTCCAGGCCGGTGGCGAGGACGGTGGCCTGCGCCTCGGCGACCTGCCTCTGCGTCTCGAGCCCGGCCAGCCGGATGTCCTTCTCCGCCTGGAGCCGCAGCCGGTACTCCTCGTGGCCGCGGGACGCCTCGTCGAGCGCGGCCATCGCCGCCGCCTTCTCGGTCAGACCGGCCGCCTCCGCCTTCAGCTTCTCGCCGATGCCCGCGGCCTCGGCGAGCGCCTTCGCCCGCGCGCCCTCCGCCTCGGCCCGCATCCGCGCCTCGGCCGCCTCGGCCTCCGCCCGGCCGGCCTTCTCGATGACCTCGGCCTCCTTGTCCCGCACCTGCACCGCGGCCAGCCCCTCCGCGGCGGCCTCCGCCTGCACGCCCTCCGCCAGCCGCAGCTTCGCCCGCGCGTCCAGGTCTGCGCTCTTCAGCCGGGCCTCGGCCAGGGTGACTTCCTCGGTGGCACGGTGGACCGCGGCCTGCTCGGCGGCCTCCGCCGCCTTGATGTCCTTGACCAGCTTCTCCTGCGCCTCGGCCTCGGCGGCGATGACGACGGCCTGCCGCTGCCGCTCGGCCTCCTCCACCGCACGCAGCTTCTTGATGGACTCCTCCTGCTCGGCGACCGTACGGTCCACCGCCACCCGCTCCCGGACGACCTCGGCGATCTCCCGCTTCTCCGCCTCGACCTCCTTCTCGGCGGCGATCTTCGTGAGCTGGGTCTCCCGCTCCCGCGCGATGACCTCCAGCATGCGGTCCTTCTCGATGCGCTCGTTCTCCACCGCGATGACCCGCTCGCGGTTCTTCGCGGCCACCGCGATCTCCCGGGCCTGGTTCTCCCGCTGGACGCCGAGCTCCTCCTCGGTCCTGAGGAACGCCCCCTGCGCCCGCAGCCGCTCCTCCTCCACCACCCGCGCCGTCTCGGCCTCCTCACGAGCCCGCACGGTCTCGATCTCCCGCCGCTGCTTGATCTCCGCGTCCGCCTGCCGGCGCTCCAGTTCCAGGATCGCCTCCCGGGCGTCCACGTTCTGCCGGGTGATCTCCTTCTCCTCCGTGCGCTGCGCCTCGTTGGTGCGCACGTGCTCCACGGCCGTCAGCTCGGTGATCTTCCGGATGCCCTGGGCGTCGAGGACGTTCGCCGGGTCGAGCTGGGTGACCGGCGTCTGCTCCAGGTAGTCGATGGCCGCGTCCTCCAGGTGGTAGCCGTTGAGGTCGACGCCGATCAACTCGATGATCTTGTAGCGGAGTTCCTCGCGCTTGGTGTACAGGTCGGTGAAGTCCATCTGCTTGCCGACGGTCTTCAGTGCCTCGGAGAACTTCGCGTGGAACAGCTCTTGCAGCGTCCGCTGGTCGCTGGCCCGTGCCGTGCCGACCGCCTGGGCGACCTTGATGACGTCTCCGACGGTCTTGTTGACCTTCACGAAGAACGAGATCCGGATGTCCGCGCGGATGTTGTCCCGGCAGATCAGCCCCTCCTTGCCGGCCCGGGTGATCTCGATCGTCTTCACCGAGATGTCCATCACCTCGGCCTTGTGCAGCACCGGCAGCACGACCTGCCCGGTGAAGGTCACGTCGACCTTCCGCAGCTTGGAGACGATCAGGGCCTTGCCCTGCTCCACCTTGCGGAACAGCCGGGAGACGGCGAGTACGGCGAGCAGGCAGACGGCGACGAGCACGCCGAGGCCCACGGCGATGGTGTTCATGCGAAATCCTTTGAGTCTGCTGGACTGCGAGAAGTCGGCGCCTCGGTGGGGAGGCCGGGTGGCCCACTCGGCTGCGGGCAGGTGCGGGAAGGCGTGGCGACCCGCTGCGAGCGCGGGAGCGTCCGGCCGGGGTCAGGCGCGGGAGCGGGGACTGCCGGGGTCGTACGGGGCACTGTCGGTCGCCGTCCGCGGGTGCGTCGGCTGGTGCGTCCGCGGGTGCGTCCGCGGATGCGGGAACAGTCCGGCGAGGAGGGGCGCACACCGGCGTGTCACCGTCCGGGCGGCAAGCGCGGACGCGGCGAGCAGCGCGACCCGGGCCGTGGCGCCACTGGCCCCCGTCAGGTGCGCCAGGTCCATCAGGACCGTTCCGGTGAGGCTGACCAGCCAGGCGCTCACGATCACGGCGGAGACCGCGACGGCGACCGGAATCCCGCTGAGAGACCTGGTCAGCGACGGGAGGTCGGTGTCGAAGGCACGCACGTCGGCTCGGCCCAGCAGAACCAGCGCCCAGAAACCGAGTGCGACCACCAAGGCGGAGGTCAGGCCGACGGCGGGGAAACGCACGGAGGCGTCGACGAACCGTCCCATGCCCTGCCCCCCGTCCCGGCCTTCTGATACCCCTGCCGCTGCCCCTCATCCTGAACCGGGCGTGCCCGTAGGCGCATTGCCGTCGCCCGGCAGTCTTGACGCCCCGTTGATGCCGGTCGGCCACACATCACTGCGGGTGCCGCACCTTGACGCCTTGGAGTCCTTCACCACGCCCGCCGTCCGGCAGACGGCGCAGCCACAGCCGCAGCCGCAGCACCACGTACCGCCTGCCGCCTCCCGGTCACCGCAGGCACGGGAGTGGCCGACGGCGGGCGGGAGCCGCGGCCGCACAGCGCCCGACGGCCGTCGGCCTCACAGCCGCGGCCGCACTGTTCGCCGTGTCCGTCATAGTCGGCGTTCTGTGGTGCGCGCCCGGCGGCGGTCCCGGGACTTCCCCGAACGCGGACTCCGGCGCCGAGCCGCACACCGGCGTGAGCGCCCCCACGCCCCCGGGGAGCGCCCGCCCGCTCCCTTCCGGTCCGAGGTGATGGCCGGGCGTCAGCCGAGCGCGAAGTAGCGCAGCCACACGTACCCGAGCGCGAGAGCCACCGTCACGCCGGTGACGACCAGTCCGTACTTGGTGAACTGCCAGAAGGAGATGGGCTGTCGGCTGCGTTCGGCGATGCCGAGCACGACGACGTTGGCGGAGGCGCCGATGGCCGTCGCGTTGCCCCCCAGGTCGGCGCCGAGGGCCAGGGCCCACCACATGACGTGGTCCGCGCCGCCGCCCATGTTCCGGACGAGATCGCCGGTGATGGGCGCCATCGTGGCGACGTAGGGAATGTTGTCGACGACGCCGGACAGGACCGCGGAGGCACCGAGCATGGTCATCGAGCCGGCCGACTCGTTGTCACCGATCGTGTCGGCCAGGGCCTTGGAGATCTCACCGATCACACCGGTCTCGATCAGACCGCCGATCATGACGAACAGACCGGCGAAGAAGGCCAGGGTGGGCCACTCCACCTCATCGAGGACCTCGCGGGTCTCCGCCGAGGAGACGGCGATGAGCAGTCCGGCGCCGAGCAGGGCGACGACACTGGGCGCGTAGTGCAGCACCGGGTGCAGGACGAAGCCGGCGACCACCAGCGCCAGCACCGCCAGGCCCTGCACGAGCAGCCGGGGATCCTCGATCGCCTCGCGCTCCTCCAGCTCCATGATCTCGGCGGCCCGGTCCTCGTCGTAGCGGAACGTCTCACGGAACATCACCCGGCACACCAGGAGCAGGGCGATCAGCAGGACGGCCACGATCGGGGCCAGGTGGACGAGGAAGTCGTTGAAGGACAGTCCGGCCCTGCTGGCGATGATGATGTTGGGCGGGTCACCGACCAGGGTCGCGGTCCCCCCGATGTTCGACGCCATGACCTCGGCGATCAGGAACGGCGCCGCCGGCAGCGCGAGGCGCTCGCACACGAGCAGCGTCACCGGCGCGATCAGCAGCACCGTGGTGACGTTGTCCAGCAGAGCCGACGCCAGCGCCGTCATCACGACCAGCATGGCCATCACCCGGAAGGGCTCCGCCCGGGCCCGCTTCACCGACCAGATCGCCAGGTACTCGAAGACCCCGGTCTTCTTCAGCACGCCGACGATCATCATCATGCCCATGAGCAGAAAGACGACGTTCCAGTCGACGCCGCTGCGCTCGGAGAAGAAGGCCGACCTGTCGTCGGTCGCCCGGACGGCCAGCATCAGGCCGGCCCCGCCGAGGGCGACGGCGACGCGGTGGATCTTCTCGCTGATGATCAGGGCGTACGCGCCGACGAAGACGACGACCGCCGCCCAGCTCTGCCAGTCGTTCACCCAGGGGCCCCCGGCGTGGTCGGGGACGGGCGGCGCGGGCGGCCGTCCGCGCACGCCGCCGACAGCGCGGCACCGGACACCACCACGAGCACCATGAGGGCCACCCCGATCGGAAGAGAAAACGCTCTCCTGCTCGCCGACCAGGCTTCCCGGCACACCGTGGGGAACCCTACAGGTCCTCGACCCGGCTCCGGCAGACCACCGAGCGGTATCGCCACGGCACGAAGACCACCGGACCTGTCGTGAAGACCGCCGGACCCGGCCGCGAAGACCGCCGGACCCTGCCGGACAGGAGCCGGCCTTCGGTGTGTAAGCATCATCACACCGCACCGGAACCGCGGCGCCGAGGACACAGCGAAGCGGTCCCACCGTGATCACGATGGGACCGCTTCGCTTCTGTGCGCGAGGGGGGAGTTGAACCCCCACGCCCTTGCGGGCACTGGAACCTGAATCCAGCGCGTCTGCCTATTCCGCCACCCGCGCATTGGGTGTTGTCCTCGGGCTCCGGGCTTTTCGGTCCGGCGCCTTCCGACACGCAGAACATTAGCACGCTGGGCAGGGTGGGTTCACATCACTTGTTCCGGGGCGGCCCCCGACCAGCGCAGTCGTGCGTCCGCCGGGCCGTTCGCCCCCTGCCCCGCCTCCCGCCGAGGTGTCTCAGGGCGTACCGGATCGCGTATCAACCTCGTACCGGTCCGGCCCGTCTCCCCCGGCGCCGGGACAGGTGCACAGCCGGGTGCGGGACACTGGTCTGCAGCCGCCTCTACGATCCTGGGCAGAAGGAGTTCGCGGGAGGAGTTCGAACGACTGCTCCGCAGGGAACTTCGTCAGGCGTCGACACCCGTCGACGGGGTCGACAGGGGGAACCGGCCGATTCACCGGCGCGTGGATACGATCAGTAAGCAGTACCAGGTAGGGCAGTGCCCGCAGGGCGGGACGACGGACGGCAGCGACTTAGGAGGAGGTGCCCCATGGGAGTCCTGAAGAAGTTCGAGCAGCGTCTCGAAGGTCTGGTCAACGGCACCTTCGCAAAGGTGTTCAAGTCCGAGGTCCAGCCCGTGGAGATCGCCGGAGCGCTCCAGCGCGAGTGCGACAACAACGCGACCATCTGGAACCGCGACCGCACCGTGGTGCCCAACGACTTCATCGTGGAACTGAGCACGCCGGACTTCGAGCGGCTCAGCCCCTACTCCGGCCAGCTCGGCGACGAACTCGCCGGCATGGTGCGCGACTACGCCAAGCAGCAGCGCTACACCTTCATGGGCCCCATCAAGGTCCACCTGGAGAAGGCGGACGACCTCGACACCGGCCTGTACCGGGTGCGCAGCCGTACGCTCGCCTCCTCCACCAACCAGCAGTCCGCCGCGCCCGCCGCCCCGGCCGCGCCCCGGCACGGCGGCTACGGCTACCCGCCGCCCGGAGCCCCCGCGGGCGTCCCGCCCATGCCGGCCACGCCGCCGCCCGGCGCACGCCCCGGCGGCTACGGCTACCCGCAGCCCGCGGGCGCCCAGCGCCCCCCGGCCGCCGCGCCGACGGCCGGCGGACGCACCCGCTACTGGATCGAGATCAACGGCGTGCGCCATCAGATCTCCCGCCCGACGCTGGTGCTGGGCCGCAGCACCGACGCCGACGTGCGGATCGACGACCCCGGCGTCTCGCGCCGACACTGTGAGATCCGGACCGGAATGCCCTCGACGATCCAGGATCTCGGGTCCACCAACGGCATCGTGGTGGACGGGCAGCACACCACCCGCGCTACGCTCCGCGACGGCTCGCGGATCGTCGTGGGCAGCACCACCGTTATCTATAGGCAAGCCGAAGGGTGAAGCGGGGGCAATGTCAGAGCTGACCCTCACGGTCATGCGGCTGGGTTTCCTGGCCGTACTGTGGCTGTTCGTGATCGTGGCCGTGCAGGTCATCCGCAGCGACCTGTTCGGTACGCGCGTCACCCAGCGCGGCTCCAGGCGGGACGCCTCGCGGCCGCAGCAGGCAGCCCGCCAGCAGGCCGCGCCTCCGCAGCAGCGCCAGCAGTCGGGCGGGCGCCAGCGCCGTAACGCCCCCACCAAGCTGGTGGTGACCGAAGGCACACTCACCGGCACCACCGTCGCGCTGCAGGGCCAGACCATCACGCTGGGCCGGGCGCACGACAGCACCATCGTGCTGGACGACGACTACGCCTCCAGCCGCCATGCCAGGATCTACCCGGACCGCGACGGCCAGTGGATCGTCGAGGACCTGGGCTCCACCAACGGCACGTACCTCGACCGGAGCCGGCTGACTACCCCCACGCCGATCCCGCTGGGCGCGCCGATCCGCATCGGCAAGACCGTCATCGAGCTGCGGAAGTAGTGCTACGTCATGAATGAGCGCGAGCGGAGCGAGCACGCAGCGGTGGCCGTCACCCAGGGCCCCGGCGCGCTCCCGACCGGAGGGTGGGCACCGTGCGGATGTACCCGGAGCCGACGGGCGAGGTGCGCATGAGTCTGTCACTGCGCTTCGCCGCCGGATCGCACAAAGGCATGATCCGGGAGGGCAACGAGGACTCCGGATACGCCGGCCCGCGGCTGCTCGCGATCGCCGACGGCATGGGCGGCGCCGCCGCGGGCGAGGTCGCCTCCTCGGAGGCCATCTCCACCATCGTCGCCCTCGACGACGACGTGCCCGGATCCGACATCCTCACCTCCCTCGGCGCCGCCGTGCAGCGCGCCAACGACCAGCTGCGCGCCATGGTCGAGGAGGACCCCCAGCTCGAGGGCATGGGCACCACGCTGACCGCCCTGCTGTGGACCGGCCAGCGCCTCGGTCTCGTGCACGTCGGGGACTCCCGCGCCTACCTGCTGCGCGACGGCGTCCTCACCCAGATCACCCAGGACCACACCTGGGTGCAGCGCCTGGTCGACGAGGGCCGCATCACCGAGGAAGAGGCCACCACCCACCCGCAGCGCTCCCTGCTCATGCGGGCGCTGGGCAGCGGCGAGCACGTCGAGCCGGACCTGTCCATCCGCGAGGTGCGGGCCGGTGACCGCTACCTGATCTGCTCCGACGGCCTCTCCGGCGTCGTCTCCCACCAGACCCTCGAGGACACCCTCGCCAGCTACCAGGGTCCCCAGGAGACCGTCCAGGAGCTCATCCAGCTCGCGCTGCGCGGCGGCGGGCCCGACAACATCACCGTCATCGTCGCCGACGTCCTCGACCTCGACACCGGGGACACCCTCGCCGGGCAGCTGTCCGACACTCCTGTCGTGGTGGGCGCCGTCGCGGAGAACCAGAACCAGCTGCACGACAACAACATCATGCAGACCCCGGCCGGCCGCGCCTCCGGCCTCGGCCGGCAGGGCCACCGGCAGGGCGGCGGCGGCGAGTTCGGCCCGCCCGGCTCCGGCGACACCACCGGCTTCGTCCCGACGGGCGGCTTCGGCGACTACTCCGACGACGACTTCGTCAAGCCGCGCAAGAACCGCAGATGGCTGAAGAGGTCCTTCTACAGCGTGGTCACGCTCGCCGTCATCGGCGGTGGCCTGTACGGCGGTTACCGCTGGACGCAGACGCAGTACTACGTCGGCGCCAACGGCGAGCACGTCGCGCTGTACCGCGGCATCAGCCAGGACCTGGCCTGGGTGTCGCTGTCGAAGGTGGAGAAGGACCACCCCGAGATCGAACTCAAGTACCTGCCGGTGTACCAGCAGAAGCAGGTCAAGGCCACGATCGCCGAGGGCGGCCTGAAGGACGCCACCTCGAAGGTCGACGAACTCGCCCTGCAGGCCTCCGCGTGCAAGAAGCAGGCCGAGCGGGAGGCGGCCGACAGCCAGAACAACGCCAAGACCGGCGAGGGCCAGGCCGGCGGCACCACGGGAACCACCACCACCTCCCTCGCGTCCAAGGCGTCGCCGAGCCCGTCGGCCACCAAGTCCCCGAACCCGTCCGCGTCCCCGACCGCCACTCCCAGCCCCGGCCCGACCCTCTCGGAGGAAGAGCAGAAGGTCGTCTCGCTGTGCGGTAAGCAGTAGGCAAGCCGTGAGAGGCCCCGTCACACGATGAGCAGTACTACCAACCCGTCGACGCACCACACGTCCACGATCGGCGCGATCGGCGCGCCCAGCCGACGCAACACCGAACTGGCGCTGCTGGTGTTCGCCGTGGCCATCCCGGTGTTCGCCTACGCCAACGCGGGGCTGGCCATCAACGACCAGGTGCCCGCCGGGCTGCTGAGCTACGGCCTCGGCCTCGGCCTGCTGGCCGGCGTCGCCCACCTCGTCGTCCGAAAGTTCGCGCCGTACGCGGACCCGCTGCTGCTGCCGCTGGCGACGCTGCTGAACGGACTCGGCCTGGTCGTCATCTGGCGTCTGGACCAGTCCAAGCTGCTGCAGTCCATCAATCAGGCGGGCACGGCAGCGCCCCGGCAGTTGCTGTACACGGCGATGGGTATCGCTCTGTTCATCGTGGTGCTGATCTTCCTCAAGGACCACAGAGTCCTGCAGCGCTACACCTACATCTCCATGGTCGGCGCGCTGTTCCTGCTGCTGCTGCCGCTGGTTCCGGGCCTCGGCGCGAACATCTACGGTGCCAAGATCTGGATCTCGGTCGCCGGCTTCTCCATCCAGCCCGGTGAGTTCGCCAAGATCGTGCTCGCGATCTTCTTTGCCGGCTACCTGATGGTGAAGCGGGACGCGCTGGCCCTGGCCAGCCGCCGCTTCATGGGCCTGTACCTGCCACGCGGCCGTGACCTGGGCCCGATCCTGGTCGTCTGGTTCATCTCGATCCTCATCCTGGTCTTCGAGACGGACCTCGGCACCTCGCTGCTGTTCTTCGGAATGTTCGTCATCATGCTGTACGTCGCCACCGAGCGGACCAGCTGGATCGTCTTCGGTCTGCTGATGTCCGCCGCCGGCGCCGTAGGCGTGGCCAGCTTCGAACCGCACGTGAAGATGCGTGTCCAGGCCTGGCTGGACCCGATGCGGGAGTACACGCTCAGCCAGGCGGGCGTGGCCGGCCACTCCGAGCAGTCGATGCAGGCGCTGTGGGCGTTCGGCTCCGGTGGCACCCTGGGTTCCGGCCTCGGCCAGGGCCACTCCGACCTCATCCGGTTCGCCGCCAACTCGGACTTCATCCTCGCCACCTTCGGCGAGGAACTGGGCCTGGCCGGCGTGATGGCACTGCTGCTGATCTACGGTCTGATTGCCGAGCGCGGCGTGCGCACCGCGCTGGCCGCCCGCGACCCGTTCGGCAAGCTGCTCGCCATCGGCCTCTCCGGGGCCTTCGCCCTGCAGGTCTTCGTCGTCTCCGGCGGTGTGATGGGCCTCATCCCGCTGACCGGTATGACCATGCCCTTCGTGGCGTATGGCGGTTCCTCCGTCATCGCCAACTGGGCCCTCATCGGCATTCTCATCCGGATCAGTGACACCGCGCGCCGCCCGGCGCCTGCCCCCGCCGCCAACCCCGACGCCGAGATGACCCAGGTGGTCCGCCCGTGAACAAGCCCCTGCGCCGGATCGCGATCTTCTGCGGCCTCCTGGTCCTCACCCTGCTCATCCGCGACAACTGGCTCCAGTACGTCAAGGCCGACAGTCTGAAGGACGACCCCAAGAACCGCCGCGTCACCATCTCCCGTTACTCCACCCCGCGCGGCGACATCATCGTCGGCGGCAATCCGGTCACCGGGTCGGCCGATACCAAGCGCAACGGCCTGAACGACCTGAAGTACAAGCGCACCTACAAGAACGGCCCCATGTGGGCGCCGGTCACCGGGTACGCCTCCCAGGCCTTCGGCGCCAACCAGTTGGAGTCCATCGAGGACGGCATCCTCACCGGCAACGACGACCGGCTCTTCTTCCGCAACACCCTGGACATGATCACGGGCAAGCCGCGGCAGGGCGGCAACGTCGTCACCACCCTCAACGCCGCCGCGCAGAAGGCCGCGTTCAACGGGCTGAAGAGCCGGGGCAAGGGCGCCGTCGTGGCGCTGGAGCCGTCCACCGGCAAGATCCTGGCGCTGGCCTCGTTCCCGTCGTACGACCCGTCGGCCTTCGCCGGCAACTCCAACGACGACGCCGCCGCCTGGAAGAAGCTGCAGAAGAAGTACAACCCCGACGACCCGATGCTGAACCGGGCGCTGCGCGAGACCTACCCGCCGGGCTCCACGTTCAAGGTGGTCACCGCCGCGGCCGCGCTGGAGAACGGGCTGTACAGCTCCGCCGACCAGAAGACCAAGACGCCGCTGCCGTGGATCATGCCCGGCACCACGACCCCCCTGAAGAACGAGGGCAACATCCCCTGCGAGAACGCGACCATGCGGATCGCGCTGCGGTACTCCTGCAACACCGTCTTCGGCAAGATCGGCTCCGACCTCGGCAACGACAAGATGCTCGCCGAGGCGAAGAAGTTCGGCTTCGACGCCGAGCAGTTCACGCCGGTGCGCTCCAGCGCCTCCGTCTTCTCCGACAACATGAACCCGTCGCAGACCGCGCTGTCCTCCATCGGCCAGTTCAACACCGCCGCGACGCCGTTGCAGATGGCCATGGTGGCCTCCGCGGTCGCCAACAACGGCAAGCTGATGAAGCCGTACATGGTCGACAAGCTCCAGTCGTCGACCCTCGACACCATCGAGCAGACCGACCCCCAGGAGCTGAGCCAGCCGCTGTCCTCGGAGAACGCCCAGATCCTGCAGTCGATGATGGAGACGGTCGTCAAGGAGGGCACCGGCACGAGGGCCCAGATCCAGGGCGTCACCGTGGGCGGCAAGACCGGTACCGCCCAGCACGGTGTGGCCAACAGCAAGAACCCGTACGCCTGGTTCATCTCCTACGCCAAGCTCAGTGACGGCAGCTCGCCGGTGGCCGTCGCCGTGGTCGTCGAGGACGAGAGCGCCAACCGCGGCGACATCTCCGGTGGCGGTCTCGCGGCGCCGATCGCCAAGAGCGTGATGGAGGCGGTCATCGACTCCAAGAAGTGACCCCGGTCACGTCCCCAACGCATCGGTGCACGTTGCGATACCGGTCCTGTATCGGGTGACGGGCTCGGCCGAGTCGCACACAGCTGTCCGGGTACGGTAGGGCCCGGACGGCAGCCTCCGACCGCACAGCAGTGCCGGTCGGGACCGACGGAGAGGGCTGGTAGGAAGCTATGGAAGAGCCGCGTCGCCTCGGCGGCCGGTACGAGCTGGGCCATGTGCTCGGCCGTGGTGGCATGGCGGAGGTCTACCTCGCGCACGACACCCGCCTCGGCCGCACCGTGGCGGTGAAGACGCTGCGCGCCGACCTCGCGCGCGACCCGTCCTTCCAGGCCCGGTTCCGCCGGGAGGCCCAGTCGGCCGCCTCGCTCAACCATCCCGCGATCGTCGCGGTCTACGACACGGGCGAGGACTACATCGACGGGGTCTCGATCCCGTACATCGTGATGGAGTACGTCGACGGCTCCACGCTCCGTGAGCTGCTGCACTCCGGCCGCAAGCTGCTGCCGGAGCGGGCCATGGAGATGACCATCGGCATCCTCCAGGGCCTGGAGTACGCCCACCGCAGCGGCATCGTCCACCGCGACATCAAGCCGGCCAACGTCATGCTGACGCGCAACGGCCAGGTCAAGGTGATGGACTTCGGCATCGCCCGCGCCATGGGCGACGCCGGCATGACGATGACGCAGACGGCGGCGGTCATCGGCACCGCGCAGTACCTCTCGCCGGAGCAGGCCAAGGGCGAGCAGGTCGACGCCCGTTCCGACCTGTACTCCACCGGCTGCCTGCTGTACGAGCTGCTGACGGTCCGCCCGCCGTTCGTGGGCGACTCCCCGGTCGCGGTCGCCTACCAGCACGTGCGGGAGGAGGCCCAGCCGCCGTCCGTCTTCGACCCCGAGATCACGCCCGAGATGGACGCGATCGTGTTGAAGGCGCTGACCAAGGACCCCAACTACCGGTACCAGTCCGCGGACGAGATGCGCGCCGACATCGAGGCCTGCCTCGACGGCCAGCCCGTCGCCGCCGCGGCGGCCATGAGCCCGGTGGGCTACGGCGGCTACCCCGACGACCAGCCGACCACGGCCCTGCGCGCCGACGCGGGCGCCGGCGCCGGCGCCACGTCGATGCTGCCGCCCATGAACCCGGACGACGGTGGCTACGGCTACGACGACCGTCCCGACCGCCGCCGCCAGAAGAAGAACAACACCTCCACGATCCTGCTCGTCGTCGCCGGCGTCCTGGTGCTGATCGGCGCCATATTGATCGGGAAGTGGGCCTTCAGCGGCAACGGGGGCGCGGGCAACGACACGGTCCCGGTGCCCAACCTGGTCAGCCAGACCGAGGGCGACGCCAAGAAGCTGCTGGCCAACAGCGACCTCGAAGTGGGCGAGATCACCCGCAAGCCCTGCGAGGCGCAGAGCAAGGGCAAGGTCTGCTCGCAGGAACCGGGCAAGAACACCGACGTCAAGAAGGGCTCCACCGTCAACTTCGTGGTGTCCACGGGCGCCCCGAAGGTCACCGTCCCCAGCGTGATCGGCCTGAGCCTCGACGAGGCCAAGTCGAAGCTGGAGGGCGACGACTACCAGTTCCAGGTCGAGACGAAGACCCGTGAGTCCTCGGAGACCGCGAACCAGGTCCTCGATCAGGACCCGGTCGGCGGCAAGCGGGTGGAGAAGGGATCGACGATCACCCTCACCATCGCCAAGGCCGCCGAGACGGTGCCGGTCCCGGACGTCGCGGGCAAGAGCTGCGAGGAAGCGACGGCCCAGATGGCAGCCAGCAACCTCGTCGGCAACTGCACCGACGTGGAGACCGACAACGCCGCCCTGGTGGGCAAGGTCGTCGGCACCAACCCGGTCGCCGGCAGCCAGGTGAAGAAGAACTCCGCGGTGACCATCCAGATCGGCAAGGCCAAGCAGCAAGTCACGGTGCCCGGCGTCGTCGGCCGGAAGGTGAAGGACGCAAGGAAGGCCCTGCAGCAGGCCGGCTTCAACAACATCCAGTTCGCCGACGGCAGCGACTCGAGCGACGACGCGATCGTGATAGGGCAGGATCCGGGCGCGAACACCCAGGTCGCCGATCCGGGCAGCACCACGATCACCCTCACGACGTTCGGCGGCAACGGCGGCAACGGCGGCAACGACAACGGCGGCACCAACTTCTTCGGCGGTGTCGACGGAGTCGCGTACCGTCAGGAGAACTGACCCGCCCGCACCCGGCACACACGAGAGCCCCGGCGCCCGCAAGGGACCGGGGCTCTCGTCGTCGCAAGCCCGCCCGACCGTCAGCGCGGCCGGCCGGTCACCGCAGTTCCTTCGGCGGGGTCCGTTCGCTGTTCACCTTCTGGGTGCGGACCAGTTCGCCCCAGACGACGTAGCGGTAGCGGGACGTGTACACCGGGGTGCACGTCGTGAGGGTGATGTAGTGGCCGGGCTTCTTCCGGCCGGACTCCTTCGGCACCGGCGACAGCACCTTCACGTTGTACTTCGAGGTCTCGGCGAGGACCGCGTACACCTTGTAGACGTACCACTTGTCCTTCGTCTCGAAGACGATCGGGTCGCCCTTCCTCACCTTGTCGATGTTGTGGAACTTGGCGCCGTGGCCGTCCCGGTGGGCGGCGAGGGTGAAGTTGCCCTTCTTGCCCGTCGTCGGGAGCGTCGCCTTGATCGGGTCGGTGTAGTAGCCGGCCACGCCGTCGTTGAGGATCTTCGCCGAGGTGCCCTTCTCCACCAGGACCTCGCCGTTCTTCATGGCGGGGACGTGCAGGAAGCCGATGCCGTCCTTGGTGTCCAGCGCGCCCGGGCCCGTCGGTCCCTGGGACCAGCCGTCGCGGACCTTGTCGCCCTGCCGGTCGGCCCTGCGGTCCGCGACCACGTTGGTCCACCACAGCGAGTAGACGACGAACAGGCCCAGCACCAGGCCCGAGGTGATCAGCAGTTCGCCGAAGACGCTCACCGCGAAGGCGATGCGGCCCGGACGCCGGGGGGTGGCGTCGTCCGGCGGTGAGTCCCCGGTGTGCTCTGCGTGCTGCGTGCCGCCGGTGGTCGCTGCCACGTTGTTCAACCGCCCCTATTCGACGAGCGCATCCGGCTTCCCCTTGCTGCGCGGCCGTTCCTCGACCATCTTGCCCCAGACGATCAGCCGGTACTTGCTGGTGAACTCCGGCGTGCAGGTCGTCAGGGTGATGTAGCGGCCGGGCTGTGTGAAGCCCGAGCCGGGCGGTACCGGCCCGATGACGCTCGTGTTGCCCGGCGGCGTCACCGGCAGCGTCGACGTCATCGTGTAGACGTAGTACTCGTCCTGCGTCTCGACGACGATCGGGTCGCCCTTGCGCAGCCGGTTGATGTACCGGAAGGGCTCGCCGTGCGTGTTGCGGTGCCCGGCCAGCGCGAAGTTGCCGGTCCTCGCCGACGGCATCGCCGTCTTCAGCTCGCCCTCGCTGTAGTGCCCCACCATGCCCTTGTCGAGCACCTTCTTGTTGCTGACGCCCTCCGCGATCGGGACCACCACGTCCAGTTTCGGGATGTGGAGTATCGCGAAGCCCTGCCCCGGCTCGAAGCTCCCCGGAGCACGCTTGCCGTCCGCCCAGTCGTGCTGGAGGCTGCTGGTCTCCTTGTCCGCCTGCGCGTGCGCCCGGACGTTCGTCCACCACAACTGGTACGAGACGAACAGCAGCATGAGGACGCCCGTGGTGATGAACACCTCGCCGATCACCCGGCTCGCCACGACCGCCGGGCTCGCCTTGCTCGCACGGGCCCGCCGACGCGCCTCCACCCGGGACAACGGCGCGCCAGAAGCCTCCGGCGCCGCAGCGGCGGCAGTGGCGGCAGTGGCGGCAGCCGCGGCAGCGGACGCCGGGCGGGCGCCCCCGTGACGCCCGTGACGGCGCTTGGCGGCCTTTCTCCGGGCCGCACGCCCGCCGGAGGGCCTTCCCGTGACGGAAGTGACGGACAGGGCCGCAGAGGACGACGGGGGCGGATCCGGCGGCGGATCCGGGATCCGCAGCGCCACCGTCTCCTCGTCGATCGGCGGCAGCGGCTGCGTCTCGGGCGCCTGCTGTCCCGCCGACCAGTCCGCGAACGCCCCGGACGCCTCGTACGGCTCCTGCCCGTACGGGGCGCCGGACTTGCGCTCGGGACGCAACGCGGTCACGCCGTGGCCCTGCCCACCACCGGGGCGAGCCCCGCAGACCGTGCCACCGCGTCCTCGTCGCCGCACTCCACCAGCCAGTTGGCCAGCATCCGGTGACCGTGCTCGGTGAGCACCGACTCCGGGTGGAACTGCACGCCCTCGACCGGCAGCTCACGGTGGCGCAGGCCCATGATGATGCCGTCGTGCGTTCGGGCGGTGACCTCCAGCTCCGCCGGAACCGTCGCCGGCTCGGCGGCCAGCGAGTGGTAGCGCGTCGCCGTGAACGGCGACGGCAGGCCGGCGAAGACGCCCTTGCCCGCGTGCTCCACCAAGGACGTCTTGCCGTGCAGCAGTTCAGGGGCACGGCTCACCACACCGCCGTACGCCACCTGCATCGACTGCATCCCCAGGCACACCCCGAAGACGGGCACCCCGGTCGCCGCGCAGTGGCGGACCATCTCGACGCAGACGCCCGCCTCCTCCGGCGTCCCCGGGCCCGGCGAGAGGAGGACGCCGTCGAAGCCGTCCTGGGCGTGCGCCGTCGACACCTCGTCGTTGCGCACCACCTCGCACTCGGCACCGAGCTGATACAGGTACTGGACCAGGTTGAAGACGAAGCTGTCGTAGTTGTCGACGACGAGAATCCGCGCGCTCACTGGTTGTCCACCGTCACATCGTTGAAGGGAAGCAGCGGCTCGGCCCACGGAAACACGTACTGGAACAGGATGTAGACCACCGCCAGAACCAGCACGAGTGAGATCAGCGCCTTCACCCACGCGTTCCCCGGCAGATGCCGCCAGATCCAGCCGTACATGCCGTCCCTTCCGTTCCACCACGGCACCGGACCCATTCGCCGTACCGGCACCAGACTAACGGCGCAGAGCCCCCGGCCTGCCTGCCTCCACGGGCTGCGTGGAGTCCAGATGTGCCCACACGATCAGCCGGTGACTGTGCCCCCACTCCGGATCGCAGGTGGTCAGCGTCAGGTAACGGCCCTCGCGTTTATATCCCGACTTACGTGGCACAGGGTCGATCACCTCAACGTCCGCCGGAACCGTTTTGTAAGGCCCTTTGTCGATCCGATACGTGAACCAGGTGGTCCCGTCCGTCAGCACCACCGCGTCCCCCCGGCGCAGCCTCGGGAAGTCCTTGAACGGATCGCCGTACGTCCGCCGGTGGCCGGCCACCGCGAAGTTCCCCCGCTGCCCGAGCCGGGCGGTGCCCGCGTAGTGCCCGAGCCCCTTCTTCAGCGTGTCCACGGCCGTGCCCTCCAGGACCGGCTTGTTCCACGTGAAACCAAGACGCGGGATGTACATGATCGCGAAGGCGCTGCCCGCGACATACGGCGCCGGTTTCTTCGCAGCCGGGGCCGGGGCCGCGGAGGTGCCGGCCGCCGCCGACGGCACGCTCTGCCGGGCCCAACGGTCCTGGAGGACGTCGATCTGGTGATCCATCGCGCCGTCCGCCCGCACACCCGTCCAGAACAGCACGTAGACGACGAAGAGCACGATCAGGGCGCCCACGGTGATGCACAGCTCGCTGACGGTCCTGACGACGACGCGCACCGGCAGCTCCTGAACGGCTCAGCTCATCCCACGGGCTCGGCGTAGTGCAGATCCACTGTGCCCGAGTAACCGGGCAGAGTCACCGTCCCGTTCTCGGTGACTTTCCAGCCCAGGCCGTAGACGTTCACGTACACCATGTAGTTCTGGATCGCCGGGGAGTCGGACAGCGCCTTGTTCAGCTTCTCCGGATCACCGACCGCCGTGATCTTGTAGGGCGGCGAGTACACCCTGCCCTGCAGGATCAGCGTGTTGCCGACGCAGCGCACGGCACTGGTGGAGATCAGCCGCTGGTCCATGACCTTGATGCCCTTGGCGCCGCCCTGCCACAGCGCGTTCACCACCGCCTGGAGGTCCTGCTGGTGGATGACCAGGTAGTCGGGCTGCGGCTCGGGATAACCGGGCAGCTTGGCGGTCGCGTCCGGCGGAGCGTCGTTGAGCGTGACCGTGATCGCCTCGCCCGTCAGCTTCTGCGTGCCCGCCCGGTGCTCCAGGGCCTTGAGCTTCTCGTCCTCCGCCTTGGTCCTGCCGTCGTCCCGCGCCGCCAGCGACTCCACCTCGCCGCGCAGCGAGCCGTTGGACTCGTCCAGCTCGCCGTTCTTGCGGCTCCGCTCCTGGATGAGGTCGGAGAGCTTCAGCAGCGAGGTGTCCGTGCGGATGTTGGTGCCCTTGGCGGTGTCGAAGCTGGTGAAGAAAATGAGCCCGGCGAGCGCGAAGACGGCCACCGTGAGCACCCGAACGGGCCGGAAACGGCGCCCGGGGGCAGGGGTGGAACCGGACTGGGGAGAGTCGGCAGAATTGCTCAACGTACCCTTATCTCCTTCGGCGCCGCGGAAGCACTACGCTAACTGACGCCCGGGGGAGCGCTAAGAGTCCCCTTGCACCGCCCCGAGCCCGACCCAGTTACCTGCGCGGCCACGCAGCGCATCGACAGGAGAGACCCTCGTGCCGAAGTCACGTATCCGCAAGAAGGCCGACTACACGCCGCCGCCCGCGAAGCAGGCGACCGCCATCAAGCTGAACAGCCGCGCCTGGGTCGCTCCCGTGATGCTGGCCATGTTCCTCATCGGGCTCGCCTGGATCGTCGTCTTCTATGTGAGCGACGGCTCGCTGCCGATCGACAAGCTGGACAACTGGAACATCGTGGTCGGCTTCGGCTTCATCGCGGCCGGCTTCGCCGTCTCCACCCAGTGGAAGTAGCGCCGCGAGCGGCGTGGTAGCGCCGCGATGGCGCCGCCTGTGACGCTGCGTGTGGCGCCGTAGTGGCGCTGCGGTGGTGCCGTAGTGACAGCTGCGGTGGTGCCGTAGTGACAGCTGCGGTGGTGCCGTGCCGTCCACCGCCGGGCACACCGGCGGGTTATCCACAGATCGCGGAAATATCCACAGGCCACCTGGGGAAAAGAAACGACGATCTGTGGATAACTCCCCGCCCATTGACACCGGTACGACTGTCACACCGCCACCCGGACGTCTGTTCGCCCCCTGCCTGACCTGCGTGAACGCGGGTCAGGCAGGGGGCGCGCTGCTTGCCGCACTCCATGCACAAGATTGGCCACACGCTGTGGACAACCGGGCACCTCAGGTGAGCTGAGCCGTCCTGACCAGGGTGATGACGACCACGGCGGCGAGCACCACGGCGCAGGTGCCGTACTGCACGAGGGCGCGGTGTCTGCGGGGGGCGTGGACCATCGCGTAGCCGGTGATCACGCCGGCCACGAGGCCGCCGATGTGGGCCTGCCAGGCGATGTTGCTCCAGCCGAAGGTGAAGATCAGGTTGATCACCAGCAGGGCGATGATCGGCCGCATGTCGTAGTCGAGTCGGCGCATCAGCACGGCGGTGGCGCCGAAGAGGCCGAAGATCGCACCGGACGCGCCCAGCGAGGGCTGGTTCGGGGCGGCGACCAGGTAGGTGAGGGCGCTGCCTGCCAGCCCTGAGGTGAAGTAGAGCGCGAGGTAGCGGGCGCGGCCGAGGGCCGCCTCCAGGGGGGCGCCGAGCCACCACAGACTGAGCATGTTGAACAGGATGTGGATGTAGCTGCCGTGCAGGAACATCGGGGTGAGCAGCCGGTACCACTCGCCCTGGGCGATCCCGTGCACGGAGCCGAGTACGGGGACGTAGGCCTGTCCCAGCATCTCGAAGCGCTCGGTGAAGCGGTCGCCGACCGCGAGCTGGACGAGGAAGACGGCGAGGTTGACGGCGATCAGCACCTTGGTGACCAGCCGCGGGTCGGCGGCGACCGTGCCACCGGCGAGGGTGCGGGGCCTGGCGGCGTCGGGCGCGTGACCGGTGCCGGAGCCGCCTCGGGCGCACTCGGGGCACTGGAAGCCGACCGAGGCGTTCACCATGCACTCGGGGCAGATCGGGCGTTCGCAGCGGGTGCAGCGGATGCCCGTCTCGCGGTCGGGGTGGCGGTAGCAGCCGGGCAGGCTCATGGCGTCCTGCGAGCTGCTTGCCGCGTGGTCCATGGTTTCCCCTCGGTCGTCCGGCGGGCGGCGTGCGCATACCGGTTGTGCGCATACGCACCGCCCCGCCCATCTTTACGGATGAGCGGGGCGTTTGGTTCCTGCCCTGCCGACAGATTCCTGCCCTGCCGGCACGTGACCGGCGGGTGCCGGTTCAGCCCTCGCGGGGCTCCACGACGACCGACTCGATGACGACGTCGTTGACCGGGCGGTCGGTGCGCGGGTTGGTCTGGGTGGCGGCGATGGCGTCCACGACCTTCTGGCTGGCCGCGTCCGTGACCTCGCCGAAGATCGTGTGCTTGCGGTTCAGCCACGTCGTCGGCGAGACGGTGATGAAGAACTGCGAGCCGTTGGTGCCCGGACCGGCGTTGGCCATGGCCAGGAGGTAGGGCTTGTTGAAGGACAGGTCCGGGTGGAACTCGTCCTCGAACTGGTAGCCGGGACCGCCGGTGCCGTTGCCCAGCGGGTCACCGCCCTGGATCATGAAGCCGCTGATCACCCGGTGGAAGACCGTGCCGTCGTAGAGCTTGTCCGTGGACTTCTGGCCCGTGGCGGGGTTGGTCCACTCACGCTCGCCCTTGGCGAGCTCGACGAAGTTCTTGACCGTCTTGGGGGCGTGGTTCGGCAGGAGCCGGACTTCGATGTCCCCGTGGTTGGTCTTCAGGGTGGCGTAAAGCTGCTCAGCCACGATCTGCCTTCCGTTGTCTTCCTGTGACTCCCTGATCCTCGCACGGTCCGGGCCGCGCGTCGCCCGTCGGCCGGTTCCGGGCGCGGTCAGAGGGGAAGTCGGTGGGGAGAACAGGGCGAGTCCGTCCGGTTCGGGGGCGCTCGGCGGCCATCCGTGGCATTGTCGACGACAAGTACCCCTTGCACCGTATTCATCCTCATATCCGACTGTCGACTCTTGATCGGCTCTCGATCGGCTCATGATCGGCTTCCGACCGGCTCTGTCGAGCACCTCCCGACCGGCTCTCCCGACCGGCTCCCTCTCGACGGGGCTCTCGCGACGGGGCTCTCGATGGGGTTATCGACGGGCCTCTCAACCGGACTCTCGACCGGACTCTCGACCGGCTCCGCACCGCCGGACGGCCCGGAGTCGCGTCGCATGACCCGGATGCCCGCCCTCACATGCCCCGGGGTCCGTTGGCAGGCATGATCCGTAAAAGGGTGGAAAGTCGAAATACCGTACGCCACCGAGGAGGAGGAACCCGTGACCCGCATCGACAGCGTGCGCGCCGCGACCGGTTCGGCGAAGGACAGCGTGCTGCACGCCGCGGAAGTGGTGGCGCCCTACGCCGACACGGCCAAGGACAGGGCCGCACACTACGCACACGAGGCACGCGTACGGCTCGCGCCCAAGGTGACGCTGGCCGCAGAGCAGGCCCGCGCCCAGTACGGCGTCCATGTCGCGCCGCGCCTGGAGCAGGCACGTGCGCACGTGCCGCCGAAGTTCGACCATGCGGCCCAGGAGGCCGCCGAACGTACGCGTTCGGCTGCCCGGCAGGCCGCCGACTACTCCCGGCCGAAGATCGAGCAGGTCGTGGCCGTGGCGGGGCCCGCCGGCGCCGAGGCCGCGGCGCGTGGTGCGGCCGCGCTGGCCGCGCTGCGCGGCCAGGTCACGGCGCGGCAGATCCAGAAGCTGGTCCGCAGGCAGGAGCGGCGGGCGAAAGTGGGCCGACTGGCCAAGGCGCTGGTGGTCTTCGGCGCCGTCGCGGGCGGTGCCTTCGCCGCCTGGAAGTGGTGGGACAAGCAGGCCAACCCGGACTGGCTGGTCGAGCCGCCCGCCGCGACCGAGGTCCCCGAGTCGAGCCGGCTCACGTCCGTGGACGGCACCGGACCGTCGGTGCTCGACCCGGAGGTGCAGGCCAAGCAGGCCGAGGAGGAGGCAGCCCGGCGCGACGAGGGCCAGTGAGAACCGGTCCGCACCGGCAGACGTCCCGTATTCATGGTGAGGCCCGAAACCGCGACCGTTCTTCGCGGTTTCGGGCCTTTCGCGCGCGTGGGTGCCGTCACACCCCGGGAATCCGCCGCTCCAGGGCTTTCAGGGGATTTCCCGCACCCATTTCCATCCTTTGCAGCCGGACGCGATGCCGGTGGAGCCGCCGCTCGATGCGCTGGACGTCGGCCCGCAGGGCGATCAGTTCCCGGCGGTGTTCGCCGGAGGTTTCGATCAGCGCGTTGAACAGCGGCACCACGGTCCTGCCGAGGATGTGCGTGATGCGTTCGTCGATTCGCTGGTCGATGCGTGCGTCGAGGGAGTCGGCGGGCCTGTGGACAGAGTTTTCCACAGGCTGTGCACGCGCCAGATACTCCATGTCCAGCAGATACGCACGCACCTGACGTGCGACGTCGCTGTCCCGGAGCAGCATGGCGACGTCGAGGACAGCCCGGCGGGAGAAGATCGCCAGGGAGCGGGTGCGGGACTGGATGCCACTGAGGTCCTTGAAGGACCTCAGTTCCTCCCCGATCAGCAGTCGGTAGCCGTTGGCCTCCAGTTCGCCTCGGTGGTCCTTGATCAGTGACTTGACGGCTTCGAGGCCGACGTCGAAGTACGCCGCCACCATCGCCGTCGTCACGTGCATGCCGTCCGGCAGCAGCGACAGTGCCTTGACCCGGTCGAGGACGTCCGTGCGGTCGAGGACGCTGTCGCGCAGCGTCCTGGACTCCAGGAGCACCGATTCGTCGATCATGTTCTGCCCGTTCGTTGAGCGGTACGGCCGTGCGACGGCCGGGGCAGAGCTGTGGTGCCCGCCCAGTTCGATCAACGATTCGTCAGATGAGAAGACACGAATCCCTATTCACGCACGGTCAAGCCG
The DNA here is from genome assembly GCF_035656535.1 of Streptomyces sp. H51. Taxonomy (NCBI): domain Bacteria; kingdom Bacillati; phylum Actinomycetota; class Actinomycetes; order Kitasatosporales; family Streptomycetaceae; genus Streptomyces; species Streptomyces sp. H51. The sequence continues at coordinate 280,470 of NZ_JAYMHD010000087.1, forward strand.
GAAATGACTTATGGCGTATGGCGCATTGGAGCATAGGCGTTCTCCTGTGTGTCAGGAGGTTTTCCGGGCATTGTCTGTCACCTTTCTCCCGCACCTGACCTACTCTCACCTCACCCTTTGCCGCCCGGTTGAGCGCTGACCACCATGGCGGGACCGCTGTGGTTCCGGTGTTTCGGGGTCACGTGTCGGCAGGATCTGGCGGCAGTGCGTATTCGTTCCGGGAGCCTGTCACCGAATTCCCGCCGTCTCAGCTCACCATCGCAACGGGAGACGACCAGTGACAGTGACGACAGGGGACGGAACTCTGCTCGACCCGCGGGCACACCCGCCCCTGCAACAGCCGGACTGGGGCGCGGACCCCCGGTTGCCGGCGGTGCGGGAGGAACTGGTGCTGAGCGATCCGCTGGTGGCTTCCTCGGACGTACGGCGACTGCGGGCGCTGCTCGCCGAGGTCGCGACGGGGCGTGCCCTGGTGGTGCAGGCCGGCGACTGCGCGGAGGACTTCGCCGAGTGCACCCGCGATCACGTGGCGCGCAAGGCGGGGCTGCTGGAGGCGCTCGCCGGTGTGCTGACCGCGCGGACGCGGCTGCCGGTGGTGCGGGTCGGACGGATGGCCGGCCAGTTCGCGAAGCCGCGCTCACAGCCGACCGAGCGCGTCGAGGGTGTCGAACTGCCCGTCTACCGCGGACACATGGTCAACTCGCCGGTTCCCGAACGGGCCGCGCGCCGTCCCGACCCGTTGCGTCTGCTGCACGGCTACACCGCGGCCCGGCAGGCCATGGGGCATCTCGGGTGGCTCGGGGAGCGGAGCGGGCCGGGCGGCGGCCGGCCGTCGGTGTGGACCAGCCACGAGGCCCTGCTGCTCGACTACGAGATGCCGCTGATCCGCTGCGACGAGCACGGCCGGCCGTTGCTGACCTCCACCCACTGGCCGTGGATCGGCGAGCGCACCCGGCAGCCCGACGGCCCTCATGTCGCTCTCCTGTCCGACGTGGTGAATCCGGTGGCCTGCAAGGTGGGCCCCGACACCAGCGTGGGCGACGTGCTGCGGCTGTGCGCGCGGCTCGATCCGCACCGTGAACCCGGGCGGCTGACGCTGGTGGCCCGGATGGGCGCCGACCTGGTGGGCGAACGTCTGCCCGCGCTGGTGTGGGCGGTGCGGGCGGCCCGGCATCCGGTCGTGTGGCTGACCGATCCGATGCACGGCAACACGGTGAGCACGGAGTACGGGCTGAAGACCCGCCGCGTCGAGTCCGTGATCGCGGAGGTGGAGGCGTTCCAGCGGGCCGTGCGGTCCTCCGGCGGTGTCGCGGGCGGTCTCCATCTGGAGACCACGCCGCACGACGTCGTCGAGTGCGACCTCGGTCTCGCCGGGGACCGCGGGCGGCTGTCGTACACGACGCTGTGCGATCCCCGGCTCAATCTCGGCCAGGCCGTCACCGTCGTGTCGGCCTGGCGGTCCTAGCTGTTCCGGCTGTCCCAGTTGCGGGAGGTAACGATGGAGAACCGAGTCGCCGTGGTCACCGGCGCCGCCGGCGGTATCGGCGGGGCGGTCGCCCGGGCACTGTGCGAAGAGGGAGCGGTGGTCGCCGCGCTGGACCGTGACGCCGTCCGGTTGGCGGAGACGGTGGAGAAGCTGCGCGGCGACGGGTACGAGGCGCACGCCTTCCCGGTCGACGTGACCGACGGCGCGGACGTGGAACGGGTCGTGGACGGCGTGGAGAGCACGCTCGGGCCCGTCGGCCACCTGGTCAACGCGGCCGGTGTGCTGCGTCTGGGCGGGGTGCTGGACTACGGCGACGAGGACTGGCGGGCCACGTTCGGGGTGAACACCGACGGCGTCTTCCACATGTGCCGGGCCGTCGTGCGGCGCATGGTGCCGCGGGCCGCCGGCTCGGTGGTCACCGTGGCGTCCAACGCGGCGGGCACTCCCCGTACGGCCATGGCTGCGTACGGGGCCTCCAAGGCGGCGGCCACGATGTTCACCAAGTCACTGGGGCTGGAGGTCGCCCGGCACGGCATCCGCTGCAACGTGGTGGCGCCGGGTTCCACCGACACGCCGATGCTGCACTCCATGTGGCGGGACGAGAGCGGGCGGACCGGCACCGTCGAGGGCGACCCCGGCGCGTTCCGCACCGGCATCCCGCTGGGCCGCGTCGCCCAGCCGTCGAACGTCGCCGACGCCGTCCTCTTCCTGCTGTCCGACCGGGCCCGCCACATCACCCTGCACGTCCTGACCGTCGACGGCGGCGCCTCCCTGGGCAGCTAGGCCCGGTCCGACGCCCCGCCGGACACAGCACTCGCCGGTTTCGCTCGTTTCACTCATTTCGCTTGTTTCGCTCGTTTCGCCGGTATCCCCGGCTTCGCTGGTCTCGCTGGTCTCGCTGAATTCGCTGGTCTCGCTGGATTCGCTGGATTCGCTCCGGTTTCGTCGAAAGGACCCGTCGGCCATGGCAGGCATACCCACGATCGCCCCCTATCCCCTGCCCGGCGCGGGCGAGCTGCCCGCGAACACCGCCGCGTGGACGGCCGATGCCGGGCGGGCGGTGCTGCTGCTGCACGACATGCAGCGCTATTTCCTCGCGCCCCTTCCCGAGGTCCTGCGCGCGAAACTCGTCGCCAACGTCGCGGCGCTGGCCGACCGGGCCCGGGCCCTCGGCGTCCCCGTGGCCTACACCGCCCAGCCCGGTGGCATGAGCCCCGAACAGCGCGGTCTGCTGAAGGACTTCTGGGGCCCCGGCATGCGTACCGCGCCGGCCGACCGGGAGATCGTCGAGGAGCTGGCGCCCCGGGACGGGGACTGGCTGTTCACCAAGTGGCGCTACAGCGCCTTCTTCCGCTCCGACCTGCTGGAACTCATGCGGGCCCACGGCCGTGACCAGCTGGTGGTGTGCGGGGTGTACGGGCACGTGGGCGTGCTGATGACGGCCGTGGACGCCTTCACCCACGACATCCAGCCGTTCCTGGTGGCCGACGGCGTCGCCGACTTCGGCGCGGCGGAGCACCGTACGACCCTCGACTACGCGGCCCGGCGCTGCGCGGTGGTCACCACCGCGAAGGAGGTCTTCGCATGAGCGGCACCAGCGGCACCAGCGGCACCAGCAACGGTGGTGGCGGACTGCTGGACCGGGTGCTGGCTCCCGGGGGGCCCGGAGTGCCGTACGCGCTGCTCCACCGGCCGGAGGCGACCGGTCCGGGCCTGCTCGACGTGCTCACCGGCGAGGTGGCGGAGGTCGCCCGTCTCGCCGACCTGCCCATGGGGCAGGAGCCGGGCGCCGGGCGGCACCAGGTGCTGGCGCTGGTGCCCTACCGGCAGATCGCCGAGCGGGGTTTCGCCGCCCCGGACGACGGCACGCCCCTGCTGGCGATGACCGTCACCGGGCAGGAGACGGTCCGCGTGCACGACTTCCTCGCGCGGGCCCCGCGCACGACCGTGCGGCTGGCCGGCGGGCACTTCGACATCGGCGACGAGGCGTACGCGGAGCTGGTCCGGCGGATCGTACGGGACGAGATCGGCACCGGTGAGGGCGCCAACTTCGTCCTGAAGCGCACCTTCGTCGCCGACCTCACCGACTACGGCCCCGCCACCGCGCCGGCCCTGTTCCGGCTGCTGCTGACGCTGGAGTCGGGCGCGTACTGGACGTTCCTGGTGCACACCGGCGACCGGACGCTCGTCGGGGCGACGCCGGAACGGCACATCAGCGTGCGCGGCGGTGCGGCGGTGATGAACCCGATCAGCGGCACCTACCGCTACCCGTCCACCGGTCCCAGCCTCTCCGGCGTCCTCGACTTCCTCGCCGACCGCAAGGAGGCCGACGAGCTGTACATGGTCGTCGACGAGGAGCTGAAGATGATGGCCCGGATCTGCGACGACGGGCCGCGCGTGGTGGGCCCGTACCTGAAGGAGATGGCGCGGCTCGCGCACACCGAGTACTTCGTCGAGGGCCGCACCGGCCGCGATCCGCGGGAGATCCTGCGCGAGACGCTGTTCGCGCCGACCGTCACCGGCTCTCCGCTGGAGAGCGCGGCCCGGGTCGTCGAGCGGTACGAACCGGACGGGCGCGGCTACTACAGCGGGGTCGCCGCGCTGATCGGGCGGGACGCGCGGGGCGGGCGGACGCTCGACTCGGCGATCCTGATCCGCACCGCCGACATCGACGCGGGCGGGCGGCTGCGGCTGTCGGTGGGCGCCACGCTGGTGCGGCACTCCGACGCCGCCTCCGAGGTCGCGGAGACCCGCGCCAAGGCGGCGGGGATGCTGGCCGCGCTGGAGGCGGAGGGGCCGGCGCGGTTCGCGGACCACCCGAACGTGCGGGCGGCCCTGGAGCTGCGCAACGCCTCGCTGGCCGGTTTCTGGCTGGCGGACGGGGCGGCCGAGACACGGACGGTGCCGCGGCTGGAAGGCGGCCGAGTGCTGATCGTCGACGCGGAGGACACGTTCACCTCGATGCTCGGGCGGCAGCTGGGTTCGCTGGGGCTGGCGGTGACGGTCCGCCGTTTCGACGAGGCGTACTCCTTCGCCGACCACGATCTCGTCGTCCTCGGCCCCGGTCCGGGGGATCCGCGCCGGCCCGCACATCCGAAGATCGCGCACCTGCGCGGCGCGGTGGACGCGTTGATCGCCGGGCGCCGGCCGTTCCTCGCGGTGTGTCTGAGCCACCAGGTGCTCGCGACGCGGTTGGGTTTCGAGCTGGCGCGCCGGGACGTGCCGAACCAAGGTGTGCAGCGCGAGATCGACCTGTTCGGCACGCGCGCGCGGGTGGGCTTCTACAACACCTTCGCGGCCCGTTCGCGCGGCGACCGGGTCAACTGTGCGGGCGTCGGCGCCGTCGAGGTCTGCCGCGACGCGGACACGGGCGAGGTGCACGCCCTGCGCGGGCCGCACTTCGCGTCGGTGCAGTTCCATCCGGAGTCGGTGCTCACGCAGGACGGGCCGCGTCTGGTGGGCCGGCTGCTGACCGGCCTGCGGCCGGCGGTGGCGGTCGGGTGACGCACCCTCACCCGCGCCCGCGCCGGGAACGGGCCACGGGAAGGGGCCGGCCTCCGTCCGACGGGAGGCCGGCCCCTTCGGGCCGTGGGAGCCGGGTCGGGTGCCGACCCTAGGGACGGGATACCGACCGTACGGCCAGGTACCGGCAACAGAGCCAGGCACCGGCCGGGGGCCATGTGCCGACCGAGGGCCAGGGGGCCGACCGAGGGCCAGGGGCCGGTTGGCGGGCCAGGGGCGGATCCCCAGATGCCGGCCATGGACCGGATGCCAGCCGGAGGACGGGACGTCGGCCGTGAAGCCGGATGCCGAACGCAGAGCCAGATGCCGACCGTAAGACCGGGTGCCGCGGGACCGGATACCTCCCCGCAGAGCCGCGCACCGCCCGAGCACCACGTGCCACCCCTGAGTGCCAGGCGTCGGCCGTGGGACCGGATGCCGGTGGGAGAGCCGGACGTCGGCCAGAACCCCAGGTGCCGACTGTGGCACCGGATGCCAGCGGGAGGTCCGGACGCCGGCCGGAGACCCAGGTGCCGACCGTGCGACCGGATACCTACCCGCAGAGCCAGGCACCGGCCGAGCGCCACGAGCCAGCCCGGAGACCCAGGTGCCGGCCCTGGGACCGGATGCCTACCCGCAGAGCCAGGCACCGGCCGAGCGCCACGAGCCAGCCCGGAGGGCCGGGTGCCGGCCGTGGGGCCAGGTGCCAGCCCGGAGGGCCGGGTGCCGGCCATGGGGCCAGGTGCCGGCCGGAGGGGCAAGGGCGCGGGTGCGGGGCCGGGTGCAGAGCCGGATGGCGGGCGCGGGGTCGGGGGTCGGTCAGGTGTCTGCCGCGTGCAGGGCCCGGTCGACCAGTTCCCCGGCGGCTCCGGTGTACGTCGCCGGGTCGCACAGGGCGGTCAGGTCCGCCGCGTCCAGTGCGAGGCCGGGGACCGCGGCGAGGAGGTCGGCGAGCGGGCGGCCGGTGCGGACGGCGTCGGCGGAGAGGTGGGCCAGGAGCTGCTTGGCGGCAGCCTTGCCCAGGCCGGGGGCGAGGACGGCGGCGACGCGTTCGGAGACGATCCCGCTGCCGGTCAGGGCGAGGTTGGCCCGCATGCGGTCGGCGTGGACGTGCAGGCCCTCGGTGAGTTCGACGGCCGTGTGGGCGGCGCCGCCCGCGAGCCGCAGGCACTCACGCAGCGGCAGCCACTCGGCGTGCCAGGCGCCCGCGGACCGCTCGTCCTCGCTCATCAGGCACTGGGTCAGGCCGGCGGCCATTACGGGGACCTGAAGGGCCGCGCTGCGCAGCAGCGTCGCCAGGACGGGGTTGCGTTTGTGCGGCATCGCGGAGGAGCCGCCGCGAGCGGCGCCACCGGGCTCGGCGACCTCGCCCACCTCGGTGCGCACCAGTGACTGCACGTCCAGGGCGATCTTGCCGAGCGCACCCGCGGTGAACGCCAGGGCGGCGGCGAGGTCGGCCACGGGGGTGCGCAGGGCGTGCCAGGGCAGCACCGGCCGGTCCAGGCCGGTCTCGGCGGCGTAGGCGTCGACGAGGCGGTCCAGGTAGGCGGCGCGGTCGAGCGGGCCGGCGGTGTCGATCGCCGCGTACTCGAGGTAGCCGGCCAGGGTGCCGGCCGCGCCGCCGAGCGAGACCGGCAGCACCACGGCGGCCAGGCGCTGCCGGGCGTCCAGCAGCAGCCGCTGCCAGCCGGCGGCCTTCAGGCCGAAGGTGGTGGGGACGGCGTGCAGGGCGAGAGTGCGGCCGGCCATCGGGGTGTCGCGGTGGCCGGCGGCGAGGGCGCCGCACGCGGCGGCGGCCCGGTCGAGGTCGGCGACCGTCAGGGCGCGGGCCCGGGCGGCGACCAGCATGCTGCCGGTGTCGAGGATGTCCTGACTGGTGGAGCCGCGGTGCACGTACTCGGCGGCGGCCGGGTCCACGTCGGCGACGGCGCCGGTGAGCGCCCGCACCAGGCCGACGACGGGGTTGGCAGTCTCCCGCGCGGCGAGCGCGAGGGCGCGCAGGTCGAGCCGGTCGGCCCGGGCGACCTCGCCGATGACGTCGGCGGCCCGCTGCGGCAGCGTGCCGAGCCGGGCCTGCGCCCGCGCGAGTGCCGCCTCGGCGTCGAGCATGGCCTGCAGCCAGGCCCGGTCGCCGACGGCGGCTTCGACGGGCGTTCCGGCACGGACGGGGGAGAGCAGCCCGGCGTCCACGAGGTCGCCGAGCCCGGCGGGGGCGGCGGGCCCGGCGGGGGCGGGGGCGGCGGCGCTCACGCGGCCACCCCTCTCGGGACGCCCCGCACGACCGGCCCCGGTCCCGCGCCCCGGAGACCACCCCGCGCCGCGGCCCCGGACGGCGGCGCCCAGTCCGCCGCCGCCCGCACCGCCGGGGACACGAGGACCGCGCCCACACCGGCACCGGCACCGGTGAAGCCGCGCCGCGCCACCACCCCGGCCGCCAACCCGACGCCGACCCCGGCCTCGGCCGCGGCTCCGGCGTCGAAGCCGGACCGGGCTCCGCCGGGGCGACCCGCGTGTGCGGCCGCGGTGTTCACACGATCACCTCCGTCACGTCCACGTCCGCGTCCGTGAACGGGTCCGTGGACGGGTCGGCGTCCGTCCCCACCGGGTGGATGCCCGACGGCGGCCGGGCGTGCGGCGGGAGGGCGAGGACCGCGCGGGCGATGGCGTCCGAGTCGCCGAGGGTGACGGAGTCCACTCCGGGGCGGATACCGGCGGCGGTGACCCAGTGCACGGACTCGGTGGGGACGCCGTAGGCGAAGCGGCGCGGGTGGGCGCGGCCGCGGGCGTCGAGGAGGCGGTAGGGGCGCTCGGTGACGGCGAGACCGCCGGTCTCGTGGCTCGGGCCGTGGGCGCTGTCGATGCGGTACGGCGCCGCCTGCTCGGTGCTCAGCAGGTGCTGCAGGAGCGGGTCGTCGGTGCGGCGCAGGTCGGGTTCCGGCAGCCGGGCCTCGATGAGGACGGTGGCGCGGACGGGCGGTCCGGGCACGGCCTCGGAGTCGGCGACGAAGGCGGGCGAACGGGTGTCGATGCGCACCCGGGTGCCCGGCCCGGTGACGGTCAGCACCCCGGCCTCGATCAGCGCGGTCATCTCCTCGATGCGGGAGGCGGGCGGGCCGATCGACAGGAACGCGTTGAGCGGGGTGTACCAGCCGTCGAGGTCGTCGCGGTGCGAGGCGCCGTCCAGGCCGCCGTGGTCCACGGCGAGCCGGATCTCGTTGCGCAGGTCGCGCAGCACGTCGAGGGCGGCCTTCAGCGGGCCGCGGACGTTTCCGGCGCGCGCCTCGCGCACGTCCTCGCGCAGGTGCTCCAGCAGCCAGTCGCGGAAGTCGTCGCGGCCGGCGAAGACCCGGTCGCCGTAGGGACGGGAGAGCTGCTCCCAGTCCCAGCGCTCGGCCGCGGGGATGCCGAACGCGTCGAGCAGCGCCGTCTCCTCGTCCTCTGGCAGCGCCAGGTACCGCTCGACGAAGGCTTCCTCCTCGGCGCCGCGGCCGTGAGCGCGCAGCAGGGTGCCGTAGTAGACGCTCTCGACCTCCTTGCGGATCAGCGGCCACAGGTCGCCGGTGAAGTCGATGCGGGGGCCCGGTCCGGTGCGGCCGCGCAGGCGCGCGACGAAGCCGGGGGTGAGCAGGCGCGGCTGGTGGCGGCCGTGGGCGCCCTTCTCGTTCTCACCGCGCGCGTGATAGGGCACGCCGCGCCGGGAGAACACGTACAGCCGGGGTTCGCGGCCGGAGGGCAGGTACGTCAGCCCGCCGTCGTCGCGGCGTACGAAGGCGCCGCCGCGGCCGGCCGTGAACAGGGCCATGTGGTCGAAGAAGTTGAGGCCGAGGCCGCGCAGCAGCACGGTCTGTCCGGGCTGTATGCCGCTGAGGTCGAGGTCGGCGGGGTTGGCCGGGGGGAGGTAGGTCAGGTAGTGGATGCGGGCGAGGCTGGCGGTGCGGGCCTCGCGCGGGCTGAGGCGGGCCGGTACGTGGCCCTGGGCCAGGACGATCGCGTCGAGGGTGTTGAGGCGGGTGCCGTCCTCCAGGCGGACGCCCTGCGGGCCGCCGGGCACGCCGTGGGTGTCGGCCATCGCCAGGGCCCGGCTGCGGTGGACGCGCACGTGGACGTGGGCGGGCGCGCCGGCGACGATCTGCTGGAAGCAGTCGCGCAGGTAGCGGCCGTAGAACGCGCGGGTGGGGTAGGCGTCGGGGCCGAGGGCGGCGGCCTCCTTCAGGATGTGTTCGTCGTAGTCGCCGAACTGGCCGAGGACGGACAGGCTGCGGGCCCACTCGTGGAGGGTGGGGCCGGGTTCGACGGGGCCCTCGATGCGGACGGAGTCGTCGGTGAAGACCGTGATCTGCGAGGCCACGGTGTTCATCAGCAGGTGGCAGGACTGCTCCGGGCGCCAGACCGTGCCGGCGCCGGGGGCGGCGGGGTCGACCACGTGCACGACGACCTCGTCGTGCGTGGGGGTGCGGCGCTCGTTGGCGAGCAGCCGCTCCAGCACGGACAGGCCGCGTGGGCCTGCCCCGATCACGCAGATCTCGGCGCGGATGTGGGTGCGGGGGCCGTTCATGCCGGTACCTCCCGGGCGGTCAGCAGCCGGGCCAGCTCCAGCCGTTTGATCTTGGTGGTGGCCGTCTGCGGCAGGTCGCGCTGTCGCCACTGCACCGGCTCGCCCAGGGCGGGCAGGCCGTCCAGGGCGGCCTGCCACCGGGCGCCGTCCAGCGGCAGGTCGTCGCGGGTGCACACCACGGGCGAGGGAACGCCGCCGGAGCCGGGCACGATGATGACCTCGATCAGCTCCGGCAGCCGGCCGAGCAGCTTGTCCTCGATCTCCAGGGTGCTGTCGATGCCGGGGATGCGGTCGACCTCCCGGTCCAGCAGGTGCAGGCAGCCCCATCCGGTGCGGTAACCGAGGTCGCCCATGCGCCACCAGCCGTCGTTGACCTGCTTCTGCCAGCGCGGGTGCTCGCCGAGGTAGGTGAGGACGCGCCCGTCGGTGCGCACCTCGATGAAGCCGGGGTTGGCCTTGCTGACCGGGTTGCCGTCCCGGCTGACGACGCGCACGCCGGTCATGCCGGGGAACGGCATGCCGACGCAGCGCCCGTCGAAGGGGTGGCGGTCGGTGTAGGTGCGGGCGGCGACGGGGCCGACCTCGCTCTGGCCGTAGATCTGGGCGTAGCGCGGATTGCGGCGCCCGGAGGCGCGCAGCATCGTGGCGACGGTGCGGGGGTGGACGGCGTCGAAGGTGCTGGAGAAGTACTTGACGTGCGCCAGCGGGCGGCGCGGGTCGTCGGCCAGGACCTCCCAGCGCAGCAGAGTGTTGGGGTGGGTCTCGACGATGCCGGGGCGGACCCGGGTGAACAGCTCGGCCACGGCCGCCGGTTCGTCGTCGCGCAGCATGATCAGCGGGTGGCCCTGGAGGAGGGAGATGGGCATCGCGGTGAACAGCCGGGAGTGCACGAACGACATGTGCATCGCGACCGGTTCGCGCTTGTCGATGAGGCGGACCACGCTCGCCTGGGGGCGGTAGCGCGCCTGGAAGGTGCGGTTGGTGTGGACGGCGAGTTTGGGGATGCCGGTGGTGCCGGAGGTGTGCGTGATGAGCACCGGGTGGTCCGGGGACATCGTCACCGGGTCGACGCGGGGAGCGCCGGCCAGGTCCGCGAGGGCGGTGGCCCGTTCGTGGCGGCCGACCGCCAGCAGCACCCCCCGGGTGAGACCGGCGATGTCGTCGGGCAGGTGGTGGTCCAGCTTGTCCTGGTCGGTGATCAGGTACGGCTGGTCGACCCGGCGCACGAGTTCGGCGACCGTGGCCCCGTCCAGCTTCGGCGACAGCAGTACGGCGGTCGCGCCGACGCGGGCCACGGCGACGGCGAGCAGGGTGATGTCGAACCCGTCGGACTTGTGCAGCACCACCCGGTCACCCGGGCGGACCCGGGCGGCCCACAGCCGGGCGGCGAAGTCGTCCACGAGCGCGGCCAGTTCGGTGACGGTGGCGCGGCGGCCGAAGCCGGGCGCGCAGTCGAGGTCGTGGTCGAGCACCACGAAGTTCGCCGGGAACCTGGCGGCCGCCCTGTCGAAGAGCGTTCCCAGCCGGATTCCGTTGTTAGCTATCCGCTGCAGAAACATGTGCCTTCCTCCCGCAGTGCCGCAGAGGCCGGGCCGCCGGTGACCGACGGAACACGATTTCAGGCCGCTGTGTTCAGCCCTGCTGTTGTTCGTCGACGTTCTCGGTGACCGTCTCGGCCGCCACCCCGGTGGCCTTCTCCGCGGTCTTCCCATCGGTCTTCTCCGCGGTCTTCTCCGTGGCCTTTTCGATGACCTGCTTGATGCGCCGTACCGTGGCGGCGAGATCCTTTTCCAGCTTCACGCCCCATTCGGCGACGAAATCCCGGCGTGCCGCTTCGTCGAGTTCCGCGGTGATCGAGCGGATTCCCTCGGTGGCGCGGCCCATCCGGAAGTGGTGGACGAGTGTGCTGGTGCCGGGTTCGGCGCCGGGTGCGATGTCGAAGCCCCAGACGCTCTCCTGCCTCGCGCCGGCGGCGGTGAGCATGGCCCAGCGGAAGGTGCGGCCGGGTTCGGCCGCGACGACCTCGGCCTCCGTGTACCAGGTGCCGCGGACCACGGGAGCCCAGCCGACCACCTCTGGCGAGCGCTCGTTCTCGCCGCGGAACACCGTGCCGACGGCGGCGGGCGGACCGCCCTTCCAGCTGCCGCCGCGGCATTCCGGACTCCATTCGCGGCTGCGCGGCAGATCGCTGACGACGGAATAGATTCCGTGCGGATCCGCGGCGACCTGGATTTCCGCCCGGAACTCGAACAGCGGCACGGTGTCGATGACGGATACGGCGCCGACGTCGGCGCCGGACACGGAAGCGGACGCGGACGCGCGGGCAATGCTTTCGGTCGTCATGCCGGAAATCCTCGCGACCGCTTCCGGGTACGGTCAACGCATTCTTTCAGGGTGCGTCAAGTCCTCACGATCAGAATCATTTTTCCGCGCACTTCGCCGTTTTCCAGGCGGCGGTGCGCCTCGGCCGCCGCGTTCAGCGGCAGCGTCTCGGTCGCGCGGGGTGCCAGGGCCCGTTCCGCGGTGAGCCGGCCTACCGCGGCGGCGGCCTCGGCCAGTTCGGGGACGGTGGCGTGCGAGATGGCGAAGCCGTGCACCGAGCCCTCCTTCAGGTACAGGGGGCCCGTGGGCAGCGCGGGTCGGGTGCGCAGGCCGGCCAGCAGGACGATCCGGCCGCGCCGCGCCAGCGCGTCCACGGCGAGCGGGAGGTCGTTGGCGCCGGCCGTGTCCAGCCACACCCCGGCGCCGGACGGGCAGGCCGCCCGGATCCGGGCACCTGGGTCGGGAGCACGGTGGTCGACGAACTCGGCGGCGCCCAGGGAGCGGCAGCGGTCCTCGTCCCGCGCCGAGGCCACGGCGACGACCCGGGCCCCGGCGCGGGCGGCCAGCACCACCGCCGCCCCGCCCACGTTCCCGGCGGCGCCGACCACGACCACGCTCTCGCCGGCCCGCAGCCGGCCGTGCGTGAACAGGCCGAGATGGGCGGTCGCCGCGCCGTGCGCCACCGCCACCGTGTCCAGCGGGTCGGCGCCGGGCGGCAGGTGGTACAGCCGGTCGACCGGCACCACCGCCCGCTCGGCGGCGGCGCCCTGCCGCCCCTCGTGCCCCAGGCTGTTGCACCACACCCGGTCCCCGGGCGCGAAGCCGGGCGCGCCGGGCCCGGCCGCGACGACCGTGCCCACGAGGTCGCGGCCGACGACGAACGGCAGCGGGACCGGGGTGCGCCAGGCGCCGGAGCGGACGAAGGTGTCGACGTGGTTCACGGCGACCGCGTCGACCGCCACCAGGACGTCCGTGGGTCCGGGCACCGGGTCGGGCAGCTCTCCGTGACGGATGACCTCGGGCGGACCGAACCGGTCGATGTACGCAGCGAGCATGGGCGGGTCTCTCTCCGGAATCCGGGCGGGGCGGCAGGACGGCGGCCGGGGGACGGCGGACAGGGGGACGGCGGACAGGGGGACGGCCGCAGCGGGGCAGCGACGCCGGGGAGGCGGCAGCAGGTCGACGGGGGCGGGTCGGCGGGGGCGGGGAGCGGGCGGGTGGAAAGCAGCATGCGGGAGGCGGGCCGTGCGGCGCCGTCAGGTGCGGTTCCGTGTCGCGAGGTGCCGCCGGTACCAGGCGGCCGCCTCCGCCAGCCGCGCCGCGTGGCCCGGTCCGGGCGGGCAGCCGGTCAGGGACCACAGCGTGCCGCGGTACCAGCGGTCCTCCGCGAGCAGCCGCGCCCGGTGCGCGCTGACGGTGCCGGGCGCCTCGGCCGGACGGGCCGCGTGGCCCGGGCCGTGCGGCGCCGTCAGGTGCGGTTCCGTGTCGCGAGGTGCCGCCGGTACCAGGCGGCCGCCTCCGCCAGCCGCGCCGCGTGGCCCGGTCCGGGCGGGCAGCCGGTCAGGGACCACAGCGTGCCGCGGTACCAGCGGTCCTCCGCGAGCAGCCGTTNNNNTGCCGCGTGGCCCGGTCCGGGCGGGCAGCCGGTCAGGGACCACAGCGTGCCGCGGTACCAGCGGTCCTCCGCGAGCAGCCGTGCCTGGTGCGCGCTGACGGTGCCGGGTGCCTCGGCCAGACGGGCCAGGTAGGCGTCCAGGGGCAGGCCGGCCGACGGGACCGGCAGGCCGAGGGTGTCGCCGAGCAGGCCGGTGAACTCGCGCAGGGTGAGGGTGTCCGGGTGGGCGGCGTGGTGGACGGTGCCCGGGGCGGCGAGGCCGGGGTCGCGGGCCAGGGCGGCCAGCGGCCGGGCCAGGTCGTCGACCGCCACCAGCGACAGCCGGGCCCTGCCGTCCTCCGGCAACGCCGGTACGCGGTTCAGCAGTTCGGCGAGGGAGGGCACCACCCACACGTCCCCGGCGCCGTACACCAGCGGTGCCCGGACCACCGTGCCGCCCGCGGCGAGCACGGCGTGCTCGGCCAGCAGCCGGGTACGGCTGGTCGCCGAGGCGGGCGCGGGCTCGCGTTCGTGCGCGGTCAGGCCCCGGTGCGGTCCGGCGCCGAGGACGGCGGTGGTGGAGAGCAGGACGGTCCGGCGCACCCCGGCACGCGCGGCCTCGGCGAGCAGGGCGCCGGTGCCGTCGACGTTGACCGCCCGGCACCTGTCCTCGTCGCCGCCGATGCAGGAGGCGCAGTGCAGCACGGTGTCCACGCCGCCGCACGCCCCGCGCAGGGAGGCGGGATCGGTGAGGTCCCCGCCGGTGTACTCGACGCCGGGCACCGCGTCGGACGGGAACGGCAGGCGCCGCACCAGCGCCGTCACCGTGGACGCGTCGTCGCGGGCCAGCGCCCGCAGCACCGCCGAGCCGATGAACCCGGTGCCGCCGGTGACCAGGATCCGCCCGGTCACGACGCACCGCCGGCGACCGGACGCGCCGTCAGCACGCCTTCGGCGGCGACCTCGTCGTCCTGCACCAGGGCCACCCGGACCGGGAGGCCGCCGCCCGGGAGCGGGCGCCCGGGGGAGGCGGTGACGTGGCACGGACGGTCGAGTTCCACGTACCGGCGGAACCCTGCTTCCAGGGAGGGGACCACCATGTGCGGGTACCCGGTGGCCAGCTGGGCCGCCTGCCGCATCGCCTCGACGATCGCGCGGCCGGGCAGGTGGTCGCTCTGGCTGTCGAAGACGACCGGGTGACCGCGCTCGGCCCGCAGCCGCCACACCCCGGGCCTCCCGGTGGCCGCGAGCAGCACGTCCCGGGCCCGGGTGCGCCCGGCCGGCGCGGGCGTCACCGGCTCGGGCCCGTCGACGACGGCGGGCGCCGTGACCGCCGCGGGCGCCGTGACGACGGCGGGCGCCGTGACGACGGCGGGCGCCGGGGGGCGGGCCGGGCGGAGCCTGCGGTAGGCGGCCCGGGTGACGCAGGTCGCCGAGGCGCCGCCGCGGCCGACCCGGAGGCCGCCGCGCCAGAGGTCCGCCTCCAGGTGGAAGGAGGCCAGCCGGCCGCCGCGCCGCCGCACGTCGTCGCACCGCACCACCACGGTCGCCGGGGAGAGCGGGACGCCGGCCGCGAGGACGTCGCCGGGCACCTCGTACCGCAGGTCCCACAGCAGGAAGTGCAGGTCGGTCGGGGCGCCGTAGGCCATGTGCGCGACGGCCGCGCCCGCCTGGCGGATCGTCTCCGCCATCAGCATCGGGTTGTCGCCGCCCGCGACCGGGCCGAACAGCGCGTGCGCGCGGGGCCAGCGGGCGGCCATCCGGTGGGTGCCGTCGGCGCCGGTCTGGAAATGGGTGATCAGGATGTCGTCGTCGGCACTCCGGTGGACGAACTCCCGCGGGACCGGCTGGCGGGTGGAGTGGTCCGGCGGGGCGAGGAGCATGGTCACGGTTGGTGTCTCTCCTTCAGCGAGTGGCCCGGTGTCGCATGAAAAAAACGGGATGTGCGGTCTCTTTCTTCGGGCGAACCAGGGCGCCTGCCTGGAGACCCAACCGCCCCATAAAGGGACGGGCCACCCTCGACGGCATCGTTCCGCCCATGGCCGGTACGAGGGACCTACGGAAACAGACCGCATGGTCGGCTAGAATGGCTGTGCAATCGCCTCGGAGGGAAGACATGGCCAAGCAGGCGCGCGCGGTGCAGACCCGGCGCTCGATCGTGGAAGCCGCAGCGAGCGTTTTCGCCGAGTACGGCTACGAACGCGCGGCCACCTCGGAGATCCTGCGGCGGGCGAACGTCACCAAGGGCGCGATGTACTTCCACTTCCCGTCCAAGGAGTCACTCGCCCAGGCGATCATGGACGGGCAGACCTCACTGGTCACCGTACCCCCGCAGCTGTCACCCCTGCAGTCGGTCATCGACATCACCCACCAGTTCGCGCACGTGCTGCGCCACGACGCCCTGGCCCGGGCGGGCACCCGGCTGTCCATCGAGGGCGTGTTCTTCCACGGCACCCATCCGTGGGACGACTGGTTCGACCTCACCACGCGGCTGCTGGCCGAGGGACAGGAACAGGGCGAGGTGCTGCCGCAGGTGGTGCCACGGGAGACCGCCGAGTTCGTGGTGGCCACCTTCACCGGGGTCCAGCTGGTCTCCGAGGCCGTCAGCCGCCGGGCCGACCTGCGGGTACGGGTCGGCGTGATGTGGCGTCACATCCTGCCGTCCATCGCCCACCCGGCCACCATCGCCCGGCTGCTCCCGGAGGGCGCCACCGACCCGGCCGAACAGGTCGCCCACCGGACCGCCGATGCCGGGACCACCGGCCAGGACGCCGCCACCACCGACCGCGACGCCGGGGTCACGGCCGGCACCGGCTGAGGCGCCCGGACTCGGCGCCGTCGGCATGCCCGCCGCCGGGAGGGCGAGCCCCCGGGGCACCAGCACCACCGGCACGGCCCGGTACGCGGTCACCGCCGCTCCCCCAGCAGGGCCGCGACGTGCGCCGCGGAGGCCAGCGTGACGTGCCGGTGCCAGCCGTGGAAGGAACGCCCCGCGAACTCGCTGAGCCCGCTGGGCTCACCGACCTCCCGGTAGTCGCGGGCCACCCGGCGCACCAGCTTGCCCAGGCGCAGCAGCGCGCCCGGTGGCGCCGCGCCCATGCCGGTCAGCCACAGCTCGGCCGGCGGGCGCCGCGGATCGCGCCACTCCCCGAGCAGCAGCATCCGCCCCCGCCCGGCCTCGGCGGCAGCGGGCCGGGACGGCTCGCGCGCCGGCTCCACCCGCATCGCCGCCGCCAACGAGGTGCGCACGGCGGGCGTCGGCACATTCGGGTCCAGCCACCGGACGGGACGGCGTAACCCGCTGACCGAGCGCATGATGTGCTGCGCGGGCAGCGCCCCGGCGCCGTACCCCGGGAGCGCCGGGTCCGCGACGGTCAGCCGGTCGCCCGGGTCGATCCGCGCCAGGAAGGGAACACCCAGCGCGGCGAAGGTGTCGAGCGCGCCCCGCACCTCGGGGGAGCGGGCGTCCAGCACCACCGGCCGCACCGGCAGCCCCCATCCGGCGACCTCCAGGACGACGGCCGCGGCGCAGGCCGCCAGTGTCTCCTCGGGCAGTCCCTCGGGGATCTCCGCCCGGCGCCGCCGGTCGGAGTCGTCGAGCCACGAACCCGGCAGGTACATCCGCCAGTTGACCGGGGCGCTCACCCGCTGACCCGCCAGCCAGAGGCCGAAGGCCTGCTGACCGTTGACGGTCTGGCCGAGGTGCGGGACGAAGTGCCGGTCGACGCCGACCGAGTGCTCGCCGACCTTGGGTATCTGCACCGACTGCACCACCCAGGCCTGCGGCTCCACGGCCTTGTGCACGTACTGCGCGAGCGCCCGGCGCATCGGTGCCCACTCCCACGGGGAGCAGGACACGAAGTGGTGCAGGCTCTGCTCGGCGGCCGAGCCGCCGGTGACGCTGGCGATGTTGCGGATCGACTTGCGCCCCTTGGCCGTCAGCAGTCCGCGCAGGTACTTCGCTCCCTTGTCCCGCTGGTCCCGCCGCCGCAGCGAGGCGAAGAGCAGGTCGGTCAGTTCGGCCAGGCCGGCCTCCGCGGGAGATGTTTCATGCCTCAGGACGGCAGTGCTCACAGTGTCCCCCTTCGGTGTGTCGTGTCGTGCGGCCACCTGAATGCTCAAGAACAAGCCATACATTAAAAACCGGGCGCGCGGTCTGTCAACGCCCCCAGGTCAGGACCTCCTGGCTCGCAGCCTGCCCCAAAAACCCGCAGGTTCTCGTCATTTGACGGAGAGAATGTCATGGATCAAGCCATTCAGCTTCCGACCTTTGACAGACCGCACGCCCGGTTTCTAATGTCGTCGTAGTGACGATCAGTCGTCGTATCGACGATCAAACGAGGAGCTGGCCGTGATGAAGCAGGAGCGGGCCGAGCGCACCCGGGCCAGGCTGGTCCGGGCCGCCTCGACGGTGTTCGACGACGTCGGCTACGAGCGGGCCGCCCTTTCGGCGATCAGTGAACGGGCCCAGGTCACCAAGGGGGCACTGACCTTCCACTTCGCGGCCAAGTCCGACCTCGCGCGGGCCGTCCAGGCCGAGGCGTGCCGGGTGTCGGGCGCGGTGCTGGCGGACTTGGCGGACCGTCAGGGGCCGGGCTTCGAGATCGCGGTCGACATGGCCGACGCCCTGGTACGGATGCTGCAGGGCGACATCGTCGTCCGCGCGGGGGCGCGCCTGGCCCACGAGCTCGAGACGCCCGACGACCCCTCGCTGCACTGCCAGCTCAACTGGCTCGGCACCCTGTTCCGGGCCCTGCGGCGGGCCCGCGCGGACGGTTCCCTGCTGTCCGGTGTCGAGGTCCGGCCGGCCACCGGTCTGCTGATGTCCCTGGTGGTCGGCGCCACCTCGATGAGCCGCTCACCGGCGGAGATCGCCTTCGGCGACGGCCCGTTCGCCTCCCGCCGGTCGACCCAGGAGTGGCTGGTGCGGATGCTGGAGGTGGTACGGCCGGCGCTGTCGGAGAGGTGAACCCGCGGGAGCACCCTCGGAGACCGAGCGCGCACGCCGGGAGGCGGGCCCCCCGGCCGACCGCACCGCGGAACCCGCCTCCCGTCCAGCACGGCGGCCGGCTTACGCCTCCCTCGCCTCATCTGCCACAACAAGGCAGCCGGCGCCGTCGCGCTGGCAGCCACCAACGAGCACAAGGCACATAAAGCACACAAGGCACACCGACCGCACCTAGCACGCGGAACACCGCACACCGCACAGTGCACACCACCCAGTGCTCGGCACCCGCCGACCGGAATGCCTCGGCCCCCGTGCCCGTGCGTGAAACGCCTGATCCCCGCACCACATCGTGGTGCGGGGATGCCGAGGACGGCCGACACGCGACGTCGGTGCCGGTGGGCCGGGTGAGCCCGGTGACCCGGTTGGCTCGGGTCAGTCGGTCGTCCAGACCTCGTCCGCGCGACCCGCCTGCACGTGCGTCCAGCCGTACTCCAGTTCCCGGCCCGGGCATGCGTACCCGGTGCGGACGCCCGTGGTGGCGTGCAGTTCCTCGGCGAGGACCATCTGTGCGATGCGGTTCTCCGCGGCTCCGTGCGCTCCCGGGGCCGCGAGGACGACGTCCACCGGGGCCGCGCGGGCGACCCGGCGGACGACGTCGGCCAGTCGCCGTACGGCGGCGGTGTCCACGCCCGGCGCCGGCACCAGCAGCCCCGCCTCCGCCCGCCGCAGCCGCTTCACCCGCGCCGTCAGTTCCTCGGCACCGTCCCCGGCGCCCACCTCCACCAGCGCCCCCGCCAGGTCGGCCAGCCGCCGCACCGGCGCCTCGGGCAGCGCGGTGAAGGAGGCGCCCGCGCCCGAGGCGAAGCCCCGGTCGAGCCGTTGTATCTGACGCACCGACAGCTGTCCGGCCCGGGTGAGCAGGCGCAGCGTCAGCACGTCCAGCGGGGCGCCGTGGTGGGCCTCCGGCGTCTCCCACAGGCGGCGGCTCGCCCAGGCCGCGTCCTGGACGCCGGTCACCACCGGCCGCCGGACCGCCTGGTAAGCGGCGAGCGCGGCCGGCACGTCGAGCGGGCCGGCCCCGGTGAGCACGGCGACCAGTTCGGCCGCGTCCTCCAGGGCCATCGTCGTGCCGGAGCCCATCGAGAAGTGGGCGGTGTGCACGGCGTCGCCGATGCCGACGAGGTTCTTGTGGTGCCAGCGCGCGGCCGACACCTGTGGGAAGCGCAGCCAGCGCGAGCCGTTGCCGTACAGCCGTCCGCCGCCGAGCTGGTCGGCGAACACCTCGCGGGCGAAGGCCATGGCCCGCTCGTCGGTGAAGTCGGCGGGCTTGGTGTGCCCGTCGGTGAAGCCTGCCCGCCGCCAGCTCCAGGCGTCCATCTCCACCAGGAAGGTGCAGCGGTCCGGCGCGTACGGGTAGGCGTGGGCGGCGACCGGCCCGTAGGGGCTGTCCGCGAACAGGAACGTCATGTCCTCGAAGACCCGGTCGGAGGCGAACCAGGCGTACCGGCTCTCCCCCGCGCCCACCCGCGCGCCCAGGTCCTCGGCGAAGGCGCCGCGGCTGCGGCTGCCCGCCCCGTCGGCCGCGACGACCACGTCGTACCGGTCGAGCAGGGACGCCGGATCGACCTCGGTCCGGTAGTGCAGCCCGGCGCCGGCCGCGGCGGCCTGCCGCTGGAGCATGGCCAGCATCGCCCGGCGTTCCACGGCGGCGAAGCCGTGGCCCGAGGCGCTGACCCGTTCGCCGCCGCGGCGCACCTCCACGTTGTCCCAGCGGGCCCCGGCGTCGAGGATGCCGGCCACCACCTCCGGCGCGAGGCGGCGCAGCCGCATCAGGCTCAGCCGGGAGAAGACCACCCCGAAGCCGAACGTGGCGTCCGGCGCGCTGCGCTCGAAGACGTCCACCCGGTGGTCGCCGGCCCGGCGCATGAGCAGCGCGAAGAACAGCCCGGCCGGCCCGCCGCCGACGCACGCGACCCTCATCGCCCCGCTCCCGCCGTCGCCAGCCGCTCCTTGAGGACCCGGCGCAGCACCTTGCCGGCCGCGTTGCGCGGGATCTCCTCGGCGAAGTGCACGGCGGCCGGCCGCTTGTAGCTGCCGAGCTGGGCGGCGCACGCGCCGTACAGTTCGGGCACCGTCGGCCGGCGCCCCCCGTCCGCCACGACGAACGCGACCGGCACCTGCCCCCACTCCTCGGACGGCGCGGCGACCACGGCCACGTCCCGGACGCCCGCCACCTCGCCGAGGACCCGTTCGATCTCGGCCGGGTAGACGTTCTGCCCGCCGCGGACGATGACGTCGCCGCGCCGGTCCACCAGGTGGATCAGGCCCCCGGGGTCCATGTACCCGAGGTCCCCGGTGCGCAGCCGGCCGTCGCGGATGCTGCGGGCGGTGGCCCCGGGGTCGTTCCAGTAGCCGCGCATCACGCCGTCGCCCCGGACGCACACCTCGCCGGTCTCCCCGTACGGCACCGGGCGGCCGTCCTCGTCGAGGATCTCGATGTGGCAGCCGGGCAGCATCCGGCCGGCCGAGGTCAGGGGCGTGTCCCCGTCGAGGGTGTAGCGGGCGGTGGCGATCGGGCCGCCCTCGGACAGGCCGTAGGAGTTGCGCACGGGGACGCCGAACCGCTCCAGCGCCTCCCGCAGCAGCGGCTCCGGCATCGGCGCGCCGCCGAAGATCACCTCGCGCAGGCTGGAGAGGTCGGTGGCCGCGAACGCCTTGGCCCGCAGGACGAAACGGATCATCGACGGCACCAGGAAGGCGGTCGTCGCCGCGAACCGCTCGACGCCGGCGAGGAACCGCTGCGGGGTGAACTCGCCCTGCACCACGAGGGTTCCGCCCGCCGCGAGCAGCGCCAGGCCCACCACCATGCTGCCGTGGAACAGCGGGCACGGGTACAGCAGGACGTCGTCGGGGGTGAAGCCGAAGTCGGCGACCGTCGCCGTGTAGCCCGCGGCGATCGCGCGGTGGGTGAGGGCGACGCCCTTGGCGCGTCCGGAGGTCGCGGAGGTGTGCACCACGGCGAAGACGTCGTCCGGGTCCGGCAGCGGCAGCGCCCGCCGCGGGGTGTCGTACAGCGCGGCGAACCGCGGGGAGTCGAGCAGCACCCGGGTGCCCGCGCCGAGGGCGTCGCCGAGCCGGGCGGCGGCCGACGGGTCGGCGATCACGCAGGCCGGCCCGGCGTTGCGCACGATGTGCGCGACCTCGGGGGCGGGGAACGTCGGGTTGACCGGGCACACCGTGACACCGGCCTTCGCGGCGGCGACGTACAGCTCGACGACCTCCAGGCGGTTGCGGGAGACCACCGCGAACCGGTCGCCGGGCGTGAGGCCGAGGTCCCGCAGCCCGCAGGCCAGGGCGTCGGTGCGGTCGTCCAGTTCCTGCCAGGTCAGCGTGCGGGTCTCGTCGGCGAGGGCGGTCGCGCCGGGGGCGAGCTGCCGGCGCCGGCGCACCGCGTGGGCCAGCCACATCAGCCGCTCACCCGCGCGGCCCTGAGCACCCGGTCGATGCCGTCGATGGTGTAGAGGCCGGCCATCTCGTCGTCGTCGAGGGCGACGCCGGTGCGTTCCTCGATGGCGAGCGCGAGCCGGATCAGCTCACCGGAGTTGATGCCCGCCGACAGCAGGTCGGCGTCGTCGGCCAGCTCGTCGAACAGGCCGGGCACGTCGACGAGTTCGAGCAGCAGCCGGCGGCCGGGAGAGGCGACGTCGTTCATCGCGGGGTCCTTTCGCGGGGCGGGGCGGGGTGGGGACGGGCGTGGAGTGAGGGTGGGGAGTGGGAATGGGAGTGGAGTGAGGGTGGGGAATGGGAGTGGGAGTGGGAGTGGGGGTGGGGAGTGGGATTGGGGATGGGGAGTGGGGGTGGGGAGTGAGGGTGGGGTCGGGGTCAGCGGCGCGCGGGCGCAGGCTCGGGCTCGGGCGGCTGCGGGACCGCCCGGAGACGGCGTACGGGGGGCGCCTCGCCGCCCTCCCGCAGTCCGATCCGCCGGTGCAGGCGGGCCAGCGGGGCCGGGGCCCACCAGTTGAAGCGGCCGGCCAGCCGCATGAACGCCGGGACGAGCACGCCGCGCACGAGAGTGGCGTCCATCAGGACGGCGACGGCGAGACCGAAGCCGAGCATCTTCATGTACGTGATGCCGGAGACCAGGAAGGACAGGAACACCAGTGCCATCAGCAGGGCCGCCGCGGTGACCAGGCCGCCGGTGCGCTCCAGGCCGCGGGCCACGGCGCGGGTGTTGTCGCCGGTGAGTTCGTACTCCTCCTTGATCCGCGACAGCAGGAAGACCTCGTAGTCCATGGACAGCCCGAACGCGACGCAGAACATCATGATCGGGTTGGTCGCGACGGTGGTGCCGGTGGTGGTGAAGTCGCCGACCAGCCACTTCAGGTGGCCGTCCTGGAAGACCCACACGATGGAGCCGAACGTCGCGGTGAGGCTGAACAGGTTGAGCACCAGCGCCTTCAGCGGCATCAGCACGCTGCCGCTGAGCAGGAACAGCAGCACGAACATGCTGACCGCGACGATCAGCAGGCCGTACGGCAGCCGGTCGCCGAGCGCGGACATGGTGTCCTTGAAGGAGGCCGCCGTGCCGCCCACCCGCACCGCGAACGGCGCGGGCGTCCGGCGCACCTCGCTCACCAGGCGCTGCCCGGCGTCGCTGTAGGGGTCGACGTCGGGCACCAGCAGCAGCCAGGTGCCGTCCCCGCCGGCGAACTGCCGGTACAGCGGGCCCGACCCGTCGGCGACCTGACGGCCGTCGGTCCAGGAGCCGGCGAGCCCGTCGACGCGGGCCACGTCCGGCAGCCGCGACAGCCGCTCGGTGTAGTCGGCGACCCGCGCCCGGCTCGCGGCCCCGTCGGCCTCGATCAGCATCGGCGACATCGCCTGGGCCGCGTAGTCCCGCGTGATGACGTCGCCGACCCGGTGGGCCTCGGCGTCGGCGGGCAGCCCGCGCTCGTCGGCGAGGCCGAAGCTGATGCCGGAGAACGGGGTGAGCAGGAACACCATCAGGGCGACGACGGCCGTGGCCAGCGGCAGCGGCCGGCGCATCACCAGCGTCGCGAGCCGGTGCCAGAAGCCGCTGTCGCCGCTGTCCCCCCTGTTCCCCCTGTTCCCCCTGTTCCCCCTGTTCCCCCTGTCCACGGTCGCGGCTCGCCGGCGCCGGCCGAACGACCACTTGTCCACCCGGTGCCCGATGACCGCGAGCAGCGCGGGCAGCACCACCAGGGCGCCCAGCGCGGCGAACGCGACCACCGCGATGCCCGCGTAGGCGAACGACCGCAGGAAGTACATCGGGAAGATCAGCAGCGCCGACAGCGACAGCGCGACCGTCAGCGCGGAGAACAGCACGGTACGGCCGGCCGTGCGCAAGGTCGTGGACAGCGCGTCCGGGACCGGCGCGCCGCGGCGCAGTTCCTCCCGGAAGCGGGAGACCACGAACAGCGCGTAGTCGATGCCGAGTCCCAGGCCGAGCGCGGTGGTGAGGTTCATCGCGAACACCGACACGTCGGTGAAGGCGACCAGCACCCGCAGCACCGCGAGGGTGCCCATCACGGCGACGACGCCGAGGGCCAGCGGCAGCAGGGCGGCGATCACCCCGCGGAAGACCAGGACGAGCAGCAGCAGCGTCAGCGGCAGCACCAGCGCCTCGGCGAGCGCGAGGTCCTTCTGGGTCTGCTCGGTCAGCTCCCGGTAGGCCTCGGCCTGCCCGCCGAAGGCCAGGTCGAGGCCCTCGAAGCCCTTGTCGTAGTGCGGCAGCAGCGCCTCCAGGCTGTCGGCGACCCGGTCCTCGTCGCCGGACAGGTGCGCCAGCACCAGCGCCGAGTCGCCCTTCTCGCTGTGCAGCAGCGGGGCGCGGTCCTGCGACCAGTACGACACCGCCTGCCGCACGCCCGGCTCCTTCGCCAGGGCCGCGGTCAGCGCCAAGCCCTTGCGGGTGGTCGCCGGGTCGTCGATGCCGGCCGGGGTGCGGACGAGGATCACCAGGTTCGGCGAACCGCTGCCGAACTCGTCGGCGACCGCGTCGGCGGCCCGGGTGGACTCGGAGGCCGGGACCTCGTAGCCGCCCGCGGACAGTCTGTCGGCGACACCGCCGCCCAGCGCCCCGCCCAGCGCCACGAACAGCAGCGTCAGCACCAGGACGAGTCTGCGGCGGCCCACTGCCAAGGCGGCGAGCTTGTGGAGCATGGCACCCTCTCAGGGGTCGGTGGGCGCCGGGCCCTGCCGTCCGGACCGGTGCGGCCGGACGACAGGCCCTAGCGGCCCATGAGTTGGTTGCAGGCGAGCGTCACGCGGCCGCCGAGGGCGCAGTCGTGCGCGACGAGCGGCCGGTCGGCCGCGGCCGGCCAGGCGAGCAGCCGGTTGTGGACGGAGCCCCGGCAGAAGTCGGTGAACGCCGGGTTGCTCGTACGGTGCCGGCGGGCCAGGAAGGCGAGGACCGGGTCGAGCGGCAGCCAGCGGTCGCCCTCCAGCACCTCGGTCCAGGCGTGCTCGACGCCCACCAGGCCGAGCACGAAGCCGACCCGGACCCGGGCGGCCAGGCCGGCCTCGCGGGCGCGCCGCTCCATGATCCACGCGGCGACCCGGCAGTCGACCATGCCGTGCGCGGCCGCCGTCGCCGGCAGTGCCCGCAGGCGGTGCGGCAGCCAGCCGAACTGGTACGTGCCGTCGTCGAGTTCGGCGAGCAGATCGTCGTACACCGCGCGCACGGCGGCCGTGCGGGGCGCGTCGGGCAGGCCCCGGGTGACCACGGTGGCGACGATGTGGTCGCCGGCGTCGGCGAAGTCGAGCAGGGTGCCGTCCAGCAGTTCCGGTCGGGGTGTCGTGGGCCGTTCGCCCGGGCAGCCGTCGGCGTCGCAGGGCGCGGTGAGCCGCAGCCGCCAGGTGCGCTCCTTGACCCACCCCTCCGGCTCCCCGGCCGCCATCCGCAGCATCCGGCCCTCCGCCAGCTCGCCCAGGGACCTGCCGAGTCCGGCGGCGAGGCCGAGGTTGGCGACGTCGTGGTAGTCGAGCCGGGGCCCGCCGCGCCCTTCCTCGGCGGGCAGCCCCGCGCCGATCAGCGCGTACACGGTCTCGACGCTCGCGCCGAGCTGCTTCGCGGCCTCGGTGACGTCCAGGGTCGCCCGGAAGTACGGCCCGGGGACGCGGCGCAGCCGGTCCAGGGCGCCGAGCCAGGTGTCAGCCGCGGCCGAGGTGTGCGACGTCATGCGCCCTCACTCCTTCCAGCACTCGTGCCGCCTCCGCCCGTTTGACCTTCCAGGTCGCGGTGTGCGGGATGTCGTCCCAGGCCAGCCGGACCGGCTCGGCGACCGGCGGCAGCCCGGCGACCGCCGCGCGCCAGGCCCGCGCGTCCAGCGGTCGGTCGCCGCGGGTGCACACCACCGGCACCGGCGGGCCGCCCCGGACGGGGACGAGCACGGCCTCGGTCAGCTCCGGGACGCGCTCCAGGATCGTGTCCTCCAGCGCCAGCAGGCTGTCCACGCCGGGCTCGCGGTCGACGATCCGGTCGTACAGGTGCAGGCACCCCCGGTCCGTGACGACCCCGAAGTCGCCCATCGCCCACCAGCCGTCGGTCCGCTCGTCCGGGGTGCCGAGGTAGGACGGGGTGACCGCGGAGGTCCGCGCCAGGATGGCGCCCGCCGTCCCCCGGCCCACCGCGCCGGCGCCGCCGACGCCGGCGATGCGCACCCGGGACTGGCCGGGCAGCGGACGCCCCACGCACCGGCCGTCGGCGCACCGCCCCCGGCGCCCGCGCCGGTAGAACTTCATCGCCACCGGCCCGGTCTCCGACTGCCCGTACACCTGGACGTACCGGGCGTGCCGGTGCCCCGCCCCGAGCAGCGTCCGGATGGTCCGCGGGTGCGCCGCGTCGAAGGTGCTGAGGAACATCCGCACCGGCGCCAGCAGTTCGGGCCGCTCGTCGGCGAGCTCCTCCCAGCGGATGAACGCGTTGGGCACCGTCTCGACGATCCCCGGCCGCACCCGCTCCAGCATCCGGGCCGCGTTCCGCGGGTCCGGTTCGGTCATGAAGCCGAACGGCAGCCCCAGCGCGAGCGTCGAGACGATCGCGGCCATGGTCCGCACGTGCACCGGCGAGATGCACACCAGGTAGGGGTCCCTCACCCGCAGCAGCCGGCCGATGACCGTCTGCGGGCGGGCCTGCCCGGCGAAGGTCCGCGCGGTCTGCCGCACCAGCTTCGGCACGCCCGTCGTCCCCGAGGTGTGGGTGACCAGCTGCTCGGTGTCCGGCGCGGGCGCCGACACCTCGGGCAGTTCCACGGGCACCAGCGCGGTCAGCGACCGGCCGCCGGAGCCGACGTACCAGCGCCGCGGGCCGCCGGCCGGCAGCTCGCCGAGGACGCCGAGCCCGTCGGCGTACGCGTCGGTGACGATCACCCCCGGCCGCGCCCGCTCCACCAGCACCGGCAGCTCGTGCCGGCCCACGGTGGGGTGGATCAGGACCGGTACGGCGCCCAGCCGGGCGCAGGCGAACGCCAGCAGCGGCACGTCGAACCCGGGCCGCTTGACCACCATCACCCGGCCGCCCGGGGAGACGCCCGCGGCGGCCAGCAGCCGGGCCGCGCGGTCCACCAGGTCGGCGAAGGTGACGTAGTCCAGTTCGGTACCCGTGTCCGGGAACAGGTCCAGCGGCCGGTCCAGCCGGAGCGGGACGCGGCCGTGCCGCCGGGCGGCGAGCGCCGGGGCCGTGGGCAGCGCCAGGTGGCCCGGCGTGCGGCGGGCCATCACCGGCCCCCCGGCACGGCGGGCAGCCGCCGCGCCTTCGCGGCGACGTGGACGGCCAGGACGTCGAAGGACGAGATGTCGTCGTCGAGGTCCCACTCGAAGCCGAACTCGTCCTCCACGGCGGCCAGCAGCTGGATGAAGCCGGCCGACGTCAGTCCGAGGTTCCACAGGGAGCCGGCGCGGGCCGCCGGGCCGGCCGGCGCCGGCTCACCCGTGACCCGCGTCCAGACCTCGCCCAGGGCAGCGGTCACCGCGTCGTTGTCGTGCATGATTCCTCCGAAGTCGCCGGGGTGGGACGGTGCTGGCCCGGTCAGGCCACCACCGGGTGCAGGGTGCGCGTGGGGCCCGACTTCTCGACGTACGTCGGCTGCCGGCGGAGGTAGTAGAGGACGTACTCCTGGATCTCCTCCGGGTCGAGCGGGGCGTGGCAGGAGCCGGCGCCGCAGACGTCCTCCGTGTGGGAGAGGCCGAACTTCTTGGCGTTCTTGACGTACGAGCCGTAGAACGCCATGCCCTTGTCGAGCTGTTCGTCCAGGGCCGTGAAGGTGTCCGGGTCGGTGACCCACTCCGGCTCGCGCAGCCCGACCAGCCGCATGATGGTGGCGAGCACCTGACCGGCCGGCGCGGTGGCGGAGTTGCCGAGGTGGAAGTACGTCTCCGGCGAGTCCGACAGGGCGATGCTCACCGCGTTGCGGGCCACGATGTCGACCGGGACCAGGTTGACGGGGCAGTCCGGCTCGGCGATCAGCCGCATGCGTGCGTGGTCCAGGAGCGTGCCGACCTTGCGGCGGGCCAGCTTCTCGAACACCATCACCTGGCGCGCGAAGCCGTACATCCCCGACCAGTTGAGGCCGTGCCGGGTCAGACTGTGGCCGATGACGACGGTGGGCCGCAGGACGCGGATCCGGTCGAAGTCGCCCGCCGCCTCCCGCACCAGCGCCTCGGCACGGATCTTCGTCTCCTCGTAGCAGTTGTTGGCGACGGACGCGTCCGTCACCGGGCCCTCCGGCACGGCGCCGCGGCGCGCGCCGGCCACGTACGCGGTGGAGACGTAGTTGACGGTGCGGGCGCCCGAAGTCCGCGCCAGATCCAGCACGTTGCGGGTGCCGCCGACGTTGAGCCGCTCGATCTCGGCGCGGTACTCCTCCTCGTAGCGCAGCGAGGCGGCGGAGTGCCACAGCTCGTCGACCCGGGGCAGCACGGCCGGGTCGACGCCGCAGCCGGGCAGGGAGATGTCGCCGCGTACCGCCGTCGTCCGGCGGGCGATCGCGTCCTCCAGGTCGGCCCGGCCGTAGCCGCGGGCCATGGAGACCAGGGCCTCGTGCAGGCGCCGCTGGGCGTCGGCGGCGTCCTCGCCCCGGACCAGGGCGTGGATGTGGTCGTCGGTGCGGTCCAGCAGCTCCAGGACGACGGCTCCGCCGACGAACCCGGTGGCTCCGGTGAGCAGGCGTGTGGTCATGGGGTTCCCTTCAAGGACGGGGACGGATCACGCGGCGGCCGCGGCGCCCCGCCGTTCGGCGGCCCGCGCGGCCTCGCAGTCGCGGACGAACTCCGCGGTGGCCTTCTGGAAGCCGGCCGGGTCGTCGAAGAACGGCACGTGACCGGCGCGGGGCAGGGTGACCTCGCGGCTGTCCGGGATGCGCGCCAGGGCGTCCTCGATGACGGAGCGGCTCCAGGCGAAGTCGCCGTCGCCGTTGATGATCAGCGTGGGCCGGGTGAGGGTCGCGAGCTTGTCCGGGTCGTCCTCGACCTCCAGGGAGGCCTTGAGGTTCTCCGCGATGGAGCTCTTGGACAGCAGCGCGAGGAAGTTGTCGCGCAGCGCCAGGTAGGCCGCGGTGCCGCCGGCGTGCACCAGCTGGTCGGGGAAGACCAGCGGGTAGAGCAGGTTGAACAGGCCGGTGGTGCCGCCGCTCTCCAGCGTCGCCAGCCAGTGCTTGCTGAGCAGGATCCGGCGCAGGCTGCCGTTGGGGGAGAACGCCGGTCCGATCAGCACCAGCCCGGCCACCCGCTCCGGGTACTTGTAGGTGAACTCGCGCGCGATCAGCGTGGAGATCGACGTGGCGACCAGGTACGTCTGCTCGATGCCCCGGTGGTCCAGCAGGCGGCGCAGGTCCTCGACGTGGTCGTCGAAGGTGGCCGGCGCCGGGCCGGGCGTGGAGGCACCCTGGTTGCGCAGGTCGTAGTTGAGCAGGCGGAATTCCTTGGCGAGCTCCTGGGTGAAGTTTCCCCAGATCGGGCTGACGATGTAGAAGTTGTTGACGAAGGTCAGCGGAGTTCCGTCGCCGCCGATTCCGCTTTCCTCGTAGTACAGCTCGCCGCCGTCCGGAAGGGCGATGGCCTCGTGGTTCTTGTACCGGACGTCGAGAACACCGAACTCGGGGTTGGGCATTTCATTTCTCCCTGCTGTCGGAGTGCCGGGATCCACCGGGACTTCTTTTTCCGCGTGGCCGTTCCGCGCGGCCGTTCCGCGCGGCCGTTCCGCGCGACTGTTCCGCGTGGCCGTTCCGCGCGCCGCTCAATTCGCGGAGGGGACGCTGCCGATACGCGCCCAGAACGCGCGCACGTGGGTGAGAACCGCCTCCGGCCGCTCCAGCGCGGGCAGCCGGTGCGCACCGTCGACGACGGCGCAGCAGCCCCGCGGGACGGTGGCCGCGGACCGCTCGGCCACCTCGGGCGGCCACATCCGGTCGTCGCTGCCGGCGATGACCAGCACCGGCGCGGCCAGGGTGGCCAGCAGGCCGCCGATGTCGGGCCGGCGCAGCATCATCGCGTGCATCGAACGGTGCATGCCGACGCGGCCGGCCCGCACGAAGGCGTCCCGCACGATCCGCCGGCCCTCCGGGTCGGTGCGCTTGGACCGCCTGGTCAGCAGCGCGTCGGCGACGCCGTCCGCGAGCGGCCGGATCGGCCCCAGCGCGCCGTACACGCCGGCCAGGACGCGGGTCTGGACGCGCTCGGCGGTCTCCAGCGGGGCGACGGGCGTGGCGACGGTGACCACGCTCAGGCAGCGCCGCGGGTGCCGGGCGGCGAACACCAGGCCGACGTGGCCGCCCCAGGCGCTGCCCAGCCAGTCGACGGCGTCGACGCCGAGGGCGGTGAGCACCTCGTCGGCCGCGTCGGCACAGTCCTCGAGCGTGTAGCCGGCCGGCGGGGCGCCGCTGCGGCCGTGTCCGGGACCGTCGACGAGGACCAGGGTCCGCTCCCCGGCCAGCGAGTCGGCCATGCGCTTCCACTGCGTGCGGTCCACCAGCATGCTGTGCCACAGCAATACCGGCGGCCCGCTTCCGAGTACTTCAACGAAAAGGTCCCCGACTTTGGTGGGGATTAATTCGATGCGCGACATGATGGCAATCAATCTCCCGCGTCCGCAGCCGCCCTCGGTCGGCAGCCGGCAGAAGAGATGGTGCGCCACGCGACCCGGTGGAGCGGCTGCGGGCAAGGGAGTTCGTCAGGTCCTCGGCGGGAAATATGTCAGGTCCCGCCGCCCGCCTATTCACCGCTTCCCGGAAATGCCGTCTCCGGGTAATCCGGACGCCCGGCCGGAACCGGCGGCCCGACCTGACACATTCCTTTTCCGCCCTGGCCCGCCCTGGCCCGCGCGGGCATGCTCCCGGAGTGGCCGCGCCCTGCGACCACGCCACCGGCACCGGGACGGCCACCGGCGCGGACAGACGTGGACAGGCATCGGCAGATATCGGCAGGTATCGGCGAAGGGGAATGTCGTGGACGGAACCATTCTCGTGACCGGAGGCACCGGCACGCTCGGACGCCTCGTGGTCGACCGGCTGCTGACGGCCGGACGCACGGTGCGCGTGCTCAGCCGCCACACGCCGCCCCCGGACCCGGCGCCGGCCGGCCGCGGGTGGGCGGTCGGCGACCTGCTGTCCGGCGAGGGCGTCGCCGAGGCGGTCCGCGGCGCCGGCACGATCGTGCACTGCGCGACGTCCAGCAACGGCAAGAAGGACGTCGCCGCCACCGGCAGGCTGCTCGCGGCGGCCCGGGAGGCCGGCACCCGGCACCTGGTGTACATCTCCATCGTCGGCTGCGACCGGGTGCCGTTCAGCTACTTCAAGGGCAAGCAGGAGTGCGAGCGGCTCGTCGAGAACAGCCGGCTCCCGTACACGATCCTGCGCGCGACCCAGTTCCACGACTTCGTCCGCGCCATCTTCGACGGCACCTCCAAGCTCCCCCTGATGCTCGCCCCGGCCTTCTCCTACCAGACCATCTCCGCCGCCGAGGTCGCCGACCGGCTGGCCGCGCTGGCCCTCGGCGGGCCCTCGGGGCGGGTGACGGACATGGGTGGCCCGCAGGTGCGCGAGGCGACCGAGCTGGCCCGGGTCTATCTCCGCGCCCAGGGCCGCAGCCGCAAGGTCGTCGGCCTGCGCCTGCCCGGCAGGACGTTCCGCGCGTTCCGCGAGGGCGGCCACCTGACCGCCTCCCACGCGGTCGGCCGGGGCACCTTCGAGGACCACCTCGCCGAGACCGCGAAGACCGCCGCACGATGAGGCACCCGACGCCCGCTACGGCGCGGGACGCGCCGACACGAGGCACGACGACACGAGGCGCGACGCCGTGGCGCACGACGCCGCGGGGCGCGAGCGCATGAAGGCGCGGACGGCGGACGCGGCGGGCATCCTCGCGACGGCGCCGTACGCGCCCGGATCGGTGGCCGCGCTGTTCGCGCCGCTGCCGGTGAGCGTCGGCATCGCGCGGGTCGGCGAGTACGACCACGACGAACTCCCCGCCGGTCTGCGGCTGTCCGGCGCGGGCGCGCGCCGCCGCGCGGAGTTCGCGGCGGGGCGTCTCGCCGCGCACCGCGCGCTGGCGGCGGCGACCGGGCGGGGCCACTGGCCGGCCCGTACGGCGACCGGGGCGCCGGACTGGCCACCGGGGGTGCACGGCTCCCTGAGCCACAGCGGGACCACGGCGGTGTGCGTGGTGACGGCCGCGCCCGAACCGGGCCCGCGCATCGGCATCGACATCGAGCCGCTCGCCTCCGCCGCCGCCCTGCACCGGGCCCGCCACCTCATCGCCCGCCCCGCCGAGCTGACCGTCATCACCCGCTCCCCGGCGCCCCCGCAGCGGGCGGTGCTGACGCTGTTCTCCGCCAAGGAGGCCGCGTACAAGGCGGCCCCGCCCGCGCTGCAGCCCCGCCTCTCCTTCCGCGCGGTGGCCCTGGCCTGGATCCCGGGCGCCGCCGCCCCGCACCGCCTGCGCCCGGCCCACGGCCTGCCGGCCGCGCTGACCGTCACGTCGGCGGTCGTCGCCGACCACGTCGTGTCGGCCGCCGTCCACCACCCCTGACAGGGCACACGAAGAGCACGCGAAAAACCCCTCCACCCGCATTCACGCAGGTGGAGGGGTTTCTGTGTGGAGCCTAGGGGAGTCGAACCCCTGACATCTGCCATGCAAAGACAGCGCTCTACCAACTGAGCTAAGGCCCCGCGACAACAGGCGACCGTCCGGAAGAACCTCCCACCGGCAGGCGCCGGAGACCAGAGTACCGGGTCACCCCCGGGATCCCGCAAAAAGATTGGGGGTCCCCAGCGGGCGACCACTCTCCGTAAGATGCTCGGCGTGGTTCGCTACAGCGAACCACCGTACTTGGGGAAGCGATGGGGAGACGCAATGGACGCCGCACAGCAGGAAGCGACCGCGAGAGCGCGGGAACTGCAGCGGAACTGGTACGGGGAGCCGCTGGGGGCGCTCTTCCGTAAGCTCATCGACGATCTTGGCCTCAACCAGGCTCGTCTCGCGGGGGTGCTGGGACTGTCCGCTCCGATGCTGTCACAGCTGATGAGCGGCCAGCGCGCGAAGATCGGCAACCCGGCGGTCGTGCAGCGGGTGCAGCTGCTGCAGGACCTGGCGGGGCAGGTCGCCGACGGCAGCGTCAGCGCGGCCGAGGCCACCGAGCGCATGGAAGAGATCAAGAAGTCCCAGGGGGGCTCGGTGCTCAGCAACACCACGACCACGACGACCGGTTCGGGAGCGCCGACGGTCAAGCGGGTGGTCCGCGAGATCCAGTCCCTGCTGCGCTCGGTGGCCGCCGCCGGCGACATAATCGACGCCGCGGACAGCCTCGCCCCGGCCCACCCCGAACTCGCCGAGTTCCTGCGGGTGTACGGCGCCGGGCGCACCTCCGACGCCGTCGCGCACTACCAGTCCCACCAGAACTGACCCCGCGGCCCGGTCACCGAAGGGGGTTCGGCAGCCGGGCCGACGGTCGCGCACCAGGGGGAGATCGCAACGAGGGGGAGACGAAGGGGAGTCGTCTCACCCGCCACGGGGGAGTGAGGGGGGTGAAGGGGGATGACCGCAGGGGGAGGAGCGACGCACCGCCATGGGTGAGGTCTTCGCCGGCCGGTACGAACTGGTCGACCCGATCGGACGCGGAGGGGTCGGCGCCGTCTGGCGCGCCTGGGACCACCGCCGCCGCCGCTACGTGGCCGCCAAGGTGCTGCAACAGCGCGACGCCCACTCCCTGCTGCGGTTCGTGCGCGAGCAGGCCCTGCGCATCGACCATCCGCACGTGCTGGCCCCGGCGAGCTGGGCCGCCGACGACGACAAGGTCCTGTTCACCATGGACCTCGTGGCCGGCGGTTCGCTGGTCCATCTGGTCGGGGACTACGGCCCGCTGCCGCCCGTCTTCGTCTGCACCCTGATCGACCAGCTCCTGTCCGGGCTGGCCGCGGTGCACGCCGAAGGCGTGGTGCACCGCGACATCAAGCCCGCCAACGTGCTGCTGGAGGCCACCGGCACCGGCCGTCCACGCCTGCGGCTGTCCGACTTCGGCATCGCGATGCGGCTGGGCGAGCCCCGCCTGACGGAGACCAACCTCGTGGTGGGCACGCCCGGTTATCTGGCGCCCGAACAGATGATGGGCGCCGAACCGGACTTCCCCGCCGACCTGTTCGCCGTGGGCCTGGTCGCCCTCTATCTCCTGGAGGGCGCCAAGCCGGACGCCAAGGCGCTCGTGCAGTACTTCGCCGAGCACGGGACGCCGGGTGCGCCCAAGGGCATCCCCGAACCGCTGTGGCAGGTCATCGCCACCCTGCTGCAACCGGACCCGCAGGCCCGCTTCCGCACCGCCACGGGGGCACGCAAGGCCCTGGCCTCCGCCGCCGAACTCCTGCCGGAACCCGGTCCGGACGACGAACTGATCGAGATATTCGACCAACTCGGCCCGCTCCCGACGGGCTTCGCCGCCGACGGCCCCCTGAAACCCGCGTCCGGCGTGACGGCCACCGACAGCACCGCGTCCGGCGCGACGGCCACCGACAGCACCGCGTCCGGGACGGCGGCCCCCGCGCCCGCGACGGACCCGAGCGAGCCGGCGTCGGCACCGGCCGCCCCCACCCCGGCCGAGACGCCGCCCGCCGACCCCCGCCGGCCCCCCGGACCCGCCACACCGACCGGACCGACCGGGCTTGCCGCACCCACCGCGTCCGCACCCACCGCGTCCGGGCCCACCGCATCTGCCGGATCCACCGGATCCACCGGATCCACCGGATCCACCGGATCCACCATGTCGGACACCGGCAGCTTCCGCCTGCCGCCACCCCAGGACACGATCACCCCCTCCCCCCAGGCACCGCACCGGCCGCTCCCCGCACCGCCGCAGCCCCATCCGGCGGCGGCCCCGTGGCCCGGTCCCGCCCCCGCCTCCCCCCACGACCCCACGCACGTGCTGCGCCCTCCCCGGCCCCCCGCGCCACCGCAGCGCCCCGACGCCGTGACCGCCGCCTACACCGCCCAGGAACCGCATGCGGCGCCCGTGGCCCAGCAAGCCCCGCGCCCGAGCCACCGCGCCGCCCGCCGTGCGCGCCGCCCCGGCCCGCCCGCCCGGGTGGCCGTCCCGCTCCTGCTGCTGGCGCTGGTCTGCTACGCCATCGGCTTCTGGGCCCTGACCCGACTCTGACCCGCCCCTGCCCCTGACCCCGCCCGCCCCTGTCCCCGCCTCCGCCCCGCCTCTGACGCACTTGTGACCCGCGTGAGGCCACCCTGCGCACCACCGACCGCCCGGGGCGGCAGCCCTACCGCACCGGCAGGCGCACCCCGGCCCTGCGCCGGGCCGAAGCCGTCCACACCCCCAGCACCACGAGCACCAGCGTCCCCGCCCCGATGCCCCCCGCGGCGAGGGCCTTCATCGCCGTGTCGTCCCCCGCCGCTCCGCCGTCCGCCGCGGCCTGCCGGTCCGCCGCCGTCACGCCGAAGGCGTCCCGCGGCACGGCCCGCCCGGCGTACCCGGGACCGTCGTGCGCCGCGCCGGCGACCCGCACACGCAGGGTCAGCCCGAAGGGCCCGTCGCCGAAGTCCTCGGCCACCGACTCGGCGAGGTGCACCACCAGGTAGTACGAGCCGGCGAAACGCATCCCGTTCACCCGGTCGGTCACGGCGTACCGGTTGGCGTACTCGACCGGCGGCACGGGAGCGAGGGCGGCCGTCCGCTGCCGTCCGTCGTACCCGACGCCGGCGTCCTCGACGCGGGCGCGCACCGGGTTGTGCAGCGCCAGCGAGAGGGCGCCGACGGCGAAGCCCCTGCCGTCTGCCGAACTGCCCAGTTCGGCGGTGGCGGACAACTGCTGGCCCCAGTCGACCGGAACCTTGTAGAACAGCGTCTGCCCGGGGCTGACGGCCGCGCGCCACACGCCCTGCCGGACCGGGACCGCCCGGCTGAAGCCCGCGCCGCCCTGGCGCCGCTGCTCCCGGCCGGTGAGCGGTGCGGGCGAGGCGGAGTCCCATGGATCGGGAGCGCTGGTGGCGCCGGTCCGGGTCAGGCCCGGCTCGGTCGCGGCGGCGAGTTCGAGGTCCCAGGCGCCGGGCGAGGAGTCCGCCGCGTCGACACGCTCGACGACGACGTAGTACGGGCCGGCGCCCCGGCACACGGGGTCGGCGGGCGACGTCGTCCGCGCGCCCCAGGCGGTGATCGGGTGCGGGCTGTGCGCGGCGCCGAAGCTCACGCTCTCCCGCGAGCAGGAGCGGCCGTCGGCGCTCTGCACCGACACCCGGATGCCGTCGGAGGTGGACAGCACGCTGCCCGGCCGGGGGACGGCGGTGGCGGAGACGTACGCGTTCGACACGACGTCGAGTTCCATGCGGTAGTACGCCTTGGCGCCCCTGGGCAGCGAGCTGCGGTACGTCCGGCCGGGTTCGATCAGCGGGGCGTCCGTGGTGCCGGGCGCCCCGGTCACGGTCCGCGCGTCCTCGGCGAAGGCGTAGGCGACGGAGGGGGAGGCGGCGGCGGAGCTGTAGGAGGCAGTTCCGGAACCGTGGGAGGCGGCTGCGGCGCCGGGAGTGGCGGCCGCCGCGGCCGGGCCGGGCAGTGCCGCCGCGCACAGTACCGCGCCCGCGGCCGCCCCGCACGCGCGCGCCGACGGACGACCGCGCCGTGCCCTCGCGCGCCACCACGCCGTACGCCGCCCCATCACGCGCCACCCCTCGCCGTCGCCGGACCACGAAAACCGTGGCCCATCCTGCCCCGCGAGGCGGCGCGTCACCCGCGCATTCCGTACCCCGTCCGAAACGCCCGTGCGACACAAAACCCCGACCGCGTCGCGGCCGGGGTCTGCATTCAGACTGGGATGTCGGTACTCACGAACCCGTGGGCACGGAGTCAGTCGCCTCCGTCCACAGATCCTGCTCGGCGCGATCCGCCTGGATCTGGCGGTACACGAGGAGCCCGCCGATGGCGGCCAGTGCGACCAGGAGAAGCTTCTTCACCGCGCGACCTCGTCTTTCCTTGACGTAGGGGACCTCTGGCGCCCGACTATACACACCGGCCGAGACCGATCGGTGACCTGCGTGGGCCCCCAACTTCCGGTCCGCTCAACGCAGTACGAGCGGAGCGACAGCGCTCCGATCAGAGGGTGATCACACCCGCACGGACGGTCACTTCGACCCTTATTGTCCGCTTTTGCTCCGCCTTGCGACCATCCGGGTGGTGTTCATCCGAAGATCGGCGCACCACGGGCGTCGGTCCGCCACTTCGCGACCCTCATACACATCATGAGGAAAGTACGCAAATCGCCCAACCCGAAAGTGAGGGGACATGGCCCGGAACAAGGTCATGACGCTGTGGACCGCCATCGTCACCGCCTTCCTCGCGCTGTGCACGGCGCTCGGACTCGTCACCACGAACGCCGCCGCGGCCGTACCGCAGTCCGAGGCGGGCCGCAACAGGACCGCCCCGGTGCCCGCGCCTGCGCCGGCCGTGGCGGTCCCGACCGGCTGGGGACGGCCCTTGGCCAGGGCCCTGCCACCCACGATGAAGCAGCGCATCCACGCCGAGGCCCACGGCTCGTCCCCCAGCTGCCGCCACCGTCCGCTCACGGACGCCTGCACGGACATCACTCCGGACACCGGAACGGAAGCCGGTACCGACACCGGCGTGCACTCCGGCGGGGATGTGGAGACGGCCGCGGCAGCCGCCGGGCAGGCGCCCGCTTCCGCCCCCGGCGCCCTGCGCTGACCCTCCAGGCCGCCAGGCCCCCCACGCCCGTCCGGGCCCGTCCCGGACAACGAAGAACGGGCGCCCCCCGTAGGGAAACGCCCGTCTGTCGGATCTTCAGCTGTGGGGCTAACAGGATTTGAACCTGTGGCCTCATCCTTATCAGGGATGCGCTCTAACCAACTGAGCTATAGCCCCGCCGCGCTCTGCGGTGTGTGTCCCGCGCGCTGACTCCTGAAGATTAGCGCACGACGTGCGCAGTCCCAAAATCGATATCCGCAGGCCCGCTACTCGTCCTCCGCCAGCGTCAGCTCGACGCCCCCGACGAAGCCCGCCGAGAGGTTGTAGATGAACGCCCCCAGTGTCGCCAGGGCCGTCGCGAGGACGACGTCGATGACGGCGATGATCGACGTGAACATCAGGACGTGCGGCAGCGACAGGAACGACTGCAGGTCGAAGCCGTTGGAGCCGCTGGAGCCGTTGGAGCCGGTCGCCTCGGAGACCGTGCCGCCGACCGTCTCGAAGACGCTCATGGCGTCCAGGACCATCCACAGCACCGCGGACGCCACGATGGTGCAGATGCCCAGCGCGATGGACAGCAGGAAGCTGACCTTCATGACCGACCACGGATCCGCCTTGGCCACCCGCAGCCGCGCCTTGCGTACGCGCGGCGTCGTGCGCGCCCCGGTACGCGGCCGGCGCACCGAACCGGCAGCACCGGCCGCGGCCGAGGCCGCCTCCGGTGCCGGGTAGGCCTGCGGCGGGTGATACGGCCCGGCAGGCTGCTCCGGCTGCCGCTCACCGGGCAGCGCGGAGGCCGGCTGCTGCGCTTGCCGACCGCCCTGAGCGGCCCCGCCCGCGTACTGCTGAGGCCGCGGGCCGCGGGTCTCCGGCACAGTTCCCCCCTGGGTTCCCTGAGTTCCCTGCGCGTCCGGCGGAGACGACACGGTCGCACCGCTGTCGATCCTGCGCAGCTGGGTCGTGTGCGGATCGGTCGCACGCGCGGCGGAGCCACGGCCGCCGCCGTCGGCTCCTGTACCAGTGGAGGTACCGGTCGATCCGGCGCCCGTGGCTCCGCTCACGATGACTCTCTCCTCGTCCTACTCGGCCGAGGGCGACTCACCCTCGTCCGTGCCGGCGGCAGCGGCGTCCTCGGCGGTCTCGTCCACGGCGATGTCACCGTCGACCTCCTCCGCCTCGCGCCCGGCCTCGGCGTTACGTGCGATGCCGACCACGGCATCGCGCTTGCCCAGGTTGATCAGTTGGACGCCCATGGTGTCACGGCCCGTCTCCCTGACCTCGCTGACTCGCGTACGAATCACACCCCCACCCAGCGTGATGGCGAGGATCTCGTCGCTCTCCTCGACCACCAGCGCGCCGACGAGCGAGCCGCGGTCCTCGACGATCTTGGCAGCCTTGATACCCAGGCCACCGCGACCCTGGACGCGGTACTCGTCGACGGCGGTCCGCTTCGCGTACCCACCGTCTGTGGCAGTGAACACGAACGTACCGGGTCGAACAACATTCATCGAGAGGAGCTCGTCCCCCTCGCGGAAACTCATGCCCTTGACACCCGAGGTGGCACGGCCCATGGGACGCAGTGTGTCATCCGAGGCGGTGAACCTGATCGACTGTGCCTTCTTGCTGATCAGCAGCAGATCGTCGTCGGCCGACACGAGTTCGGCTCCGATCAGCTGGTCGTCGGAACCGTCCTCCCGCTCCCGCAGGTTGATCGCGATCACACCGCCGGAACGAGGCGAATCGTAATCCTTCAGCGGCGTCTTCTTCACCAGACCCGCCTTCGTGGCCAGCACCAGGTACGGCGCCGCCTCGTAGTCGCGGATCGCGAGGATCTCCGCGATCGTCTCGTCCGGCTGGAAGGCGAGCAGGTTCGCCACGTGCTGCCCGCGCGCGTCCCGGCCGGCGTCCGGGAGTTCGTACGCCTTCGCCCGGTAGACCCGGCCCTTGTCGGTGAAGAACAGCAGCCAGTGGTGCGTGGTGGAGACGAAGAAGTGGTCGACGATGTCGTCTTCCTTCAGCTTCGTGCCGCGCACGCCCTTGCCGCCGCGCTTCTGCGCCCGGTAGTCGTCCGTCTTCGTGCGCTTGACGTACCCGCTGCGCGAGACGGTGACCACGATGTCCTCTTCGGCGATGAGGTCCTCGATGGACATGTCGCCGTCGTAGGGCACCAGCATGGTCTTGCGGTCGTCGCCGTACTTCTCGACGATCGCGGCCAACTCCTCGCTGACGATGCCGCGCTGGCGGACCGGCGAGGCGAGGATCTGGTTGTACTCGTTGATCTTCGCCTGGAGTTCGTCGTGCTCCTGGACGATCTTCTGGCGCTCCAGGGCGGCCAGTCGGCGCAGCTGCATCTCGAGGATCGCGTTCGCCTGGATCTCGTCGATCTCCAGCAGCTCCATCAGGCCGCCGCGCGCGATCTCGACGGTCTCACTGCGCCGGATCAGCGCGATGACCTCGTCGATGGCGTCCAGCGCCTTCAGCAGACCGCGCAGGATGTGCGCCCGCTCCTCGGCCTTGCGCAGCCGGAAACGCGTCCGGCGGACGACGACCTCGATCTGGTGCGTCACCCAGTGCCGGATGAACGCGTCCAGCGACAGCGTGCGCGGCACCCCGTCGACCAGCGCCAGCATGTTGGCGCCGAAGTTCGTCTGCAGGTCGGTGTGCTTGTACAGGTTGTTCAGGACGACCTTGGCGACCGCGTCCCGCTTCAGCACGATCACCAGACGCTGGCCGGTACGGGAGCTCGTCTCGTCCCGGACGTCCGCGATGCCGCCGATCTTGCCGTCCTTCACCAGGTCGGCGATCTTCTGCGCCAGGTTGTCGGGGTTCACCTGGTACGGCAGCTCGGTGACCACCAGGCACTGGCGGTTCTGGATCTCCTCCACCTCGACCACCGCGCGCATGGTGATCGAGCCGCGGCCGGTGCGGTACGCCTCCTCGATGCCCTTGCGGCCCACCACCAGCGCGCCGGTCGGGAAGTCCGGGCCCTTGATCCGCTCGATCAGGGCGTCCAGCAGCTCCTCGTGGGACGCCTCCGGGTTCTCCAGGTACCACTGGGCGCCGGCCGCGACCTCGCGCAGGTTGTGCGGCGGGATGTTCGTCGCCATGCCGACCGCGATACCGGCCGAACCGTTGATCAGCAGGTTCGGGAAACGGGACGGCAGGACGGTCGGCTCCTGGGAGCGGCCGTCGTAGTTGTCCGTGAAGTCGACGGTGTCCTCGTCGATGTCACGGACCATCTCCATCGACAGCGGCGCCATCTTGCACTCGGTGTAGCGCATCGCCGCCGCCGGGTCGTTGCCCGGGGAGCCGAAGTTTCCGTTGGAGTCCACCAGCGGCATCCGCATCGACCACGGCTGCGCCAGGCGCACCAGCGCGTCGTAGATCGATGAGTCACCGTGCGGGTGGTAGTTGCCCATGACGTCGCCGACGACGCGGGCGCACTTGTAGAAGCCGCGCTCGGGTCGGTAGCCGCCGTCGTACATCGCGTACAGCACACGGCGGTGGACGGGCTTGAGACCGTCACGGACGTCGGGCAGCGCACGGGACACGATGACGGACATCGCGTAGTCCAGGTACGAACGCTGCATCTCCGTCTCGAGCCCGACGGGCTCGACGCGCATCGCGACTTCGCCGCCCTCCGCGGGCGTCACGGGAGTGTTCTCGTCGGCCATTGCTGGTGAAGATCCTTCCTGGTGCGGTCAGCTGAGACCGACTCAGATGTCGAGGAAGCGGACGTCCTTGGCGTTGCGCTGGATGAACTGGCGGCGGGCCTCGACGTCCTCGCCCATCAGGACCGAGAACAGGTCGTCGGCCTGGGCGGCGTCGTCGAGGGTGACCTGGCCGAGGACCCGGTGCTCCTGGTCCATCGTGGTCACGCGCAGTTCCTCGGCGTTCATCTCGCCGAGGCCCTTGAAGCGCTGGATCGAGTCCTCGCGGACCCGCTTGCCGCGCTGCCGGCCCATCTCGATCAGCGCGTCGCGCTCGCGGTCGGAGTACGCGTACTCGATGTCGTCCCGGCCCCACTTGATCTTGTAGAGCGGGGGACGGGAGAGGTACACGTGCCCGGCCTCGACCAGCGGCCGCATGAAGCGGAACAGGAAGGTCAGCAGCAGGGTGCTGATGTGCTGGCCGTCGACGTCGGCGTCCGCCATCAGGATGATCTTGTGGTAGCGGAGCTTCTCGATGTCGAAGTCCTCGTGCACGCCCGTGCCGAACGCGGAGATCAGCGCCTGGATCTCCTGGTTCTGCAGGATCTTGTCGATCCTGGCCTTCTCGACGTTGAGGATCTTGCCGCGGATCGGGAGGATCGCCTGGTACTGCGGGTTGCGGCCGGACTTGGCCGAGCCGCCGGCGGAGTCACCCTCGACGATGAAGATCTCGCACTTCGCCGGGTCGTTCGACTGGCAGTCGGCCAGCTTGCCCGGCAGCGACGCCGACTCCAGCAGGCCCTTGCGGCGGGTGAGGTCGCGCGCCTTGCGGGCCGCCACGCGCGCGGTGGCCGCCTGGATGCCCTTGCGGACGATGTCCGCGGCCTCGTTCGGGTTGCGGTCCAGCCAGTCGTTGAGGTGCTCGTAGACCGCCTTCTGCACGAAGGTCTTCGCCTCCGTGTTGCCCAGCTTCGTCTTCGTCTGGCCCTCGAACTGCGGCTCGCTCAGCTTGACCGAGATGATCGCCGTCAGGCCCTCGCGGATGTCGTCGCCGGTGAGGTTGTCGTCCTTCTCCCGCAGCAGCTTCTTGTCGCGCGCGTACTTGTTGATCAGGTTGGTCAGCGCGGCGCGGAAGCCCTCTTCGTGCGTGCCGCCCTCGTGCGTGTGGATGATGTTCGCGAAGGAGTACACACCCTCGCTGTAGCCGCTGTTCCACTGCATCGCGACCTCGAGGGACAGGTGCTTGTCCTTGTCCTCCGCGTCCAGGTCGATGATGGTCGGGTGCACCACCTCGCCCTTGCGGGAGTTGAGGTAGCGCACGAAGTCCGAGATGCCGCCCTCGTAGTGGTACGTGACCGACTTGACCTCGTCCTTGACGTCCGCGCCGGCCTCGTCCGCGCCCGTGGTGGCCTTCGCCGACTCGCGCTCGTCGGTGAGCCTGATCGTCAGGCCCTTGTTGAGGAACGCCATCTCCTGGAAGCGCCGCGACAGCGTCTCGAAGGAGTACTCGGTCGTCTCGAAGATGTCCGCGTCCGCCCAGAAGGTGACCGACGTGCCGGTCTCCTCCGTGGCCTCCTGCCGCGCGAGCGGCGCCGTCGGGACGCCCATCTTGTAGTCCTGCGTCCACCGGTACCCGTCGGTCCTCACCTCGACGGCGACCTTCGAGGACAGCGCGTTCACGACGGAGACGCCCACGCCGTGCAGACCGCCGGACACCGCGTAACCGCCGCCGCCGAACTTGCCGCCCGCGTGCAGCACGGTCAGCACGACCTCCACGGCCGGCTTGCCCTCCGACGGGACGATGCCCACCGGGATGCCACGGCCGTTGTCGACGACGCGCACGCCGCCGTCGGGGAGGATCGTCACATCGATGGTGTCCGCGTAACCGGCCAGCGCCTCGTCGACCGAGTTGTCGACGACCTCGTACACGAGGTGGTGCAGTCCGCGCTCGCCGGTGGAGCCGATGTACATACCGGGTCGCTTGCGGACCGCGTCCAGACCCTCGAGGACGGTGATGGCGCTGGCGTCGTACGAGGCGGTGACCTCGCCGTTCGACGAGGTCACCGCGTCGTGCTCGCCGGCGTCGGTGGACGGGATGTTCTCGTTGGGGTTGCCGGAATCGGCCACGAAGCGCCCTTTCTGGCACAGCACGAGCCAGGCTCCTGGGGGTTCCCCCCGCTGGGGGGCGGTCGCCGGAGCGGCTGCGGCATGTTGCGTTGGTAAGCCCTAGATCAGCGTTGCTCAGCTTTTCCCGGACGATCCCCACGGCTGGGGCGGGATTGTCTTCCAGTCTACCGGTAGCGCCGACAGTGATGGGGGTTTGCCGGTACCTGAGTCCGCATGTGGCGCCCTCAACCGGTCTTGGCCGGGTCCCCATATACGGAGCGGGGCTCCAAGACGCTCACAACGGCACTCAGCGCTTCCGGCCGTCAACCCATGGCTACGTGGAAGTCAGCCCGGACGCACGGACCGGTTCGCGACCGCGTCCGGCCCCGCGACCGGGCGGCCGCCGGCCCCCGCTGCGACGTCCGTTGTGAAGTCCGTCACCCGTAGGTGTCACCCGGTCCCGTACTGCCCGGAGCGCGCAGCGGACCGTAGCGACGGGCGGGTCCGCCGGGCCCCAGCACCTTGATCACCCGCACCCTGCCGTGCCCGAGATCCTCGTTCAGCCGCGCCACCAGCGTCGGGGCCAGCAGCCGCAGGTTCGTCGCCCACGCCGTGGAGTCGCACCGCACCACCAGGACCCGCTCGTCCTCGTCGTACCGCTCCGGCACACAGTGCTTGGCGACGTCAGCGCCCACGATCTGCGGCCAGCGCCCCATCACCCCGCCCACCGCGGCCGGCGCCTCCCACCCGCGCTCGGTGATCAGACGGTTGATCGCGGCGCCCAGCGCCATCGGATCCCGGCCGTCGGCACGGGCACCCGAACGCAGACCACC
Organism: Streptomyces sp. H51; assembly: GCF_035656535.1. Taxonomy (NCBI): domain Bacteria; kingdom Bacillati; phylum Actinomycetota; class Actinomycetes; order Kitasatosporales; family Streptomycetaceae; genus Streptomyces; species Streptomyces sp. H51. The sequence continues at coordinate 324,672 of NZ_JAYMHD010000087.1, forward strand.
CCGCCGCGCCTGCTTCCGCTGCCGCGTCGCGTCCCCGCGCGCGCGTGCCTGTTCCCGCGCCGCCCGCAACGCCACCCGCGCCAGATCCACACCGGACGGCTCCGGCCGCTTCTCCGGCTGGGGCTCCTGCCCGGTGCTCATACGCGCTCCACCGTCCCGCCCGACACCGCGAACCGCGCCCCCGCCAGCACGTGCGGCACGTCGTCGTCCACCGCCGCCGTCACCAGCACCTGCTCACCGGGGGCCACCAGCTCCGCCAGCCGCTCCCGGCGACGGGCGTCCAGCTCGGCGAACACGTCGTCGAGCACCAGCACCGGCTCGTTGCCCTCGGCCCGCAGCAGGTCGTACGACGCCAGCCGCAACGCCAGCGCGAACGACCACGACTCACCGTGCGAGGCGTATCCCTTGGCCGGCAGCTGACCGAGCTTGAGCAGCAGGTCGTCCCGGTGCGGCCCCACCAGGGTCACCCCCCGCTCGATCTCCTGCTTGCGCGCCTGGGCCAACGCCTCCGTCAGCTGCGCGAAGAGCTCGTCCCGCGTGTGCGCCTCACCGGGGGCCGACGGCCGGTACTCCAGCACGACCGGGCCACCGCCCGGCGCCAGCTGCTCGTACGCCTTGTCCGCGAGCGGCTGCAACGCCCCGATCAGGTCGAGCCGCTGGGCCAGCAGTTCCGCCCCCGCGCGCGCGAGGTGCTGGTCCCAGATGTCGAGGGTGGACAGGTCCAGGGAGCGGCCGCCGTGCCGCCGGGCCAGCGCGGCCGACTTCAGCAGGGTGTTGCGCTGCTTGAGCACCCGCTCGTAGTCGGAGCGCACCCCGGCCATCCGCGGGGAACGCGAGGTGACCAGCTCGTCGAGGAAGCGGCGCCGCTCGGAGGGGTCGCCCTTGACCAGCGCGAGGTCCTCCGGCGCGAACAGCACGGTCCGCACGATGCCCAGCACGTCCCGCGGCCTGACCTGCGAGGACCTGTTGACGCGGGCGCGGTTGGCCCGGCCCGGGTTCAGCTCCAGCTCCACCAGCTGTCGGCGTTCACCCTGCCTGACCTGCGCCCGGATCACCGCCCGGTCGGCGCCCACGCGCACCAGAGGGGCGTCGGACGACACCCGGTGGCTGCCGAGGGTGGCGAGGTAGCCGACCGCCTCGACCAGGTTCGTCTTGCCCTGCCCGTTCGGACCGACGAACGCGGTCACGCCCGGGTCCAGCTCCACCTCGGCCCGGGCGTACGAGCGGAAGTCGGCCAGCGACAGATGCGTGACGTGCATGGTCGTTCGCCGACCTCCCCGGACGTGGTGGTGGGCGGCCCCGCTGGGAGCCGCCGCCGTGCTGACTTTTCCCCGGGCTGTGGACGACCGGGCCGCCTCCGGGAACGCCGGGCGGCCCGCGTCCCCAGGGTGTGGACTTGTCTGGACTACTTCTTCTCGACCGCGTGCCCGCCGAACTGATTCCGCAGCGCGGCGACCATCTTCATCTGGGGCGAGTCCTCCTGCCGGGAGGAGAACCGCGCGAACAGCGACGCGGTGATCGCCGGCAGCGGAACCGCGTGGTCGATCGCGGCCTCCACCGTCCAGCGTCCCTCACCGGAGTCCTGGGCGACACCCTTCAGCCCGTCCAGGTGCTCGTCCTCGTCGAGCGCGTTCACCGCGAGATCCAGCAGCCAGGAACGGATCACGGTGCCCTCCTGCCAGGAGCGGAACACCTCCCGCACGTCCGTGACCGAGTCGACCTTCTCCAGCAGCTCCCAGCCCTCGGCGTAGGCCTGCATCATCGCGTACTCGATGCCGTTGTGGACCATCTTCGCGAAGTGGCCCGCACCGACCTTGCCGGCGTGTACGGCACCGAGGTCACCCTTGGGCTTGAGCGCCTCGAAGACGGGCCGCACCCTGGCGACGTGCTCGGCGTCGCCGCCGTACATCAGCGCGTAGCCGTTCTCCAGGCCCCAGACGCCACCGGAGACGCCGCAGTCGACGAAGCCGATGCCCTTCGCGGCCAGTTCCTCGGCGTGCCGCTCGTCGTCCGTCCAGCGCGAGTTGCCGCCGTCCACGACGACGTCCCCCGGCTCCAGCAGCTCGGCGAGTTCGTCGATGGTCGACTGGGTGGGCGCACCGGCCGGGACCATCACCCAGACCACGCGCGGACCCGCCAGCTCGTCCACGAGTTCGCGCAGGCTGTGGACGTCGGCGAGGTCCGGGTTGCGGTCGTATCCGACGACGGTGTGGCCCGCGCGGCGTATCCGCTCGCGCATGTTGCCGCCCATCTTGCCGAGGCCGACGAGACCGAGCTCCATCAGGTGTTCCTTAGGTTGCGTGTGGCATGTGGGGCACGTTCGTACCCGCGTCCGAGCCCGAACAGCCTAAACCCGGACGCTCACGCACACCTGTGGGCATACGCGCTCAAACGTACGCCCCGACCTGCGGATTCCCTGCCGGACGCGGTCAGCCGCTGAGGCGCACCGGCATGATCAGGTACTTGTAGGCCTCGTCCGCCTCCGCGTCCACCGCGGGCCTGCCGCTCAGCAGCGCCGGCTTGGTCGACGTGGTGAACGACAGCTGGGCCACCGGCGAGTCGATGGCGCTCAGGCCGTCCAGCAGGAAGGTCGGGTTGAAGGCGATGGAGATGTCGTCGCCCTCCAGGTGTGCGTCCACGCGCTCCACAGCCTGTGCGTCGTCGCTGGAGCCCGCCTCCAGGATCAGCACACCCTGCTCGAAGCTGAGCCGCACCGGGGTGTTGCGCTCGGCGACCAGGGCCACACGCTTGACGGCCTCGACGAACGGCGCGGTCTCGATGACGGCGATGCTGTTGAACTCCGTCGGGAACAGCGTCCGGTACTTCGGCAGATCGCCCTCCAGCAGACGCGTCGTCGTCCGCCGTCCGGCGCCCTCGAAACCGATCAGCCCCTCGCCCGCGCCCGAGCCGGACAGCGCCAGCGTCACGCTGTCGCCGCTCGTGAGCGCCTTGGCGGTGTCCAGGAGCGTCTTGGCGGGCACCAGGGCCACCGCGGAGGCGTCCGGGTTCTCCGGCTTCCACAGGAACTCACGGACCGCGAAGCGGTAGCGGTCGGTGGAGGCCAGGGTGACGGTGTCGCCCTCGATCTCGATGCGCACACCGGTGAGCACGGGCAGCGTGTCGTCGCGTCCGGCGGCGATGGCGACCTGCGCGGCCGCGGAGGCGAACACCTCACCGGGGACGGTGCCCGTCGCGTTCGGCATCTGCGGCAGCGCCGGGTACTCCTCCACAGGCAGGGTGTGCAGGGTGAACCGCGAGGACCCGCAGACCACCGTCGCCCGTACACCGTCTGTGGAAATCTCCACCGGCCGGTTCGGCAGCGCGCGGCAGATGTCCGCGAGCAGGCGGCCGGAGACGAGGACCGTGCCCTCCTCCTCGACCTCCGTCTCCACGCTCACGCGTGCGGAGACCTCGTAGTCGAAGCTGGAGAGGCTGAGCTGACCGTCCTCGGCCTTCAGCAGAAGGCCGGCGAGGACAGGCGCCGGCGGACGGGCCGGGAGGCTGCGGGCCGCCCAGGCCACTGCCTCCGCGAGTACGTCGCGTTCCACCCGGATCTTCACTGTTGCCGCCTCCTGCTGTTGCCGGCGCTTCTCGGCCTGCCTGGCTTCGTGGTCTGTCTCGGTGTGACCGAGCCGCTGTGAGGGCAAGGACACCGGGAACAGTCTGACGCACGGCACTGACAGTAGGTGCCGCTCGGGGTCAAGTCGTGACGAGGGGCAGCCGGGGGCCGGACGGCGAGTTGTGCACAGGACCCGCTTCGAAACGAATTCCCGGCTCTCTATGGTCGGGAGTAGTAGTAGGGCCTGTGGAAACGGTGGATAACCCCGTCTGCGCAGCTCAGAGCGGAGATTTTGTCCACGGACCCTGTGGGCGACACCGGTGGACAACCGGCCGTCTCTGTGGAGAACGGAAAGTTCTGCACATCCCATGCACAGGGCGGGGCGAGTTCTCCCCAGGACCGTCCCCAGTTTTACCCCCGTTGCCCACAGCCGAATCCGGCACCTTCATGTGACGCCTTTCACTCCACCCGGTGACGGGGCGTCTCGGGTTGCCGAACAGTGGACAGGCATGTGGAGAACTCGTCCCGCACTGGGGACAACCGGTCCGGGCCTGTGGGTTGTCGGTGGACAACTCTGTGCACAGGCTGTGGACCGCCGCTCTGTCCACAGCCTGTGGAGATCCTTCGTCCACGAATCCACAGCCACCTGAGCTGCTTCGATGATCCACCGGCAGGGGCCCCTGTGGAAACGATCTGGACAACTTCGCAGTCCCCAGGATGTGGACGGCAGAAAGTCGGCCGATCTGTGGAGGGAGGCCGTAACCCGGCAGGTAATCGAACAGCGGGTGGTCGCACGTGCGGCCCCGAAGCGGCGGCCACTCCGCTCCTGGACCGGCCGGACACCCCTCCTGGACCGGCCGGACACCCCTCCTGGACCGGCTGTTCGCCCCTCTCGGACCGGCTGGGCGCCCCTCTCGGACCGGCTGGACACACTCCCCGGACGGCCGGACCCTCCCCTCGGACCGGCTGGGACGTGCTCCGCGGATCGGCTGGACGTGCTCCCCTCGGACCGGCTGGGCGTGCTCCCCTCGGACCGGCTGGGCGTGCTCCCTCGGACCGGCCGGCGGAACGGCGAAGGGCGCCCAGGGACCTCGTCCCGGGGCGCCCTTCGGCGGCCGTACGGCCGGCCGCGTCAGCCGTTCTTGATGCGGTTGGTCAGCTCGGTGACCTGGTTGTAGATGGAGCGCCGTTCCGCCATCAGATTGCGGATCTTGCGGTCGGCGTGCATCACCGTCGTGTGGTCGCGGCCGCCGAACAGCGCGCCGATCTTCGGCAGCGACAGGTCCGTCAGCTCGCGGCACAGGTACATGGCGATCTGGCGGGCCGTCACCAGCGCGCGCCCGCGCGAGGTGCCGCACAGGTCCTCGACGGTGAGGCCGAAGTAGTCCGCGGTCGCGCTCATGATGGCCGTCGAGGTGATCTCGGGCGCCGAGTCCTCGCCGCCGGGGATGAGGTCCTTGAGGACGATCTCGGTCAGGCCGAGGTCGACCGGCTGCCGGTTGAGCGAGGCGAACGCCGTCACCCGGATCAGCGCGCCCTCCAGCTCACGGATGTTGCGGGAGATCCGCGAGGCGATGAACTCCAGCACCTCCGGCGGGGCGTTGAGCTGCTCCTGGACCGCCTTCTTGCGCAGGATCGCGATGCGCGTCTCCAGCTCGGGCGGCTGGACATCGGTGATCAGGCCCCACTCGAAGCGGTTCCGCAGGCGGTCCTCCAGCGTGACCAGCTGCTTGGGCGGCCGGTCGCTGGACAGCACGATCTGCTTGTTGGCGTTGTGGAGGGTGTTGAAGGTGTGGAAGAACTCCTCCTGCGTCGACTCCTTGTCCGCGAGGAACTGGATGTCGTCGACGAGCAGGATGTCCATCTCGCGGTAGCGCTTGCGGAAGCTGTCGCCCTTGCCGTCGCGGATGGAGTTGATGAACTCGTTGGTGAACTCCTCCGAGCTCACGTACCGCACGCGCGTGCCGGGGTACAGGCTGCGCGCGTAGTGCCCGATGGCGTGCAGCAGGTGGGTCTTGCCGAGCCCGGACTCGCCGTAGATGAAGAGGGGGTTGTACGCCTTCGCGGGTGCCTCGGCGACGGCGACCGCGGCCGCGTGCGCGAAACGGTTGGAGGCGCCGATGACGAAGGTGTCGAAGAGGTACTTGGGGTTCAGGCGGGCGGTCGGCTCACCGGAGCCGGTGGCCGGCGCGGGCTGCGCGGCGAGTGGGCCGGACGAGCCGGTGGCCGGCCCGCCGGAGCCGCCAGGACCCGCGGGGCCGCCGCGGTGCGCCGGTCCGGTGCCGGACGGCGACTCGGGCCGGTCCCGGCGGGCGTCGCGCTGGGCGTAGTCGGGCCGTGCCTGGTCGTAGTCCGGGCGCTGGCCGTCGTAGGCGGGGCGCTCCATGGACTGCGGGCGGTAGTCCTGGGGCGGGCGGCCGTAGGGGTCCTGCGGCGATGACGCGTACGTGTCCTGGGAGGGGGAGGCGTAGGGGTCGCGGTCGGGGAAGCCGAGGCGCTGCTGCTGCCAGCCGTACTCGTCCTGGCCGGGGCGGGGCCAGCTGCCCGGTTCGGGGCGCTGGTACTCGCCCGGGTAGGCGGGCCGGGGCGTGGGCAGCCGGTCGCCGGAGGTGCCGGGGTGCTGTTCCGGGCGGCCGGCGCGGTGATCGTCGGCCCGGTGGCGGCCGTAGCCCTCGTACTGCGTGGCGGGGAGTTCGGGTTCCTCGTAGCGCGGCTGGGGGCGCGCGGGCGGGGCGGGGGGCTCGCCCGCGGAGTCGTCGACGGTGATGGCGATGCGGATGGGGCGGCCGCACTCGCGGCTCAGGGTCTCGCTCACGACGGGGGCGAGGCGGCCTTCGAGTACGCCCTTCGCGAATTCGTTCGGTACGGCGAGCAGGGCGGTGTCCGCGACCAGCGCGAGGGGCTGGCAGCGGCGGATCCAGTGCTCGTCCTTCGTCTCGACGCCCTGCCCGCGGCCCTCCCCGAGGAGCTGCTCCAGTACTCGTGGCCACACTGCGGCAAGATCGGCAGGTACGTCAGCCACAGGGCACGCTCTCTCACGGGTCCCACGAACGTGTGGTCGTCGGACGGGTCGGGATTCAACTGGGTGGAGCCGGATCAGCCGGATCAGAGGGGACAAGGGAACGAATCGGAGTTCAGCCACGGTAGTCAGGGCGGCGGGTGCGGTTCAAGTTGTTGTCCCCAGGCTGTGGACAGTGTGCCTCCGCGGGCTCTGGTTTGACCGGACGGCTCAGCCGCGCGTACCGTAACCAGGTCGAGTTGTCGATGGCTGCTGCCGCCTGCCTCCGATGGGCACAGATCACTTGCAGGTGATCGGTAAGCGGTGCACTCGGGCGTCACTGCGAGCTACTCGTGGGCGCACGGTGACAGCCAGGACGGCACCACGCCACCACCGCGATTTACTTCTGGAGCCCCCGAGTGAGCAAGCGCACCTTCCAGCCGAACAACCGTCGTCGCGCGAAGACCCACGGCTTCCGGCTGCGTATGCGCACCCGTGCCGGCCGCGCGATTCTCGCGTCCCGCCGCAGCAAGGGTCGCGCCCGTCTGTCCGCCTGATCCCGGTCAGGTCATGACGTCGTGCTGCCCACCGAGAACCGGCTGAGGCGGCGCGAGGACTTCGCGACCGCGGTACGGCGAGGTCGCCGGGCGGGCCGCCCGACCCTCGTCGTCCACCTTCGTAGCGGTGCCACGGACCCGCACGCGCCTGGGGAGAGCGCTCCCCCGACGCGTGCGGGTTTCGTCGTGAGCAAGGCCGTGGGCGGTGCGGTGGTGCGTAACAAGGTGAAGCGCAGACTGCGTCATCTGATGCGCGACCGAGTCGCTCTGTTTCCCCCCGGTAGCCTGGTAGTCGTACGAGCGCTGCCCGGTGCGGGCGACGCCGACCATGCACATCTGGCCCGAGACCTGGATGCCGCCGTGGAGCGGCTGCTGGGAGGGGGCGCGCGATGAAGTACCCGCTGCTGGCTCTGATCAAGCTGTACCAGTGGACCATCAGTCCACTGCTCGGCCCGGTGTGCAAGTACTACCCGTCGTGCTCGCACTACGGCTACACGGCCATCGACCGGCACGGCGCGATCAAGGGCACGGCGCTCACGGCCTGGCGCATCCTGCGGTGCAATCCGTGGTCGCTGGGCGGTGTGGACCATGTTCCGCCGCGCAAGCGCCCGCGGTGGCACGAGATGCTGCGTAACGCCTGGCGTGCACGTAGGGGCGGGCCCTCCGCCGCCGAAACGGCCACCGAGGAGAATCTGTCTTCGAGCAGCGAAGTGCGTTCCTCTTCGAGCCCGGCCGCAGAGACTTCGTCCCATGCCCAAGGAGCATGATTAGTGGACACGATTGCCAGCCTCTTCAGCTTCATCACGACACCTGTCTCCTGGGTCATCGTCCAGTTCCACAAGGTGTACGGCGCGATCTTCGGCGCTGACACCGGGTGGGCCTGGGGCCTGTCGATCGTGTCTCTGGTGATCCTGATCCGCATCTGCCTGATCCCGCTCTTCGTGAAGCAGATCAAGGCGACCCGGGCGATGCAGACGCTCCAGCCCGAGATGAAGAAGATCCAGGAGCGCTACAAGAACGACAAGCAGCGCCAGTCCGAAGAGATGATGAAGCTGTACAAGGAGACGGGTACCAACCCGCTCTCCTCGTGCCTTCCCATCCTCGCGCAGTCCCCGTTCTTCTTCGCCCTGTACCACGTGCTCAACGGCATCGCGACGAGCAAGACGATCGGCGTCATCAACGAGCCGCTGCTCGCCAGCGCCCGCAAGGCGCACATCTTCGGCGCCCCGCTGGCCGCGAAGTTCACGGACAGCGCCGATAAGGTCGCCCAACTCAACGCCACGCTGGCCGATGTCCGGGTCGTCACCGCGATCATGATCGTGATGATGTCGGCGTCGCAGTTCTACACGCAGCGCCAGCTCATGACGAAGAACGTCGACACCACGGTGAAGACGCCGTTCATGCAGCAGCAGAAGATGCTGATGTACGTCTTCCCGGTCATGTTCGCCGTCTTCGGCATCAACTTCCCGGTCGGTGTTCTCGTCTACTGGCTGACCACCAACGTGTGGACCATGGGCCAGCAGATGTACGTGATCCACAACAACCCGACCCCGGGTTCCAAGGCGCAGGCCGCGTACCTGGAGCGCCTGACCAAGCACGTCACGCACCACGGCAAGGTCCGTCGGCGCAGCGAGCGCACCATCATCAAGGCGATCGTCGCCAAGGGCCGGGACCGCAACGAGTTCGAGCGCAAGTTCATCAACGGCCTGAGCAAGGCGGGACTGGCGGCGCAGGCCGACGGCACCGTGGTCAAGAGCGAGGGCGCCGTCGCCGTAGAGGTGCAGGACGACGGTACGCCGACGACGGGCGGCGCTGCCGTGAAGCGTCAGCAGCCCAAGCGTCAGACGAAGGCCCAGCGTCAGTCCGGCGGTGTCAAGGCAGCCGGCGAGTCCGAGTCGAAGACGTCGCTGACCAAGTCCGAGGAGCCCGAGGACGCCAAGCCCGCCGCTGCCGAGAAGGGCGCCGCAAAGCCCGGCAGCGGTACCCGCAGCAAGGCCCAGTCCGGACAGCGCAAGGGCCCGCAGCGGCCCAAGTCCCCGTCCAAGAAGTAAGAAGGAGTCCATCCCGTGACGGAAGGCACCACCTCCGCCGCTGCCGAGGGTGCAGACACCCTGACCCGCCTGGAGCAGGAGGGCGAGATCGCGGCGGACTACCTCGAGGGTCTGCTGGACATCGCCGATCTCGACGGCGACATCGACATGGATGTCGAGGCCGACCGCGCCGCTGTCTCGATCGTCAGCGACACCGGCAGCCGCGATCTGCAGAAGCTCGTCGGCCGTGACGGTGAGGTGCTGGAGGCACTCCAGGAGCTCACGCGCCTGGCGGTGCACCGGGAGACCGGGGACCGCAGCCGGCTGATGCTGGACATCGCGGGCTACCGGGCCAAGAAGCGCGCCGAGCTGTCCGAGCTGGGAGCCAAGGCCGCCGCCGAGGTCAGGAGCACCGGCGAGCCGGTGAAGCTGAAGCCGATGACGCCGTTCGAGCGCAAGGTCGTGCACGACGCGGTCAAGGCCGCGGGCCTGCGCAGCGAGTCCGAGGGCGAGGAGCCGCAGCGCTTCGTCGTCGTGCTTCCCGCCTGATCGGTCCCCACGTTCCTCCGGCCCCGTCTGTAGCGCAGGCGGGGCCGGTCTTTGTCAGCCTGATAGTTCTGGTGGTCGGCGCCCGGCGCGCCGATGCGGTACGGAAGGACGGTCCCCGTGACGGAGGCAGCGGAGCTTCCCCCTGCGCCCGAGCAGGCGCGCGAAGTGTTCGGCGATCGGTTCGCGGATGCGGTCCGGTACGCGGAGCTGCTCGCCGAGACGGGTGTGCAGCGGGGTCTGATCGGTCCCCGTGAGGTGTCCCGGCTCTGGGAACGGCACCTGCTGAACTGCGCGGTGCTCTCGGAGGTGGTTCCCGAGGGTGTCACCGTGTGCGATGTCGGCTCGGGAGCCGGTCTGCCCGGCATCCCCCTGGCCCTGGTCCGGGAGGACCTGAAGATCACCCTGTTGGAACCTCTGCTGCGGCGGACGAACTTCCTCACCGAGGTGGTGGAGCTGCTGGGCCTGGACCACGTGACGGTGATGCGGGGGCGCGCCGAGGAGGTCATGGGGAAGCTGACGCCGGTCCATGTGGTCACGGCACGAGCGGTCGCCCCGCTGGACCGTCTGGCCACCTGGGGCATTCCACTGCTGCGCCCCTACGGCGAGATGCTCGCGCTCAAGGGCGACACCGCCGAGGAGGAGCTGAAGGCGGCTGCCGCGGCGCTGAGCAAGCTGGGCGCGGTGGAGACGTCCATCCTGCATGTCGGGGACGGCATCGTGGATCCGATGTCCACGGTGGTCCGGGTGGAGGTCGGGGAGAGCCCCGGCGGCGTGCGCTTCGCGGCGAAGCGTGCGAAGGCGGCGCGCACCGGACGTGCGCGTCGGCGTCGCTGAGTGTTCCTGACGTTCCGCCCTACTCCACACAAGCTGCGCCACCCGTGCGTGTCGGAGTGTCGTCCGGATGGGACCCGAGCCGCTGTGCATCGTGTTTCACGTGAAACGTCGCTCACTGCTCCACGGCATCATCAGCCGCGGTCGCGCCGCAGCCGAACCCCGCGACCGAAAGCCTCTCGGTTCACTCGGAGAGGCACCGGTTCCCCACGATGCGGAGTCCTCCTCGGGGGGCACGAAGTTGTCCACAGAGGTGGATTTCTCCACAGAAGACAAGGCCTCGCTGGTTCGTGACCCCGAAGGCATGGGAGGCTCTGTTCATTGCGAGCCTGAAGTCGAGGAGAGTGAATCCTTGCGGTCCGACGCCAACATCGCGGGACCGATGACCGATCCGGTCCCCGGTCCCCGTAGCGAGTCGAGGGGGGAGGATGTTTCACGTGAAACGCCGCCTCCGATGGACGACACTCCGATCGGTCGTGCTGCCCAACTTGCGGTGGAGGCTCTGGGCCGCGCCGGCGAGGGCCTGCCGCGGCCTGAGCAGACCCGAGTCATGGTGGTCGCCAATCAGAAGGGCGGCGTGGGCAAGACCACGACGACCGTCAACCTTGCCGCCTCCCTGGCGCTGCACGGTGCCCGTGTGCTGGTGATCGACCTCGACCCGCAGGGCAACGCCTCCACGGCGTTGGGGATCGACCACCACGCCGACGTCCCGTCCATCTACGACGTCCTCATCGAGAGCAAGCCGCTCGCGGAGGTCGTCCAGCCCGTCCCGGACGTCGAGGGTCTCTTCTGTGCTCCCGCCACGATCGATCTCGCGGGTGCAGAGATCGAGCTGGTGTCGCTGGTGGCCCGCGAGAGCCGGCTGCTGCGGGCGATCCAGGCCTATGAGCAGCCGCTGGACTACATCCTGATCGACTGCCCGCCGTCGCTCGGCCTGCTGACGGTCAACGCCCTGGTCGCCGGTCAGGAAGTCCTCATCCCGATCCAGTGCGAGTACTACGCGCTGGAGGGTCTGGGGCAGCTGCTGCGCAACGTCGACCTGGTCCGGGGGCACCTCAACCCCACACTGCACGTATCGACGATTCTGCTCACCATGTACGACGGCCGGACGCGGCTCGCGTCCCAGGTCGCGGAGGAGGTGCGCAGCCACTTCGGCGACGAGGTACTACGGACGAGCATCCCGCGCTCGGTCCGCATCTCCGAGGCGCCGAGTTATGGACAGACCGTGCTGACCTACGATCCGGGGTCCAGCGGTGCCCTGTCCTATCTTGAGGCGGCACGAGAAATCGCGCTGAAGGGTGTCGGCGTCAGCTACGACGCGACGCAGGCCCATATCGGTGCCCAGAGTGATCCGAACATGGTGGAGGGGATTCAGTGAGTGAGCGACGGAGGGGTTTGGGCCGTGGTCTCGGCGCACTGATCCCTGCTGCCCCGACGGAGAAGACGCCGCTTCCGACGGCGGCGGGGGGTGCCGGTTCTCCTGCTCCGGCGGCTGTTCCGGTGCTGACGACCGACCGCGGGATCGCCGCGGCGAAGGTGGCCACGCTGCCGCCTGTTTCACGTGAAACGGAGGAGCCGTCGGTCGGCGGCACCATGGAGCGGCCCGCACCGCCCGTCGGCGCTCACTTCGCGGAGATCCCTCTCGACTCCATCAGCCCGAACCCGCGTCAGCCGCGTGAGGTCTTCGACGAGGACGCGTTGCACGAACTCGTCACCTCCATCAAGGAGGTCGGCCTCCTCCAACCGGTCGTGGTCCGGCAGTTGGGTCCCGGCCGCTACGAGCTCATCATGGGCGAGCGGCGCTGGCGGGCCTGCCGTGAGGCGGGCCTGGAGGCGATCCCGGCGATCGTGCGGGCCACGGACGACGAGAAGCTGCTGCTGGACGCGCTCCTGGAGAACCTGCACCGCGCGCAGTTGAACCCGCTGGAAGAGGCCGCCGCCTACGACCAGTTGCTGAAGGACTTCAACTGCACGCACGACCAGCTGGCGGACCGCATCGGCCGGTCCCGTCCGCAGGTCTCCAACACGCTCCGCCTGTTGAAGCTCTCGCCCAAGGTCCAGAACCGGGTGGCAGCCGGTGTACTGTCCGCCGGACACGCCCGGGCGCTGCTGTCCGTGGAGGACCCGGAGGAGCAGGAGCGGCTGGCCTACCGGGTCGTGGCCGAGGGGCTGTCGGTGCGGGCCGTCGAGGAGATCGTGACCCTGATGGGATCACGTCCGCAGGCGGCTCGGCGCCCCAAGGGCCCGCGGGCAGGCTCCCGCGTCTCTCCGGCACTGACCGACCTGGCGACGCGGCTCTCGGACCGGTTCGAAACGCGCGTGAAGGTCGAACTGGGCCAGAAGAAGGGCAAGATCACCGTCGAGTTCGCCTCCCCGGAGGACCTGGAGCGGATTCTCGGCACGTTCGCTCCGGGAGAGAAGCTGGCCCTCCAGGCCAGTCTCGCCGAGGACGACGGTGAGGAGAACGAGGGCTGATCCGGTGGTCGGCCCGATGGGCTCGACTGATCAGCCACGGGGGCGGGCCGTGTCCGGTGTCTACCGGAACACGGCCTGCTCTTTGCTTTCGGTCGGCATTGACGCATCGCATCGTGGATACGATGCGTTCGGGTACGGCGCATCGACGTGGCAGGCCCGCTGAGAGGGACCCGGGCCATGCGAACGATGAGCCGCGCCGGACTGGTCAGCGCGGGGCTCGGCCTGGGCGCGGTCGGCGGTTTCGCCGGCAGTCCGCTCAGGGAACGGAGTGCCTTGACAGCCGCCCGTGACGGGGCGGGCGAAGGAAGCGAGGAACAGCCTTCATGGGGCGTCGGCTCGTACCGCTCACGCTGGACAACCTTCAGGACCTTCCCCAGCGCTGCCGCTCGTGCGTGTTCTGGGAGTTGGACCCGGTCAGCGGCGAAGCAGCGGTAAGAGCAGGCACGGCCGCGCTGGAGAAGGAGTCCTGGATCTCAGCCGTGCTCCTGGACTGGGGATCGTGCGGCCGGGTGGTGTACGTCGATGACGTGCCGGTGGGCTTCGTGCTCTACGCCCCTCCCGCGTACGTCCCCCGCTCCACGGCGTTTCCCACGAGCCCCGTCTCGCCGGATGCGGTGCAGTTGATGACGGGCTTCATCATGCCGGCCTATCAGGGGCAGGGCCTGGGACGGGTGATGGTGCAGACGGTCGCCAAGGACCTTCTGCGAAGGGGCTTCAAGGCGATCGAGGCGTTCGGCGACGCCCGCTGGAAGGAACCGGCCTGTGTGCTCCCGGCCGACCACCTTCTGGCCGTGGGCTTCAAGACGGTCAGGCAGCATCCCACCTATCCACGGATGCGGCTGGAGTTGCGAACGACGCTCTCCTGGAAGGAAGACGTGGAGATGGCCCTGGACCGGCTCCTGGGAGCAGTGCAGAAGGAACCGGCGCTGCGTCCCTTGTGACACGTGGCCGTTGTCATGCGAATGGGCCGACCCGTTCGGGTCGGCCCATTCGTGTTTCACGTGAAACATGCGCCGCCGACCGCTCGGCGGCGCGCCCGACTAGTCGGCGATGAAGTCCTCGAGGTCGCGGACGATCGCGGCCTTCGGCTTGGCGCCGACGATGGTCTTGGCGACCTCGCCGTGCTCGTAGACATTCAGCGTCGGGATGGACATGACGCCATACTTGGCCGCCGTTTCCGGGTTCTCGTCGATGTTCAGCTTGACGATCTCGATCTTGTCGCCGTATTCCGCGGCGATCGCCTCGAGGGACGGCGCGATCTGGCGGCACGGACCGCACCAGGCGGCCCAGAAGTCCACCAGGACAGGCTTGTCGCTCTTGAGGACGTCCTCGTCGAAGGAGTCGTCGGTCACGTTCTTCAGGGTGCCGGCCACGGCGGGCTCCTTAACTGGTTGGTGCGTGGGGCGGACAGGGGTCAGACAGAGGTCTTCTCGGGCTCGGCCTTCTCCTCGTCCGCGAGAGCGGCGAGGTAACGCTCGGCGTCGAGGGCGGCGGAGCAACCCGTACCGGCGGCGGTGATCGCCTGCCGGTAGGTGTGGTCGACCACGTCGCCGGCCCCGAAGACACCGGACAGGTTGGTGCGGGTCGAGGGGGCGGCGACCTTGAGGTAGCCCTCCTCGTCGAGGTCGAGCTGGCCCTTGAAGAGTTCGGTGCGCGGGTCGTGGCCGATCGCGATGAACAGGCCGGTGACCGCCAGGTCGGACAGCTCGCCCGTCTTGACGTTGCGCAGCTTCAGGCCCGAGAGCTTCGGGTCGCCGTGGATCTCGGCGACCTCGCTGTCCCACACGAACTTGATCTTCGGGTCGGCGAAGGCGCGCTCCTGCATCGCCTTGGAGGCGCGCAGGGTGTCCCGGCGGTGGACGATCGTCACGGACTTGGCGAAGCGGGAGAGGAAGGTGGCCTCCTCCATCGCGGTGTCGCCACCGCCGATCACGGCGATGTCCTGGTCCTTGAAGAAGAACCCGTCACAGGTGGCGCACCAGGAGACGCCGCGTCCGGAGAGGGCGTCCTCGTTGGGCAGTCCGAGCTTGCGGTGCTGCGAGCCGGTGGTGACGATGACGGCCTTCGCCCGGTGCACGGTTCCGGAGGTGTCCGTGACGGTCTTGATCTCACCGGTGAGGTCGACGGAGACGACGTCGTCGGGGACGAGCTCGGCACCGAAGCGCTCGGCCTGGGCGCGCATGTTGTCCATGAGCTCGGGGCCCATGATGCCGTCCCGGAAACCGGGGAAGTTCTCCACCTCGGTGGTGTTCATCAGGGCGCCGCCGGCGGTGACGGCGCCCTCGAACACCAGCGGCTTCAGCGACGCGCGCGCGGTGTAGAGCGCCGCCGTGTAGCCGGCGGGCCCGGAGCCGATGATGATCACGTTACGGACGTCGCTCACGGCTTGTTTCCTCGTCTCTGGACTGCGTCGTCGGACCGGTGGGAGAGCCTCTTGCTGGCTCTCATCCCACCCAACGGATCCTAAGGGGCGCGCATTCCCGCTGTGTCCGGGCACACGGAAGCATGCACCGTAGGGGATGCCACGGAGGCGGGATACCACGCGGGCGGGAGCCGAAGCCTCAGCCGGACGACCGTGTGTAGGACTGTTCCAGCAGAACGTCTGCCTTGGCGGACGACGGGTGGGTCACACACGTCGAGTCCACGATGTACGCGGTCACCTTCGTGCTGTCGGACGGGTCGGGCAGCACCACGAGCAAGGCGTCTCCGCCCTTGTAGGTGCCTTCCTCGGTGGCGAGCGCCGGGTCGGTGCGACCGAGGCCCTTCTGGACGCAGTCCGGGACGGCGGGCGTCCGGAGGAGCTTGGGCGAGGCGATACCGGAACCGTTCTGCACCCCATCGCTGTGCGGGGCGCTGGTGCCGGTGGCCGAGCCCCGCTCCTTCGCCAGGAGGTCGGAGACGTGCTTCTCCAGCTTGCTCCGGGAGAAGGTGTCCGCCGCGGTGGTCTGCCGACCGTCGGCCTGCGTACCGCTCGACGTGGTGTCGTCCAGCGTGGTGAGGAGGACCGAGCCGAGTCCCAGAGCGGCGGCCGCGAAGACCGTGCCGAGGACGGCGGCCCTGCGACGGCCGCTCCGCTTGTGGTCCTTGCGGCCCGGGCCGGTGGTCGAAGGGCGGGCGCGCCCCGTGGGGCGGTCGTTGGTGGACGATGTTTCACGTGAAACATGCGTGCCGTCGTCCGTGCCGGCCGGTGAGCCGGAGCCGGTCGCCGGCTGCTGGGCGCCGGAGGTGCCGGACGTCGTCGCGCTCAGCAGAGCCTCGGCCGCCAGAGCCGCGTCGATACGCCCGGCGACATCTGCGGGCATGCGGGGCGGGCCGGGGAGGGAGCCGAGCAGGCCTCGGATCTCCTCCAGCGACGCGTAGACGTCGGCACACAGCTCGCAGTCGTCCAGATGCCGCCGAACGTCCGTGGTAGTGGCCGGCGGGAGGAGTCCCTCGGCGAGGTCGGAGATCTCGGCGATGTCCGGGTGCCCGGCACTGTCCTGCGTGGATGTCACGCTCGCCCACCTCCGCCCTTCACAGCAGCTGAATCACTCGGCTCGGCGTCCGGCCCCACGTCGCGGACACCGGTCGGTGGTCCCGCTGCGGATGGGACGGATGCCCCGGGCGTCCGGTTCCGCTCCTGTGCGTGTCCGTCGCCGTCGTCGGTGTTTCCCGGCCGCAGATGGGTGAGCAGGGGCAGAAGTCTCGCCCTGCCTCGCGCGCAGCGGCTCTTCACCGTGCCGGTGGGGACATCGAGCATGCGGGCGGCCTCGGCGACCGGATAGCCCTGCATGTCGACGAGGACGAGGGCGGCACGCTGGTCGGGCGACAGAGTGCCGAGCGCTTCCAGCAGCTGGCGGTGGACATCATTGCGTTCCGCCGGGGCGGACGCCTCCTCATGGGGCTCCAGCAGCTGCTCCAGCCGCTCGGGGTCGTCGACGGGAGACGTCTTGCGTGAGGCGGCCTTGCGGGCGCGGTCGAGGCAGGCGTTCACCGTGATCCGGTGCAGCCAGGTCGTGACGGCCGACTGCCCGCGGAAGGTATGGGCGGCCCGATAGGCGGAGACGAGGGCGTCCTGAACGGCGTCGGCGGCTTCCTCACGGTCGCCCAGCGTCCGCAGCGCCACGGCCCACAGACGGTCCCGGTGACGCCGCACGAGCTCACCGAAGGCGTCGGGATCGCCCGCCACGTGCCGGGCGAGGAGGTCCTGATCGTCAGCGCCGCCGTACGCGGTTCCATCTGCCATCGGCCCCCCTCCCCCTGCACGTACTGCTCAGCCGGTGAACTTCACTTCGGTGATGGCCTGCTTGTAGCCGGCGTCGCTGAAGTTGGCGGAATCGGCACCGGAGTACGGCATGGCCGTGAGCCAGACCAGCACGTATCGGCTCTTCGTCGGCTTGGCGACCGTCACGTTCGCCGAGGTGCCGGTCGTCGTGACCGAGCCGAGCTTGGTCATCGAGCTCAGCGGAGTGGACGAGGTCAAGGAGTTCGTCGCGTACAGCTCGACCGCCGTGTGATCGCCGCCGTACCGGAGGGAAAGCGTCGCGGTCGTCACCTTCTGGTCGGAACCGAGGTCATAGACGATGCCGACGCCCGGCTTGATCACTATCTTCGGGCCGTCCTTGAAGCTGTTGGTACGCCATCCGGTGGACGTGTCGCCGTCGTAGGTCTTGGCGACGTCGGCAGGGTGCTGGGCCTCGCCCGCCGCCACGTACTCCTGTGCGCCCCTAACGGCGATCGGCTTGAGCGGCTTCGTCTTGCCGCTCTTGTCGTTGCCGTCCGTCGTCTGCGTCTTGTTCGTGTCGTCGGACTTGTCGCCGTGGTCCATCAGGGCGTCCGCGAGCTGCCAGCTGCCCAGGCCCAGGGCGGCGATGAGCAGGGCCGAGACGGCCCACTTCAGCGCCTTGCCGGTGCGGCTCTGCAGCGGGGCGGGCGGGGCCGGCACCGGCTGGGCGACGCCGGGGTGCGGCGCCGGGCGGCCGTACGAGCCCTGCTGGTACGTCGTGCGCTGGTACTCCGGCGGCGCGGTGAACGCCGGCTCCGGCGGGCGGATGCGCGGCATCTCGCCGATCGCCTTCACCAGTTCCTCCGGCGTGGTGCACGGCGACTCGTGACGGGAGGCGGTCGCGCCGTCGTTGACGAGTGCGCGCATGGCCAGTTCGGACAAGCCGCGGTGGACACCGGCCCGTACCTGGTCGGGCGCGATCAGTCCGACGTCCTTGGGCAGCCCCGACAGGCCGTAGGCGTCGCTCTCGTACGGCCAGCGCTGGGTGAGCGCCGCATACAGGAGCGCGCCGACGGCCTCGGTGTCGGCGCGCTGCGGGCTCTCGGAGCTGATGCCCCGCAGTGCGGCGTTCACGGCGAGGCCACGGATGCGCCACTGGCCGGTGGAGGTGCGCAGGACCGCGTTGGGGTTCAGGCGGAGATGGGCGAGGCCCTCGCGGTGTGCGGCGGCCATGGCGGAGGCGATCTGGCTGACCATCTGGTACGCGTCGTGCGGCTCCAGCGGGCCGGAGGCGAGCAGCGTGGTCAGTTCGACGGCGTCGGGCAGCCACTCGTGGACGACGTAGACGAGGTCGTTCTCCTCGACCGCGTCCAGCACCTGGACGAAGCGGGGGTCGCCGAGCAGCGCGGAGGAGCGGGCGGCGGCGAGGACGGCGCGGGCCCGCGAGTGGTCCGCGGGCAGGATGTGGACGCCGACGGCGCGGCGCAGTTTCTCGTCCACCGCACGCCAACTGCTGAATCCGTCCAGACGGGTGACGCACTCCTCCAGCCGGTACCGTCCGGCCAGCTTGTGACCGCTGTGCAGCTCCGGCGGTGAGACCTTGCCGGGACCGTCGGTCCCCCCGCTCCCCTGTTCCTCGTCGATGTCCGTGTCCCACTCCCGGTTCTGGGCCACCCCGTCGGCCGTGGACTGGTCCGCCTGTGCGGTCAGCGGCTCATCGCCACTGTTGTCTGCCACGTCGACGGCAGCCGTGCTCCGTTCCGCCACCGTCGTTCCTGCCTCCCCATCCCATGCGCGCCGACCGACGTCCGTGCGCGCCGTCCGACGCCGAAACACATTGTGCCCACAGTCCGCCTGTATGCACGACACACGGCGGCGGACGATGGTTGTGCGCGTACCCCCGCCTCAGCGGCCCAGACGCCCGCGCACCATGCCGACCAGTGAGTTCAGTTCCTCGATGCGCATCCGCCGCGCCGCGAGGAAGAAGATGCCGAGCAGGACCGCCCCGCCGACCAGCAGCGCCGCGAACGATCCGGCCACACCCTGGCCGAGCGTGTGGCCGATGGCGTAGCAGGCGGCGCCGCTGAGCAGCGCCGCGGGCACCGAGGCGATGCACAGCCGCGCGTACGTCCGCAGGACACGCGCGCCGTCCAGGTCGCCGCCGAGGCGCCCCCGCAGCCGGTTCCAGGCGACGCCGACGCCGATGGCGTAGGCCAGGCCGTAGGAGGCCGACATCCCGACCACGGCCCAGCGCGCCGGCAGCACGAAGTAGCAGACCACCGAGGCGCCCGCGTTGACCGCGGCGACGATGACCGTGTTGTAGAAGGGCGTCCGGGTGTCTTCGTAGGCGTAGAAGGCGCGCAGGACGACGTACTGCACGGAGTACGGAATCAGGCCGAGGGCGAAGGCCATCAGCATGAACCCCATGTTGGTGGCCTCGCTGGTGCCCGAGGAGCCGAAGATCAGCGTGCACATCGGGATGCCGAGCGCGAGGAAGCCGAAGGCGACCGGCACGATGGCGACCGCCGTCGTCCGCAGGCCCTGGGAGATGTCGTCGCGGACGGCGCCGCCGTCGCCCTCGGCCGCCGAGCGGGAGATGCGCGGCAGCAGGGCGGCCATCAGGGAGACGGTGATGATGGCCTGCGGCAGGCCCCAGATCAGCTGGGCGTTGGCGTAGGCGGCGAAGCCGGTGCCGTCGACCGGTGACGCCTTGCCGGCCGCCGTGGAGAGCTGGGAGACGACGAGGGCGCCCGCCTGGTTGGCGAGGACGAAGAGGACCGTCCACTTGGCGAGCGTTGCCGCCTTGCCGAGGCCGTGGCCCTTCCAGTCGAAGCGCAGCCGCACCCGGAAGCCGGTCTCGCGCAGGTACGGGATCATGGCCAGTGCCTGGACCACGAGGCCGAGCAGCACGCCGATGCCGAGGAGGCGCTGACCCTCCGGCGGAATGTTCGTGACCTTCATGCCGGAGTCCGCCGAGGTGCCGTACACCCAGATGAACGCGCCGAGCGTCACGATGATGACGATGTTGTTCAGGACCGGGGTCCACATCATCGCGCCGAACTTGCCGCGCGCGTTGAGGATCTGGCCCATGACCACGTGGATGCCCATGAAGAAGATCGAGGGCAGGAAGTACTGGACGAAGGTGACGCCGACCTGGTTGGCCGCCGGGTCGCTGGCGACCGAGTCGGACAGCAGACGGATCAGGAGCGGCGCGGCCAGGACCGCCGCGGCGGTGAGCAGGCCCAGCGCCACCATCACGAGAGTCAGCAGGCGGTTGGCGTACGCCTCGCCGCCGTCCTCGTCCTCCTTCATGGCGCGCACCAGCTGCGGCACGAACACGGAGTTGAGGCCGCCGCCGACGGTCAGGATGTAGATCATCGTGGGCAGCTGGTAGGCGACCTGGAAGGTGTCGCCGAGCAGGCCGACGCCGAGGGCGGAGACGATCAGCGCGGAGCGGATGAACCCCGTCAGGCGGGAGACCATCGTGCCCGCCGCCATCACGGCGCTCGACTTCAGCAGGCCCGACGCGCGGCCGCCCTTCTTGGCGGCGGGTGCGGGAGCCGGTGCGGGAGGCTCCGTGGCGGTGCCCAGGTTCATGGTCCGGTCGTCCGCCGGCACCGGCACCGGGACCGCCACGGCCGGCTCCGGCCCGCGCGGGGGCGCGGCCGGGCCCGGCACCGCCCGGGAGTCCACCGGAAGCCGGGGCCCGCCGTCCTGCTGCTGGTCGCGGAAGAGATGGGCGAAGGCATCCGGCTGGTGGCGCTCCTCGCCGGCCTGGGTGACCAGGTCGTCGACGCCCACGTACTGCGTCGTGCGCGGATCGTCGCCGTAGGGCAGGTGCCGGCTGGGGCCGTCCGGCTCGGGGGCCGGGGTCTGCGCCCACACCCGCGGGTCGGGCCCGTGCGCCGACCGGGGCGGCTGCGAGTACAGCGGCTGCTGAGGCTCGTACGTGCCCGCGGGCGGCGGGGGGTGCGCGGCGCGGTCGTAGAGCGCCTCGGCGACGGGGTCCTGCGCGGAGAGGCCCTGCTCGCGGTAGGGGTCCTGGTCGTAGGCGTCCTGGAGGTACATGTCGCCGGAGGACTGCGACGGTACCTGGCCGTGCTCGGGCGGCGGGCCCTCGGGGTGCCCCGGGCTGCCCGCAGCCTGGCCGCGGTCACCGTCGTACGGCGCGTTCATGGTTACCCCACCTCATCGTCCCGGGCCGACCGGCCACGACATCCTCAACGGTCCACTCTCTCACCCGTGCCGGACGGGTCTGTGCTTTCCGCCGCGGTGTCCGGTGTCCGGTCACTCGGCTGGTCCGGGTCGTCCGCCCGGGCGTCGGTGCCGGACTCCTTGTCAGGACGGTCCTCCGGGTCCCCGGGGTTCTCCGGGCCGTCGGCCGTCGGTGCCGCCTCGTCGGGACCGTCGTCCTCTGCGCCGCGGGCGGCGGCGCGCTTGCGCTGGGTGTACATGCGGAAGCCGGCGAGGACGAGCAGGAGGAAGCCGCCGCCGATGACGAGCATCACAGTGGCGGTGAACTCGGTGACCTTGACCTCGAACCTGACGGGTGCGCCGTACGCCTGGCCGTCCTCCGTGTACAGCTGGGCGATCACCGTGGCCTGGCCGTTGGCCCTGGCCGAGGTGGTGAACTTCACCGTCTGGCTGTGCCCGCCGGACACCGTGACGGGCTGCTCGTCGAAGGCGTCGCCGCGGATCTGCAGGCGGGTGGGGCTCGTCGAGCTGAGGCGCAGCACCAGGTGCCCGACGCCCTGCACCAGGTTGTTCTGCACGGTCACGGGGATCGTGGCGCTGCGTCCGGAGAGTTTGGTGTCGGACTTGTCGATCAGCTTGACCTGGCCGGTCAGGTCGTCGAGATGGGACTCCACGCTGCCGCGGAAGCTCTCCGTGGCGCGGGCGCGCCCGCGCCACGACGTGGACATCTCCCGGTTCATCGCCCGTCCGAAGGGGGTGACCACCCGGGACTCGTCGGTGAGGATCACCTTGAAGTTGTCGAGCTTGTCCTGCGTGGTCGCGGTCTGCTCGAACGCGGACCGCGGCAGCTCCTGCCGGCGCAGCGCCGAGGGGTAGTCGGACCTGGAGGGGATCCTCGTCGTGGCGCCCGGATCGGGCTTGGCGGCGGCGGTCGCGGCGAGTTCCTGGGACTCCGACCAGGTGCCGCTCTGGAGTGCGCTCAGCGCGTCGGCCATCGCGTGGGCCTGACGCACGGTCGGCATGCGCTGCGGGGCGACGACGACGCTGCGCGTCCTGTCCGACTGGGCGTTGAGGGCCAGGCTCAGGGCCAGGAACCGCTGCATGGCCAGCGTGGTGCCGGAGGCCTTCGTCAGGTCGCCCTGGAACGCCGTCGACAGCCGGGCGTCGGCGACCACCGCGGTGGTGCCGCCGCCGATGGGGCGGGCCGCGGACGGCGTGTACGGCAGGTCGCCGGTCTCCTGGAGGCTGTCGCTGCGGGCGATGATCTTGTCGGCGCCGGCGGAGGTGGCCACCTTGACGATCGACGGGTCGACCGCGCCGTCCACGGGCCAGGCGAAGTCGGTGTTCGGCTTCACGTGGAGGATCGGCTCCACCGTGTTGGCGACGACGTCGGTCGCCTCCTTGAGGTGACTGAGCGAGCCGGTGACGCTCGTGCCGTTGTGCGCGATGGAGGCCAGGTCGGGATCCCCGAAGGGCAGTGCGACGACCTCCTTGCCGGCCACCGCCCTCTGCAGTTCGGCGAGCCACTGCTTGGCGACCGCCTGGTGCGTGCCGGCCCTGGGGGTACCGCTGCCGGTCTGGATCTTGTAGCTGCGGGTCATGGCGTCGACGGAGGCCAGCAGATCCGGGTCGACCACCCAGGTGACGTCGAGGCCGGCGCCCAGCGACAGCATCTCGTCGAGGCGGCCTCCGGGCGAGATCTCCGCGGCGAGATCGTCGTTGAGGAAGACCGGCGTCTGCTGTTCGTTCGACCCCGTCTCCGCCGTCATGTGGACGGTGGACACGAGCGGCCACAGGAACGTCGTCCTGGTCTTGGCGGCGGCCTCGTCCGGCTTCCAGGGCAGGAAGGTCCGCCGGACGCCGAGGACCTGCTCCCAGGGCTGTGCGGAGGTCTGTCCGGACAGCGAGACCATGAACTCGTAGACGCCGTCGGAGCCCAGGTCCAGCTTGTCGACCGGCACGGAGATGCTGAAGTGCTCGGCGACACCGGGGGCCAGCTCGTCGAACTTCTCCACGTACTTGCCGCCCACCTCCCGGCCGACCGGCACCGGGACCTCGCCGCTGCTCTGGGCGGCATTCTCGATGGCCGAGCGGGTGCGGAGCTGCGGGCCCACGCGCAGGCCCACATGGGCGCCGGTGACGGCCTGCTTGCCGTTGTTGGTGACCGTGCCGGTCACGGTCAGCGTGTCCCCGTCCTGCGGAAGGCCGGGGCTGAGCGAGTCGAGGGCGACGGCCACCGAGCCGGAGCCGGAGGCCCGCACCGCAGAGGCCGGCCCGGCGGCGTGCGCGGCGGCGGGCGAAGGCAGCTGCAGGAGGCCGGCGAGAAGAGGCGCCCCGGCGAGCAGGGAGCCGGTGCGCCGCAGCCACCGGCGGGCAGGTGAGGAACTCATCCCCTGGAAGTCTGCCGCCTCGGCCACGCGCTCGCCCGTCCCTCGTCGTCGTCAGTGGTCGTCGGAATGTGCGTCCACGCATGGTAACGATGCCCGCTGAGGGGAAGTGCCGCGGACCACTCCACAAGATCGAGGAGCAGGGAATCTTCCGTCGCGTATATACGGACAAGAGAGGTTAGAGCCGCATTGCGCCCTTGAATGCCATTCTTGAGCTGATATCGGATGGAATGTCCGTGTGCGTCGAATGGGGGCGCCCGAGGTCGCCCGGGCCACGTACCCTCTTCTGTTGTGCCGAACGCCAACGAAGACTCCGCCAGCGCCGTGAACCAGGAGCTGCCCGCGATGAGCGAACCATTGCGGGTCGCCCCTGTCGCCGACGACCTCGCCCGCCGCTTCCAGGAGGCCGGGTTCTCGCTTGCTCTGGTCGGCGGTTCGGTCAGGGACGCGCTGCTCGGGCGGCTCGGCAACGACCTGGATTTCACGACCGATGCCCGCCCCGAAGACGTCCTGAAGATCGTCCGGCCCTGGGCGGACGCCGTGTGGGAGGTCGGCATCGCCTTCGGGACGGTGGGGGCCCAGAAGGACGGCTACCAGATCGAGGTGACGACCTACCGGTCGGAGGCCTACGACCGCACCTCGCGCAAGCCCGAGGTGTCGTACGGCGACTCCATCGACGAGGATCTCGTCCGGCGTGACTTCACCGTGAACGCGATGGCCCTCGCGCTGCCGGAGCGGCGCTTCATCGACCCGTACGGCGGGCGCGACGACCTCGCCGCACGGGTGCTGCGCACCCCGGGCACGCCCGAGGCTTCCTTCTCGGACGACCCGCTGCGCATGATGCGGGCCGCGCGCTTCGCCGCGCAGCTCGACTTCGAGGTGGCTCCCGAGGTGGTGGCGGCCATGAAGGAGATGGCGGGCCGCATCGAGATCGTCTCGGCCGAGCGGGTGCGGGAGGAGCTGAACAAGCTGATCCTGTCGGCGCACCCGCGCAAGGGGCTGACGCTGCTGGTGGACACGGGTCTCGCCGACCATGCGCTGCCCGAGCTGCCGGCGCTGCGTCTGGAGAGTGACGAACACCACCGCCACAAGGACGTCTACGAGCACACCCTGATCGTCCTGGAACAGGCGATCGCGCTGGAGCAGAGCGGTCCCGACCTGGCGCTCCGCCTGGCCGCCCTCCTGCATGACATCGGCAAGCCGCGCACCCGCCGGTTCGAGAAGGACGGCCGGGTCTCCTTCCACCACCACGAGGTGGTCGGCGCCAAGATGACCAAGAAGCGGATGACGGCCCTCAAGTACTCCAACGAGCTGGTCAAGGACGTCTCGCGCCTGGTCGAACTCCACCTGCGCTTCCACGGATACGGCACGGGCGAGTGGACGGACTCCGCGGTCCGCCGTTACGTCCGTGACGCCGGCCCGCTCCTCGACCGACTCCACAAGCTGACCCGCTCGGACTGCACGACGCGCAACAAGCGGAAGGCCGCGGCGCTCTCCCGTGCCTACGACGGACTGGAGGAGCGCATCGCCCACCTTCAGGAGCAGGAAGAGCTCGACGCGATCCGCCCGGACCTCGACGGCAACCAGATCATGGAGGTCCTGGGCGTGGGCCCCGGCCCCGCTGTCGGCCGCGCCTACAAGCACCTGCTGGAGCTCCGCCTGGAGAACGGCCCGATGGAGTACGACGCGGCGGTGGCGGCCCTCAAGGAGTGGTGGGCCGAGCAGGGCTGACGTCAATGGCGGCTCATGTTTCACGTGAAACATGACCAGAACGCCGGAGGGGCGGTGTTTCACGTGAAACACCGCCCCTCCGTATGTCTGGGCTACTTCTTGTAGTCCTTCAGGCAGAGCAGGAAGTCACTGCCGTCGCCGGACTCGGTGTACGAGTACTGGAAGTCCTTGGCCTTCTCCGTGCACTTGCTCTCTGCGGTGAGTGCGGAGTAGGTGCCCTCGATCTTGGCGAGCACGACGTACTGGGCCTTCGCCGAGCTGCACTCGACGACCTCGAGGTCCGGGTTGTTGTCGTCGGTGTTGCCGCGGTGCATGCAGTCGCCGACGGCGGCCGTGTTGGCGTCGTCGCGGCTGGCTATGTAACCGCCGACGACCACGCCGAGGGCGACGACGGCGATGACGATGCCCTTGATCGCCTTGAAGCCGAGCTTGCGGCTGGGCTGCGGCGGCACGGGGGCGTAGGGCGCGGCGCCGGGCTGGGGGAACCCGGGCTGGCCCGGCTGCTGCGGGTAGCCGCCCTGGGGCGGGTACGGGGCCTGGCCCTGAGGCTGGCCGTAGGGCTGCTGGCCCTGGGCGAACGGGTTCTGGCCCTGAGGCGGAGTTGTCACTTGGGGGTCCCCCTAAAAGCATGGGTACGTGACGCGTAAGACGCGAGTAAGACCCACGTAAGCTACCGGCCCCCACTGACAACGCTGCAGTCGATAAGGACTCTGTGGCTTTGATGTGACACTTACCGGCGCTCATAGCGGGCCATAGCGGCAGCAACCGATCCATACGTCACGGCCACCATGACGACCAGGAAAGCCGAGCGGCCGTCAGGAGGCAGAATCAGCGCGGCCGTTCCCGCCGCGCCGACGAAGGCCACGTTGAACAGCACGTCGTAGACGGAGAAGACGCGGCCCCGGAAGGCGTCGTCGACCGAGGACTGCACGATCGTGTCCGTGGCGATCTTCGCACCCTGAGTCGTCAGTCCCAGGACGAACGCCGCGGCCAGCATGGGAGTCCTGGCGAACGACAGGCCGAGGGCCGGTTCCAGAACCGCGGCGGTCGCGGCGCACGTGACGATCCACCAGCCGGGCCCGAGACGTCCCGCGGCCCACGGCGTCACGACGGCCGCCGCGAAGAAGCCGGCGCCGGACACCCCCAGCGCCAGCCCCAGCAGGGCGAGTCCGCTCTCGGTGGTGGAGGTGAAGGCGTACCGGCACAGCATCAGCAGTATGACCAGCAGCGCGCCGTAGCAGAAGCGCATGAGCGTCATGGTCATCAGCGCCCAGGCGGCTTCCCGCCGCGGCGGGGCGGCGAGGTGACGCACACCCGCCACCAGGTCACGGGCGCTGCCGCTGAGCGCCGTCAGCAGCCGGGGCCGCACCAGCTCCGGTTCCGGTCCCAGCTCGTCCGGCGCGATACGCAGCGACGCGAGGGCCGCGCACAGGTACAGGGACGCCCCCAGCAGCACCACGGCGGCGTCGCTGTCCGCGAATGCCAGCCGGACCAGGAAGGCGAGTCCGCCGCCCGCGGTCGCGGCGAGCGTACCGGCGGTCGGGGAGAGGGAGTTGGCCACCACCAGGCGCTCGTCGTCGACGACGCGTGGCAGTGCGGCGGACAGGCCCGCCAGGATGAAGCGGTTGACGCCGGTGACGCACAGGGCGGAGACGTAGAACAGCCAGTCCGGGGCGCGGCCGATCATCAGCAGGGCGGTCGCCGACGCCATCACCGCGCGGATCAGGTTGCCGTGGAGGAAGACCTGCCGTCGGCGCCAGCGGTCCAGCAGGACGCCGGCGAAGGGGCCCACCAGGGAGTAGGGAAGCAGCAGGACCGCCATCGCGGAGGCGATCGCGGCGGCCGAGGTCTGTCTCTCCGGCGAGAAGACCACGTAGGCGGCGAGCGCGACCTGGTAGACGCCGTCGGCGCCCTGCGACAGCAGTCGCACGGCGAGCAGGCGCCGGAAGTTCCTGAAGCGCAGCAGCGTGCGCAGGTCACGGACGACGGCCATGGATCACAGCCTCACACACGGAGGGTCCCCGGGTCCTACGACCCGGGGACCCTCAGGCCCTGGCAGGAGCGGTCTCGGTGCGTGCTTAGCGGTCGACCTCGCCGCGGATGAACTTCTCGACGTTCTCGCGGGCCTCGTCGTCGAAGTACTGGACCGGCGGGGACTTCATGAAGTACGAGGACGCGGACAGGATCGGGCCGCCGATGCCGCGGTCCTTGGCGATCTTCGCGGCGCGCAGGGCGTCGATGATGACGCCGGCGGAGTTCGGGGAGTCCCAGACCTCGAGCTTGTACTCGAGGTTCAGCGGGACGTCACCGAAGGCGCGGCCCTCGAGG
This sequence comes from Streptomyces sp. H51, assembly GCF_035656535.1. Classification (NCBI taxonomy): domain Bacteria; kingdom Bacillati; phylum Actinomycetota; class Actinomycetes; order Kitasatosporales; family Streptomycetaceae; genus Streptomyces; species Streptomyces sp. H51. The sequence continues at coordinate 352,515 of NZ_JAYMHD010000087.1, forward strand.
CGGACGTACGCCCACTTGCGGTCGTCGAGCCAGGCGACGTAGTCGGACGGGCCGATGTGGACGTTCTTCTCACCGAGGTCCCGGTCGGGGATCTGGGAGGTGACGGCCTGCGTCTTGGAGATCTTCTTGGACTCCAGGCGCTCGCGCTCGAGCATGTTCTTGAAGTCCATGTTGCCGCCGACGTTCAGCTGCATCGTGCGGTCCAGGATCACACCGCGGTCCTCGAACAGCTTCGCCATGACGCGGTGCGTGATGGTGGCGCCGACCTGGGACTTGATGTCGTCGCCGACGATCGGCACGCCCGCCTCGGTGAACTTGTCCGCCCACTCCTTGGTGCCGGCGATGAAGACCGGAAGGGCGTTGACGAAGGCGACCTTGGCGTCGATGGCGCACTGGGCGTAGAACTTCGCCGCGTCCTCGGAGCCCACGGGCAGGTAGCAGACCAGAACGTCGACCTGCTTGTCCTTGAGGATCTGGACGACGTCGACCGGCTCGGCGTCGGACTCCTCGATGGTGAGGCGGTAGTACTTGCCGAGGCCGTCGAGGGTGTGGCCGCGCTGGACCGTGACGCCGGTGTGCGGCACGTCGCAGATCTTGATGGTGTTGTTCTCCGACGCGCCGATCGCGTCCGCGAGGTCCAGGCCGACCTTCTTCGCGTCGACGTCGAACGCGGCGACGAACTCGACGTCGCGGACGTGGTAGTCACCGAACTGCACGTGCATCAGGCCGGGGACCTTGGACGCCGGGTCGGCGTCCTTGTAGTACTCGACTCCCTGCACCAGCGACGCGGCGCAGTTGCCCACGCCGACGATGGCTACGCGAACCGAACCCATTCCGGTTGCTCCCTGTGTGTACGAGTGAGGTCCTGAGTGGACCGTCACGTGGCGGTGTCGCCGGGCGTATCCGGCCCGGGGGTGTCCCCGGGCCGGGGCAGGCCGCCCGGCGCTCCAGATGTGGTGTCCTGCTGAGCGGACCCCCCGGACGCTGAACCGCTGAGGTCCCGCCCGGCCCGCTCGCTCTCGATGAGCTCGTTCAGCCAGCGCACTTCGCGCTCCACGGACTCCATCCCGTGGCGCTGGAGCTCGAGTGTGTAGTCGTCGAGGCGCTCCCGGGTGCGCACCAGGGAGGCACGCATCCTCTCCAGCCGCTCCTCCAGCCGGCTGCGGCGGCCCTCGAGCACGCGCATGCGTACGTCGCGCGACGTCTGCCCGAAGAAGGCGAAACGGGCGGCGAAGTGCTCGTCCTCGTAGGCGTCGGGGCCGGTCTGCGAGAGCAGTTCCTCGAAGTGTTCCTTACCTTCCGCCGTCAACCGGTAGACGATCTTGGCGCGACGTCCCGCGAGCGGAGCGGCGAGGGCGTCCTCGGTGGTGGTCCCCGGCTCCTCGATCAACCAGCCGTTCGCGACCAGCGTCTTGAGGCAGGGGTACAGCGTCCCGTAGCTGAACGCCCGGAACACTCCCAGTGACGTATTGAGCCGTTTCCGCAGCTCGTAGCCGTGCATCGGGGACTCGCGGAGAAGGCCGAGTACGGCGAACTCGAGGATGCCGGAACGTCGGCTCATCCTCTCGCCCCCGTCCTTATCTCGCGCTGATGTATCGACTCGATACATCAAGACGATAGAACGGCCGCCCGGATGCGACAAGTGGGGAAACGGTGAACGGGGTCACATCACTTATTCATCCGGGGCAAGTTGCCTGGTTTGAGGTGAACTTCTGTGCTCGGTGGGTTTTGGCGGTGCGTAGTCTGTGCGCCATGCACACCACCGGGAACCGAGTGACGCGAGGGGGCGTCATCGTCCTCGGTGCAGTACGGGTGAATGAGCGACCGACCACATCCGTACTTCGGGGGGACCGGAAACCAGCCGCCGTTGACAGGCGCGCAAGGGTGCGCCTGCCCGAGGAGTAGTCGTTCGATGAGCGAGCACCGTCGCAAACCGCCGCAGCCGCAGGGAGGCGGACGTGCCGCGGCCCGACGTGGCCAGTCCGGCTCGTCCTCCGGCCGCCGTGCGGCACCGCGAGGCGCCACCGGGTCTCCTTCCGACGCGTACGGGTCGGATCCCTACGGGCCGGGAGGCGAGGAGCGGTCCTACGGAGGCCGCGCCGATGCCCGGCGTGCGGCACAGAGAAACGGGGGCGGCCGCCGCAGGGCGCCCGAACCCGGCCGCTCGGGCCGCCGCGGGGCACCCGGTGGCCCGAGCGGGCCGCCGGGACGAGGCCGCGGGCGCGCCGCCGTCCCCGACAAGAAGCGTCTGATCGACTACCCGCGCGCGGGCAAGTACGGCGCTGCGCGCTGGGTGCCGTCCTGGAAGCTGGTGACCGGCCTCTTCATCGCCTTCTTCGGCGGCATGGTGGCGGTCGCCGGCGTGGGGTACGCCCTCGTGGGCATCCCCGACGTCGCCAAGACGGCCACGGCGCAGAACAACGTCTACTACTGGTCCGACGGCTCCGAGATGGTCGCCACCGGTGGTGAGACCAACCGCCAGATCGTCAACCTCTCGCAGATCCCCGAGGCGATGCGGTTCGCCGTCATCTCCCAGGAGAACAAGACCTTCTACACCGACAGCGGCATCGACCCCAAGGGCATCGCCCGCGCCGTGTTCAACATGGCCAGGGGCGGTGAGACGCAGGGCGGCTCCACCATCACTCAGCAGTACGTGAAGAACGCGATGCTGAACGACCAGTCGCAGACCATCTCCCGGAAGTTCAAGGAGATCTTCGTCTCGATCAAGGTGGGTGCCGAGATGAAGAAGGACGCCATCATGGCCGGCTACCTGAACTCCGCGTACTACGGGCGCAACGCCTACGGGATCCAGGCCGCCGCGCGGGCGTACTTCAACAAGGACGCCGTCGACCTCAACGAGGGCGAGTGCGCCTTCCTGGCGGCGATGCTGAAGGGCGCCACGTACTACGACCCGGCGGGGGCGACGTCCATCGACCCGGCCGCCACGCCCGAGGCCAACCGCAGGCGTGCCACGGTCCAGATGCAGGACACGCTCGACAAGATGGTCGAGTACGGCCACCTGGACGCCTCGACGCGGGCGAAGTACCCCAAGCTCCCCAAGGTGCAGAACCCGCGGTCGAACACCGCGCTCAGCGGCCAGGTCGGCTACCTCGTCGACCTCGCCAAGGCCTACATCATCAACAACACCGACATCACCGCCGACGACCTGCAGCAGGGCGGCTACTCGGTCTACACGACCTTCGACAAGAAGAAGGTCAAGGCGCTCGAGACGGCCGTCAAGAACGTCCGGAAGGCCAACATCAAGCCCAAACTGCGCCCGGACACGGACACCCACGTCCAGTTCGGCGGGGCGTCCGTGGACCCGGCGACCGGGGCGATCAAGGCCATCTACGGCGGCGAGGACGCCACCAAGCACTTCACCAACAACGCCGATGTCACCGGCGCCCAGGTCGGTTCGACCTTCAAGCCGTTCGTGCTCGCCGCAGCCATGAAGTGGGGTGTGCGCGACCCCGACCTCGGGACCGAGCAGGCGCAGGACGAGCGCACCCAGGTCTCCCCCAAGAGTCTGTACAGCGGCAAGAACAAGCTGAAGATCAAGGACTACGACGGGACGGTCTGGAAGAACGAGAAGGGCGAGGAGTGGCTGCAGACCAACGACGGCAACCAGTCGCTCGGCAGCCCGCCGGACTACCGGATCGACCTTCGTGAGGCGATGCGCGAGTCGGTGAACTCCGCCTTCGTGCAGCTCGGCATGGACGTCGGGCTGGACAAGGTGAAGGAGGCGGCCGTCGACGCCGGCATCAAGGCGGACAGCCTGACCGGCACCAGCTTCCCGTCGTTCTCGATCGGTATCTCCGACCCGAGCGCGATCCGGATGGCGGGGGCGTACGCCACCTTCGCGGCCAGCGGCGAGCAGCGTGACCCGTACTCCGTGCAGAAGGTCACCAGCAGCGAAGGCACGGTCTACGCCCACAAGGTGCGGAGCAAGCAGGCGTTCACCGCGGCGGTCGCCGACAACGTCACGGACGTGCTGAAGACCGTGGTCGAGAAGGGCACGGGTACCAACGCCCAGCTGCCCGGCCGTGAGGTCGCCGGCAAGACCGGTACCACCGACGGCAACAAGTCGGCCTGGTTCGTGGGCTACACCCCGCAGCTGTCGACGTCGATCACGATGTTCCGGTACGACGACGACGAGACCAAGAAGAACCGCACCTTCGAGGAGATGTACGGAACCGGCGGCCAGGAGAAGATCCACGGCGCCTCGTTCCCGGCCGAGATCTGGCACGACTACATGGCGGAGGCGCTGAAGGGCACGCCGGCGAAGGACTTCCCGACGCCCGAGGACATCGGCGAGGTGGTCAACGACGTCCCGAGCCCGACGCCCACTCCGACGGCCAGCGACACGCCGGAGGCCAGCCCGACGCCGAGCCCGACGCCGAGCGAGACGCTGCAGAGCCCGACACCGTCGCCGAGCGACTCCTGCAAGTTCGGCTGGCAGTGCAACGACACCGGCGGGACGAACACCGGCGGCACGGACGGAGGCGTCACCTCCTCGCCGACGCCCACGGACACCTCCGGAACCGGCAACAACAGAGGCAACGGCAACGGCGGCATCTTCGGTTGACGGACCGGGCCACCGCCAAAACGCCCAGCACGGATGTTTCACGTGAAACGAGCACATGTTTCACGTGAAACGCAAAACAGGGCCGCCGCACCGGAACAGGTGCGGCGGCCCTCGGCGTATCCCCGGGCACGTACGGCAGGATGTGCGGCATGCCCAGTGCAGAATCGACGCAAGCGAGCGCGCACGAGCCGGACCCGGTGCTGCCGACCAGGGAGGACGAGGTCGCCCGCTCCGGCAGCGAGCTGATCGGCGGCCCCCTCGGGCGGCGCGCCCTGCTCGGGACGTCCTGGTGGACACCGGTCCGGGTCGTCGCGCTGGTCGCGATCGGCATGTTCGCCCTCGGCCTGATCCAGAAGGCGCCCTGCTACAACGGCGCCTGGTTCTACGGCGCCAGCTCCCAGTACACGAAGGCCTGCTACTCGGACATTCCGCACCTGTACCAGGGGCGGGGCTTCGCCGAAGGGCTTGTACCGTACTTCGACAAGCTTCCCGGCGACATGCCGTACCTCGAGTACCCCGTGCTGACCGGCGTGTTCATGGAGGTCGCCGCGTGGCTCACGCCGGGCAGCGGCAGCATCCAGGACCAGGAGCAGTGGTACTGGATGGTCAACGCCGGGATGCTGATGGTCTGCGCGGCCGTCATCGCCGTCAGCGTGACCCGTACGCACGCCCGGCGGCCCTGGGACGGCCTGCTGCTCGCCCTGGCGCCCGCCTTCGCGCTGACCGCCACCATCAACTGGGACCTGCTGGCGGTCGCCCTGACGGCCGCGGCGATGCTCATGTGGTCGCGGGGCCGCTCCCTGGCCTTCGGTGTCCTCCTGGGGCTCGCCACGGCCGCCAAGCTGTACCCGGTGTTCCTGCTGTGGCCGCTGTTCCTGCTGTGCTGGCGGTCGGGCAGGTGGCGGGAGTTCGGCCGGGGGCTGGGCGGGGCGGTCGTCTCCTGGCTCGTGGTGAACCTGCCGGTGATGCTGTTCGCCTGGAACGGCTGGGTGCAGTTCTACAGGTTCAGCCATGACCGGGGCGTGGACTTCGGGTCCTTCTGGCTGATCATGGCCCAGAACTCGACCGACCCGCTGACCACCGACACGGTCAACAACCTGGCCACGGCTCTGGTGCTGCTGTGCGGCGTGGGCATCGCGGTGCTCACCATGACAGCTCCCCGCCGGCCGCGCTTCGCCCAGCTCGCGTTCCTGATCGTCGCGGCGTTCATCCTCACCAACAAGGTCTACTCCCCGCAGTACGTCCTGTGGCTGGTCCCGCTCGCCGTGCTGGCGCGGCCCAAATGGCGGGACTTCCTGATCTGGCAGGCGTGCGAGGTCCTGTACTACCTGGGCATCTGGATGTACCTCGCCTACACGACCAGCGGCGAGGCCCACAAGGGCCTGCCCCAGGAGGGCTACCACTGGGCCATCGCCGTCCACCTGCTGGGCACCCTGTACCTGTGCGTCATGGTGGTCCGGGACATCCTCATGCCGGAACGGGACCCGGTGCGCCGCTCCGGTGACGACGACCCCTCGGGGGGCGTGCTCGACGGAGCGGAGGACGTCTTCGTCCTCGGCTCCGCGGCCCGCGCCCGCCGCGGGCACGTCCCCTCGTTCGACGGGCCGCACGTGGAATGGGGCTCCCGAGGAACGGCGTCCCCGACGGACGAACTCTGAACGAACGGGCCACAGGCAAGGCGGAGCACGACGAAGGCCGGACCCGGAAGTCCTCCGGGTCCGGCCTTCGCCGTGCGGGCGGGGTGCCGCTCAGACGTCCACGAGCCGGTCGTACTGCGTGGTGGTGTGCCGCAGATGGGCCACCAGCTCGTCACCCACCTTCGGCTCGGGCGCGTCCGCGGGCACGAAGAGGATGGAGACCTGCATGTGCGGCGGCTCGGCGAACCAGCGCTGCTTGCCGCCCCAGACGAACGGGGAGAGATTCCGGTTGACCGTCGCCAGGCCGGCCCGGGCGACGCCCTTGGCACGCGGCATGACGCCGTGCAGCGCCTTGGGGGCCTCCAGGCCCACCCCGTGCGACGTACCGCCCGCCACGACCACCAGGAAACCGTCCGAGGCCGCCTTCTGCTGCCGGTAGCCGAAGCGGTCGCCCTTGGCGACACGGGTGACGTCCAGGACCGCTCCCCGGTACTCCGTGGCCTCGTGGTCGCCCAGCCACAGCCGCGTGCCGATCCGGGCGCGGAAGCGCGTCTGCGGGAACTGCTGCTGCAGCCGAGTCAGTTCCTCCGCCTTCAGGTGGCTGACGAACATCGTGTGCAGCGGCAGCCGGGCCGCCCGCAGACGGTCCATCCAGCCGATGACCTCCTCGACGGCGTCCGAGCCGTCCGTCCGGTCCAGCGGCAGGTGGATGGCGAAGCCCTCGAGGCGGACGTTCTCTATGGCGGAGTGCAGCTGCGGCAGGTCCTGCTCGCTCACACCGTGGCGCTTCATCGAGGACATCACCTCGATCACCACACGGGCGCCCACCAGGCCGTACACGCCGTCGACGGACGACACCGAGCGCACCACCCGGTCGGGCAGCGGGACGGGCTCCTCACCGCGCCGGTACGGCGTCAGCACCAGCAGGTCCCCACTGAAGAAGTCCTTGATGCGCGCGGCCTCGTACGTCGTACCGACGGCGAGGATGTCCGCGCCCAGCCGCGTGGCCTCCTCCGCCAGCCGCTCGTGCCCGAAGCCGTAGCCGTTGCCCTTGCAGACCGGGACGAGCCCCGGGAACTGCTCCTGCACGTGCTTGTGGTGCGCCCGCCAGCGCGCGGTGTCGACGTAGAGCGTGAGCGCCATGGCCGGACCTGGAACCTTTCTCGTGGCTGCGGTGTGTCAGAGGTATGGAATCACTGAACGTGACGTCAGCGGCGCGACATGTAGATGTCGAGCGCCTTGTGGAGCAGCTTGTTGAGCGGGAAGTCCCACTCGCCGAGGTACTCGGCGGCCTGCCCGCCCGTGCCCACCTTGAACTGGATCAGGCCGAAGAGGTGGTCGGACTCGTCCAGCGAGTCGGAGATGCCGCGCAGGTCGTAGACGGTCGCGCCCAGCGCGTAGGCGTCCCGCAGCATCCGCCACTGCATCGCGTTCGAGGGCCGGACCTCGCGGCCGATGTTGTCGGAGGCGCCGTAGGAATACCAGACGTGCCCGCCGACGATCAGCATCGTCGCGGCCGACAGGTTCACACCGTTGTGCCGGGCGAAGTACAGCCGCATGCGGTTGGGGTCCTCGGTGTTGAGGGCCGTCCACATGCGCTGGAAGTACGACAGCGGGCGGGGCCGGAAGTGGTCGCGCACGGCCGTGATCTCGTACAGCCGCTGCCACTCCTCCAGGTCCTGGTAACCGCCCTGGACGACCTCGACGCCGGCCTTCTCGGCCTTCTTGATGTTGCGGCGCCACAGCTGGTTGAAGTTCTTGTGGACCTCTTCCAGGGAGCGGTTGGCCAGCGGCACCTGGTAGACGTAGCGGGGCTGGACATCGCCGAAGCCGGCGCCGCCGTCCTCGCCCTGCTGCCAGCCCATCCGGCGCAGCTTGTCGGCGACCTCGAAGGCGCGCGGCTCGATGAAGTCGGCCTCGATGTCGCGCAGACGCTTCACGTCCGGGTCCTGGATGCCGGCCTTGATGGAGGTGGCCTCCCAGCGCCGGATGATCACCGGCGGGCCCATCTTCACCGAGAACGCGCCCTGCTGCTTGAGGTGCGCGAGCATCGGTTCCAGCCAGTCGGTGAGATTCGGCGCGAACCAGTTGATGACCGGGCCCTCGGGCAGATAGGCGAGGTAGCGCTTGATCTTCGGCAGCTGCCGGTACAGGACGAGGCCCACGCCGACCAGTTCGCCCGTCTTCCCGTCGAACCAGCCGAGATTCTCCGAGCGCCACTCCGCCTTGACGTCAGCCCAGGCCGGAACCTGCATGTGGCTCGCCGACGGCAGGCTCTGGATGTACGCCAGATGCTGCTCGCGACTGATCGTCCTCAGGGTCAGGCTCATTCGGGGCGCTCCTCGGGCTGGTGTGTCCCCATGGGTACAGGGGCTCCGGCTCTCGCGCGAAGCCTACTGCGCCTTACGAGCGCCCCGACTGGGCATGCGGAAGCCACGCCGGGCCTGCGGGCCGCCGAGGCGGCCCGCAGGGTGCTGTGCGATGTCCTGTGGACGGTGTCCGCGGCGTCAGCCGACGACCCCGCCGAAGAGGCCGCCGTGCGCCATGCCGAGGAAGAACCCGACCGCGGAGGCGCCGAGCCCCAGAACGAGCCCGAAGCGCTCGCGCGTCGTCACCGAGATCCACTGCCCGTACGCGCCCGTGAGGATGCCGATCAGGCCGGTCCACGAGCTGAGCAGGTGCAGATCGCCGAAGAAGCCCGTCACGAACGCGAGGACTCCGAGCACCCCGGTCACCACCAGCAGGGTGTCCTGGAGCGGATGGGGCTTGCCGTCCGTGGCGAAGAGGCCTCCGACGGTGTTGGGTCGCATTGCCTGTGCCATATGGGCACCTCCTGCGGAAGACGGCGCACCGTAGCGCCATACACACCCGATGTGTACAGAGTGACGGTCCCGGAGGCCGGATTTCAACCGGAAGCCGCCCTGCAGGTACTCTGTACCTTCTGCACGGTGTCTGCCCATGTCACGGTGGGGTCTTTCGCGAAGGGCCCCGATTGTCAGTGGCGGCCTATACCGTTGCGTACGCATCACAACCCTCCTGCCACGGAACGACCGTGGCCGCTGAGTCCAAAGGAGGTGGGTTCCACATGCGTCACTACGAGGTGATGGTCATCCTCGACCCCGATCTCGAGGAGCGCGCTGTCTCCCCGCTGATCGAGAACTTCCTCTCCGTCGTCCGTGAGGGCAACGGAAAGGTGGAGAAGGTCGACACCTGGGGCCGTCGTCGGCTCGCGTACGAGATCAAGAAGAAGCCCGAGGGCATCTACTCGGTCATCGACCTGCAGGCCGAGCCTGCGGTCGTCAAGGAGCTCGACCGCCAGATGAACCTGAACGAGTCGGTCCTCCGGACCAAGGTCCTCCGTCCCGAGACCCACTGAGCCCTTCCGCTCAGCTGATCCCGGGATTCGAGTAGCAGCACCAAGCAGCCAGCAGCAAACCCGCCGAGAGGTTCCCCCATGGCAGGCGAGACCGTCATCACGGTCGTCGGCAATCTTGTCGACGACCCCGAGCTGCGCTTCACCCCCTCCGGTGCGGCGGTCGCGAAGTTCCGTGTCGCGTCCACTCCCCGCACCTTCGACCGCCAGACGAACGAGTGGAAGGACGGCGAGAGCCTCTTCCTGACCTGTTCCGTCTGGCGTCAGGCGGCGGAGAACGTCGCCGAGTCGCTCCAGCGAGGCATGCGCGTCATCGTGCAGGGCCGGCTGAAGCAGCGGTCCTACGAGGACCGTGAGGGCGTCAAGCGCACGGTCTACGAACTGGACGTCGAGGAAGTCGGCGCCAGCCTGCGCAACGCCACGGCCAAGGTCACCAAGACCACCGGCCGCGGTGGCCAGGGCGGTTACGGCGGCGGTGGCGGTGGCGGCCAGGGTGGCGGCGGCTGGGGCGGTGGCCCCGGTGGCGGCCAGCAGGGCGGCGGGGCTCCCGCCGACGACCCGTGGGCCACCGGCGCTCCCGCCGGTGGCAACCAGGGCGGCGGCTGGGGCGGTAACTCCGGCGGCGGCGGTGGCGGCTACTCGGACGAGCCCCCCTTCTAGGCCTCGGGCCGAGGGGCGGGCCGTACCCACACTTCTTGATCACACAGGAGAAACACCATGGCGAAGCCGCCTGTGCGCAAGCCGAAGAAGAAGGTCTGCGCTTTCTGCAAGGACAAGGTCACGTACGTGGACTACAAGGACACGAACATGCTGCGGAAGTTCATTTCCGACCGCGGCAAGATCCGTGCCCGCCGCGTGACCGGCAACTGCACGCAGCACCAGCGTGACGTCGCCACGGCCGTCAAGAACAGCCGTGAGATGGCGCTGCTGCCCTACACGTCCACCGCGCGCTAAAGGAAGGGTGACCTACTGATGAAGATCATCCTCACCCACGAGGTCTCCGGCCTCGGTGCCGCGGGCGACGTCGTCGACGTCAAGGACGGTTACGCTCGCAACTACCTGGTCCCGCGGAAGCTCGCGATCCGCTGGACCAAGGGCGGCGAGAAGGACGTCGAGCAGATCCGTCGTGCTCGCAAGATCCACGAGATCCAGACCATCGAGCAGGCCAACCAGGTCAAGGCCCAGCTCGAGGGCGTGAAGGTCCGTCTGGCGGTCCGCTCCGGCGACGCCGGTCGCCTCTTCGGTTCCGTCACCCCGGCCGACATCGCCTCGGCGATCAAGGCTGCCGGTGGCCCCGAGGTCGACAAGCGCCGCATCGAGCTCGGTGCGCCGATCAAGACCCTGGGCGCCCACGAGACGTCCGTGCGTCTGCACCCCGAGGTTGCCGCCAAGGTCAGCATCGAGGTGGTCGCGGCCTGAGTGCCGCGTTCGGCTGGACAGCCGGGAAGGGGCCGTACCCGCTGGGTGCGGCCCCTTCCGCATGCCGTCGGCGTTCCGGCCACGTCCTGCCGGTGTCCCGCCCGTGCTCTGCTTCCGCCGCCGGGCGTCCCACGGATACGGACGACGGGGAGCGTTTCACGTGAAACGTTCAGCGTGTCGCCCCGGTCACCAGCCAGTGGCCCGACCGGGCGCGGAGCCACAGGGTCAGCATCCGCACCGTCATCATCAACGTCATGGCGGCCCACAGGGCGGTCAGTCCGCCGCCCGTCGTCGGCACGAGCAGAGCCGCCGGGGTGAAGACCGCCAGGGTGAGCAGCATGGCCCACGCCAGATACGGGCCGTCGCCGGCGCCCATCAGGACGCCGTCCAGCACGAAGACGACACCGCAGACCGGCTGTGAGAGAGCGACGATCACCAGGGCGGGCAGAGCTGCGACCTTCACGACGGAGTCACTGGTGAACAAGGGCAGGAAGACCGGTCGAGCGATCACGACCAGCACGCCCAGGACGACACCGACCGCGATGCCCCACTCCACCATCCGGCGGCATGCCTGGCGTGCTCCTCGGGTGTCGCCGGCTCCCAGGTAGCGCCCGATGATGGCCTGCCCGGCTATGGCGATGGCATCGAGGGCGAAGGCGAGCAGGCTCCACAGGGACAGGATGATCTGGTGGGCCGCGATGTCGGCGTCACCGAGCCGCGCGGCCACAGCGGTGGCGATCATCAGGATCGCCCGCAGGGACAGCGTGCGCACCAGCAGCGGGGCGCCGGCCTGTGCGCAGGCCCTGATCCCCGTGGCGTCGGGCCGCAGCGAGGCGCCGTGGCCGCGGGCCCCGCGGACGACCACCGTGAGATAGACCGCCGCCATCCCGCACTGGGCGATGACCGTCCCCCACGCGGAGCCCGCGATTCCCAGGCCGGCACCGTAGACGAGGCCCGCGTTGAGCACGGCATTCGCGACGAAGCCAGCGACGGCCACGTACAACGGTGTCTTGGTGTCCTGCAAGCCGCGCAGGACGCCGGTCGCGGCGAGCACGACGAGCATGGCCGGGATGCCGAGGGCGGATATGCGCAGATAGGTCGTCGCGTAGGGGGCCGCGGTGTCGGAGGCGCCGAAGACGTCCACCAGCACCGGTGCCGTGGGCAGGACGACGGTGATCACGGTGATGCCGATCAGGAGCGCCAGCCAGATGCCGTCCATGCCCTGACGGATCGCGGCGTGGAGGTCGCCGGCACCGACCCGCCGGGCGACGGCCGCGGTGGTGGCGTAGGCGAGGAAGACGAAGACGCTCACCGCTGTCGTGAGCAGAGCCGAGGCGACACCGAGACCGGCGAGTTGGGCGGTCCCCAGGTGGCCCACGATCGCGCTGTCGGCCAGCACGAACAGCGGCTCGGCCACCAGCGCGCCGAAGGCCGGCACGGCCAGCGCGACGATCTCTCGGTCGTGCAGTCGCCGGGTGGCGCGGGAGGGCGCGGGAGCCTGTGTCATGAGCACCAATCCAATCGTCCACAGGTAAGAGATGTAAAGCCTATGCGTCCCTTACTCGTCATCTTGGCGTGTGCTCTTTCGTACACCGTTCGCAGCGATCTCGGCCCGAGCGGAGAAGTTTTTGTTCTGCACAGCCGGTGGACGGAAAACGTGCAGGTCAGCTACCTGGTGGGGAGAGAGTCGGAACCTTGTTCACAGGCCTGTCCACCGGGTCGTGCACAGGTTTCGCGGAGTTCTCCACAGCATCCGGGCCGTCGTCCACATGCCCTGTGGATAACCAGATTGGCTGACGGTGCCCGCGGGCCTACCGTGGTCCGGCGCCCGCTCCCTTCGTCGGCCGTGATAACGACACAAAACCGACGTCTCAGAACCGGAGTTGGCCGCTTCAGTTGTCAGTGCCGTGCCGTAGAAATGAGGGGCACGGCGAGGTCCGCTCCGCGGACGGGAGGAGGTGGCTCGGTGAGCATTTCCGAGCCCTTGGACGATCCGTGGGCCGACAGCGGTCCCAGTGATCGTCTGCCCGCCTCCCGCCGGCGTGGTGACGGGGGACGAGGCCGGGACGAGCAGCACGACCGCGGCCGGGACAACGGGGTGTGGGACGGCGGCGGTGCGTCCTTCGAGCGGGTCCCACCCCAGGACCTCGACGCCGAGCAGTCCGTCCTCGGCGGCATGCTCCTGTCGAAGGACGCGATCGCGGACGTCGTCGAGATCCTCAAGGGTCACGACTTCTACAAGCCCGCCCACGAGACGATCTTCCAGGCGATCCTCGACATCTATGCCAAGGGCGAGCCGGCCGACCCCATCACGATCGCCGCCGAGCTCACCAAGCGCGGCGAGATCAACAAGGTCGGCGGCGCCTCCTACCTGCACACCCTCGTCCAGACGGTGCCGACCGCGGCGAACGCCGAGTACTACGCGGAGATCGTCCACGAGCGTGCCGTCCTGCGCCGCCTGGTCGAGGCGGGCACCCGCATCACCCAGATGGGATACGCGGCCGACGACGACGTCGACGAGATCGTCAACCGCGCCCAGGCCGAGATCTACGCGGTCACCGAGCAGCGCACCAGTGAGGACTACCTCCCGCTCGGCGACATCATGGAGGGCGCGCTCGACGAGATCGAGGCGATCGGCTCCCGCAGCGGCGAGATGACCGGCGTGCCCACGGGCTTCACCGACTTCGACTCGCTCACCAACGGCCTGCACCCGGGCCAGATGATCGTCATCGCCGCCCGTCCCGCCATGGGCAAGTCCACCCTCGCGCTGGACTTCGCGCGGGCCGCGTCGATCAAGCACAACCTGCCGAGCGTCATCTTCTCCCTCGAGATGGGCCGCAACGAGATCGCGATGCGCCTGCTGTCCGCCGAGGCCCGCGTCGCCCTGCACCACATGCGCTCCGGCACGATGACCGACGAGGACTGGACCCGGCTGGCCCGCCGCATGCCCGACGTCTCCGCGGCCCCCCTCTTCATCGACGACTCGCCGAACCTGTCGATGATGGAGATCCGCGCCAAATGCCGCCGCCTGAAACAGCGCAACGACATCAGGCTGGTCGTCATCGACTACCTGCAGCTGATGCAGTCCGGCGGCTCCAAGCGCGCCGAGAGCCGTCAGCAGGAGGTCTCGGACATGTCCCGTAACCTCAAGCTGCTCGCCAAGGAGCTGGAGATCCCGGTGATCGCGCTCTCGCAGCTCAACCGTGGTCCCGAGCAGCGCACCGACAAGAAGCCGATGGTCTCCGACCTGCGTGAGTCCGGATCCATCGAGCAGGATGCCGACATGGTGATCCTGCTGCACCGCGAGGACGCCTACGAGAAGGAGTCGCCGCGCGCGGGCGAGGCCGACCTGATCGTGGCCAAGCACCGTAACGGCCCGACGGCGACTATCACGGTCGCCTTCCAGGGCCACTACTCCCGGTTCGTGGACATGGCGCAGACCTGATCCGTCCGCGTGCGGGTCTCGGATTCCGCGGCCGGGCCGTTAGACACGGGAAGCCGCTCAGCGCCTCGTCTCGTACCTGGTCAGGACCACGCCGCCGGGAAACGTCCGGGTCTCCACCAGGTTCAGGTTCACCCAGTTGTCCAGTGCGGTGAAGAACGGGGTGCCGCCGCCCACCAGGACCGGATGGGCGGCGATCACGTACTCGTCGATCAGCCCTGCGCGCATGGCCGCCCCGGCGAGTGTCGCGCCGCCGATGTTCATCGGGCCGCCGTCCTCGGCCTTGAGCCGGGTGATCTCGGCGATCGCGTCGCCGGTGAACAGGCGGGCGTTCCAGCCGACCTTGCCGATCGTCGAGGAGAACACCACCTTCGGCGTGTCCCGCCAGTTCCGCGCGAACTCGATCTCCGCTGGGGTGGCGTCGGGCTGCTGGTCGCCGGTCGGCCAGTAGGAGCTCATCGTCTCCCACAACTTGCGCCCGTACAGCGACAGGCCACTCGCCTGCTCGTGGTCGAGCCACCACTGGAACAGTTCACGGCTCGGCGGTCCGCTCCAGCCGATGTCGTCACCGGCCGCGGCGATGTAGCCGTCCAGCGTCAGGTTCATGCCGTAGATCAGCTTCCGCATGTCCAGCCTTCCGTCCGTGGGTGTCCGGCGTATGGACCAGTGCGGCTCGGGAAACTCATCGGTGCGCGATCCGGGCTCGCCGGTAGTCCTCGTGCTCGGGGCTCAGCGTGGTGCACTCGGCCGACACGGGCAAGCCGTCTGATCTCGAACTCACTCTCGCGAGATCGACATGTCACGAGCGGCGAGGCTCCACACCGCGCCGCGGGGGTGCCCGGAGGTAATGAGCTCGACGGCCGAGTGTCCCGCGGGATGGACTGGGGGCATGACGACACCTCAGTTCGACCTGCTCCCCGGCACGCGCCGGGCACTTGTGCACCGGATCGCCGTGGCCCAGGCCGAGGGGCGCGCGCCCTCGCTGGTCGCCGCAGTGGTACGGGACGGGCGAGCCGTATGGCACGGTGCGCGGACCTCGGTGGAGGGGCACGGTCCCGACGAGGACGTGCAGTACCGCATCGGCTCGATCACGAAGACCTTCACGGCCGTTCTGGTGCTGCGGTTGCGGGACGAGGGTCTGCTCGGCCTCGGCGATCCGCTGGAGAAACACCTGCCCGGCACGGGAGTGGGGGAGACCACGATCGCGGATCTCCTCGCCCACACCGGCGGGCTGGCCGCGGAGTCGCCCGCCCCGTGGTGGGAGCGCACCCCGGGGTCGCTGCGTCCCGAACTCGCCGACGTCCTCGGTGAACGGCCCCTGCTGCATCCGGTGGGCCGCCGCTTCCACTACTCCAATCCCGGCTACACCGTGCTGGGCTCGCTCGTGGAGAAGCTGCGGGGGGCTCCGTGGGAGGAGGTGCTGCGCAGTGAAGTGCTCCAGCCCCTGGGACTGGACCGTACGACCGTGCAACCGAGGTCTCCTCACGCGGGTGGCTGGGCCGTCCACCCCTGGGCCGACGCGCTGCTGCCGGAGCCTTCCGAGAACCTCGGACGGATGGCGCCCGCGGGACAACTGTGGTCCACCACCGGTGACCTGGCACGGTTCGCCGTCTTCCTGGCGCGCGGCGACGACCGGGTGCTGAGCCAGGAGACGGTACGGGAGATGCGGACTCCCGCGGCCCCGCCGGAACCCGCGGACGTGGTGGACGGTGCCGCCTACGGGCTCGGACTGCAGATCCAGCGCCGGGACGGCCGGCTACTCGTCGGGCACTCCGGGTCGCTGCCGGGCTTCCTGGCGAACCTCACCATCAGCGTGGAGGACGACGTCGCGGCGGTGGTGCTGGCCAACTGCACGTCCGGTCCCCATCTGTCGGAGGTCGGAGCCGATCTCGTGGCCATCGTCGCGGAGGCCGAGCCGCGCATCCCGGAACCGTGGCGGCCGATGCCGGAGGTCGACCCGGAGGCGCTGGAACTGGCGAGACCCTGGTACTGGGGGACACAGGCGTTCGCCCTGCGGCTGACGGCCGACGGGGGTGCCTCGCTGGAACCGCTGTCCGAGAGAGGCCGCCGCTCACGCTTCCGGGCGAACGGCGACGGGACCTGGACCGGGCTCGACGGCTACTACGCCGGCGAACTGCTCAGGCCTGTGCGGCGCCCGGACGGGACAGTCGATCATCTGGACCTCGGGTCGTTCGTGTTCACGCGCCGGCCGTACGACGAGGAGGCTTCCGTACCCGGCGGAGTGGACCCGGACGGGTGGCGGGGTATCAGCTGACGGGTGATCCGCCCCCGGTGAACCGGTGTGGCGCCTGAGGGGCGTCCTGTTTCACGTGAAACAAGACGCCCCGTCCGTTTCGGTGCGGGTTCAGAGCTGGAGCTTGAAGCCCAGATGGGAGGGCTCGAATCCCAGTCGCTCGTAGAAACGGTGGGCGTCGCTGCGTGTCCTGTCCGACGTCAGCTGCACCAACTGACAGTCCAGACGGCGGGACCGGTCGATCGCCCACTCGATGAGCAGGGTGCCCAGTCCGCTGCCCCGCTCGTCGGCGTGGACGCGCACCGCTTCGATGATCGACCGGGTGGCGCCGCGCCGGGACAGTCCCGGAACGATCGTGAGCTGGAGGGTGCCGACGACCCGGCCCTCGTGTTCGGCGACGACCAGATGCTGGTGCGGGTCGGACGTGAGGCGGTCGAGGGCCGCCAGGTACGGGCTCAGATCGTCCGGCGACTCACGCCGGGCGCCCAGAGGGTCGTCGGCCAGCATCGCGACGATCGCGGGCACGTCGTCCGCCGTGGCGGGCCGTATCGCAAGGTCTCCCATGGGCAGCACCCTATGCGGGTGCGCTGACGGCGGCCGGGCACGGTTCAGCCCGCCGCCACCGTCAGGGGAGCGAAGCGCCGGGTCCAGTCGCCGGGCAGGTCCGGGATGCCGTGGGTCATGACCGCGTTGAAGGCGACGGACGCCAGCCCCCGTGCCCTCACCCATGTCAGCAGTGCCTCGTGCCGTACGTCGATGTCGGTGCGCAGGGGGCGGTCGGTGCGCGCGGCGAGGGAGGTGATGAGTGCCGCGGCCGTCTCGGTGTCGCGGGCGATCAGCGGCCCGATGACGTGGGTGTCCATGTTGGGCCAGGCGGCCGCGTATCCGATGAGCCGTCCGTTCTCCTCGGCCACCCGGATCTGGTCGGCGAAGGCCGGCAGGCGCGTGATGAGGTGCGTGCGGTCGACGCCGAACACCTCCGCGTCGAGCCGCAGGATCGCGGTGAGGTCCTCGGCGGTGGCGGCGCGGGTGGTGACCTCGGGCACCGGTCCGCCGGGCGTGAAGCGCCCGCGCAGCATCTCGGCCCGGCCGGTGACCTCGAAGCCGAGTTCCTCGTACAACGGGCGGCCGTTCGGGGTCGCGTGCAGGGTCAGCGGGGTGGTGCCCAGGGTGGTGACGACGTGCCTCATCAGTCGGCGGCCCACGCCTTGGCGGGCATGCCGTCGGGCCACCAGCACCATGCCTACGGCGCCCAGTTCCGGCCGGTCCCGCGGCCCGTACTCGGTGACGACGCAGGCGGTGACGAGACCCCCGCCGGGGTCGTCGATGCCGTAAGCCGTCCCGGCGGTGAGGAGCAGGCCCCACTTGTGCTCCTCACGAGGCCACCCCCGGTCCTCGGACAGGTCGGCGCAGGCGGTGAGATCGCGGAGCGTCAGCCGGCGGATGGGCAGAGCGGGGAGGGAAGAAGTCGGCACGCGGGCCAGGCTGTCCGACGGGCCACCTCGGCGTCCACCACTTTCCTGTCGTTCACCGGGGCGGCGGATCCGGCGGAAGCGCTCAGCGCGGGGCGGAGGCCGAGATCGCGGGCGGTACGTCAGCCGAGGTCCGGGGCGTGCATGGCGCGTACGCCCTCGATGTTGCCGTCCAGATAGTGCCGCAGCGACAACGGGACGAGATGGACGGAGGCGATCCCGACACGGGTGAACGGCACACGGACGATCTCGTACTCGCCTGCGGGCTCGTCCACCTCCGGGCCGTGCCGCAGGGAGGTGTCCATGGACTCCAGGCGGCAGACGAAGAAGTGCTGCACCTTCACGCCGGTCGCGCCGCCGTCCTCGCCGATGTGCTCGACGGTGTCGACGAAGCAGGGCACCACGTCGGTGATCTTGGCGCCGAGTTCCTCGTACACCTCGCGGTGCAGGGCGTCGACGACGGTCGTGTCCCCGGGCTCCACCCCGCCACCGGGAGTGACCCAGTAGGGGTCCACGCCGGGCTTGGTGCGCTTGATCAGGATCAGGTCGTCACCGTCCAGCAGGACGGCACGGGCGGTGCGCTTGACCACGGGTCGGACGGTCATGGGAGGAATGTGGCCCGTATCGTTCCACGTGAAACATCGCATATCGTCACCGGGCGAGCCCTCCCGGTGACGGCCGGAGCGGCTCTGCTCAGCACCAGTCCGCCGCGGCCCGCAGCAGCCGATCGTGTGCCCGCGCGATGTGCGGCATCGCCAGCGTGCCCGTCCGGACCGCCAGGAAGTAGGTCCGCAGCGGAGGCACGGCCGGCTCGTGCAGGGCGACGATGTCACCGCGCTCCAGAGCCGCCTCGCACAGATAGCGGGGCAGCACTGCCAGCCCCGCGCCCGCGACGGCGCAGGCGAGGACCGCGCGCAGGTCGGGGACGATGACCGTGCCGGGAGCGGCGGGACGGGAGTCGAAGACGGAGGCCCAGTAGCGGGAGACGAAGGGCAGCGACTCGTGCACCTCGATCACGGGGACGTCCTTCAGCGCGGGCGCCCCGGTGTGGCGGGCTGTCTCGGCGCCTGTCTGCTCGGCCCGGCCTGTCTGCTCGGCCCGGCCCGGCGCGGCGACCAGGACATGCTCCTCGTCGCACAGCGCAGTCGCCGTGAGCAGCGCCCCGCGCGGGCGGGCCGTGCTGATGGCCAGATCGTGATGCCCGGCTGCCAGCCCTTCCAGGACCTCCTCGGCGGTGCCGAAGGAGGAGCGCAACGCGAATCCCTGGCCGTCCTCCCCGGTCAGTTCGGTGAGGGCGGGCAGCGCGCGTTCGGCGGTGAACTCGGGTGGCCCGGCGAGGTGCAGACTGCGCAGGTAGGACTCGTCGTCGAGTCCGGTTTCGGCGATCTCGACCAGGGCGTCGAGATGCGGAGCCGCTTTGTGGGCGAGTTCGTCGCCGATGGTCGTCGGCGTCACTCCGCGGGCCTGGCGCAGGAACAGGGGACGGCCCAGCTGCCGTTCGAGGGTGCGGATCTGTGAGGTCACGGCCGGCTGCGACAGACCGAGCAGCGCGGCGGCGCGGGTGAAGGAGCCGGCCCGGTGCACGGTCACGAAGGTGCGCAGCAAGGCCAGATCCATGGGCTGTCCTCCTCTTTCCCTGCCCTTCTCCCGGCCTTGAGGCAGGGCCCAACTATAAATATGTCGATAGGTCGCTGTCGCTACCGTGATTGGACACTGACACAGAGTCAACTAGCCTTGGTCGCGCGGTTCTTCGCGCGCGGAACCGAGGACGGTCCGAGCCACGAGGGGGGAGGCTCGGACCGTCCGCCCTCCGCCGTCCGCAGCGGACGCCGCCCGGGATGCCGGGCGGGGCGTCCGGGACCGCGTTCACGCCGCCGATTCCCGCACCGCGCGCAGTACGTCCGCCACCAGATCCTCCGGGTCCTCGGCCCCGACCGACAGGCGGATGAACCCCTCCGGCACCGCGTCCCCGCCCCAGCGTCCGCGCCGCTCGGCCGTGGACCGTACCCCGCCGAAGCTCGTCGCCTCGTCCACGAGCCGGAGCGCCTGAAGGAACCGCTCGGCCCGCGCCCGTGTGGGCAGCGTGAAGGAGACCACGCACCCGTAGCGGCGCATCTGCCGGGAAGCGACGGCGTGCGAGGGATCGCCGGGCAGCCCGGGATGGCGCAGACCGCTCACCTCCGGCTGTTCCCGGAGGGCCTCGGCGACCGCCAGGGCCGTGGCGCACTGCCGGTCCACCCGCAGCTGGAGCGTGGCGAGCGAACGGTGCGCGAGCCAGGCCTCCATGGGCCCCGGGATCGCGCCGACGATCTTGCGCCAGCGCCGGACCGCGGACATGGCCTCGGCGTCGCGGCCGACGACGTAACCGAGCAGTACGTCCCCGTGCCCGGTGAGCTGCTTGGTGCCGCTGGCCACCGAGAAGTCGGCACCGAGCTCCAGCGGGCGCTGCCCCAGCGGCGTCGCGAGCGTGTTGTCGACCGCGACCAGGGCGCCGCGCGCGTGTGCGGCCGCGGCCAGGCGCCGGACGTCGCACACGTCGAGCCCGGGGTTGGAGGGGGTTTCGAGCCACAGCAGCCGCGCGCCGTCGAGGACGTCGAGCTGGGCGTCGTTCCCGGTCGGCGCGGTGCGCACCTCGATGCCGTACGCCTCCAGCTGGGCGCGCACCAGGGGCAGCGCCTGGTAGCCGTCGCTGGGCAGGACGACCGTGTCCCCGGCGCGCAGCTGGGAGAACAGCACCGACGAGATCGCGGCCATACCGGAGGCGAACGCGAGCGTCTCCACCCCGTCCTGACCGGGCGCCTCCAACTCGCCGACGGCACGCTCCAGCAGCGTCCAGGTCGGGTTCTCGTCACGGCCGTAGGTGTACGGGCCGGTCGGGTCGCCCGGCAGGTGGAAGTGGGCGGCGAACACCGGACCGGGCAGCGTCGGCTCGTACTTCACCGGCTCGGGCAGACCGGCCCGCACCGCGCGCGTGCCCTCTCCGCCGCCGCCCGAGCCCGTGCCGGAGCCGTTCATGCCGCGCGTCCTTCCAGGTGCTCGCGCACCGCGGCGAGCAGGCCCTCGCACGCCGTCTCCACCATCTCCAGGCACTCCTCGAAGCCGTCCCTGCCCCCGTAGTACGGGTCGGGCACGTCGAGGTCGTCGCCGGCCTCGTCGGAAGGCGCGGGCGATCCACTCGCCGAGGGCTGGAGACCGGGCGAGGGGCGGGCGTACGCGCGCAGCAGCCGCACCTTCGCCACGTCCTTCGGAGTGGACGCGAGGCGGCGCAGGGCCGTGAGGTGGCCGGAGTCCAGGGCGACGACGAGGTCGAGCCGGTCGAACCAGGACGGCTGGAACTGTCGGGCGGTGTGCTCGTTCGCGTAACCGTTGTCCTCCAGGACGGCGGCGGCGCGCGGGTCGGCGCCCTCGCCCTCGTGCCAGCCGCCGGTCCCGGCGCTCTCGGCCTCGACCAGACCGTCGAGCCCGGCCTCGGCCAGGCGGGCGCGGAAGACGGCCTCGACCATCGGGGAGCGGCAGATGTTGCCGGTGCAGACGAAGCAGACGCGGTAGGTCATCGCACGCTCAGTCCTCGTCGGGCAGGACGACGTGGAGCGCCCAGGAGACGATCGAGATGATCAGGCCGCCGAGGACGGCGGTCCAGAAGCCCTCGACGTGGAAGCTGAGATCGAGCCCGTCGGCCAGCCACGAGGTCAGCAGCAGCATCAGAGCGTTGACGACCAGGGTGAACAGGCCGAGCGTCAGGACGAGCAGGGGCAGGCTGAGGAGCTTGAGGACCGGCTTGACCAGCCAGTTCACCAGGCCGAAGAGCAGCGCTACCACTATCAGGGTGCCTGCCTTCTTGCCCGTGCTGTCCCCCGTGAGGGTGATCTTGTCGAGCAGCCAGACGGCGACCGCCAGGGCACCCGCGTTGGCGATCGTCTTGACTACGAAATTCTTCATGTGTCTGATCGTGGCAGACAGGACCGAATACGAGCAGCGTGATGAGGGCGGCAAGGGCGATGAAGGCATTCCGGCTGGACGAACTGGAGGCGGAGCGCGCCGCCAACGAGGGCGCCTACCTGCAGTTTCTTCGCGAGCGGAACATGTCGGTCGGCCTGTACGCGCTCGACGCGGGCGAGCACGATCCGCAGCAGCCGCACCGCCAGGACGAGGTCTACTTCGTGGTGAGCGGCCGCGCCTCGATCACCGTCGGCCTGGAGACCACGGAGGTGGCGCGCGGCAGCGTGGTGTACGTGCCGGCCGGAGTCGCCCACAAGTTCCACCACATCAGCGAGGACCTGCGGGTGCTCGTGGTGTTCTCCCCGCCGGAGAGCTGACCCCCGGAGACCTCCGGAGAGCTGACCCCCGGAGACCTCGGGAGACCTCCGGAGAGCTGACCCGCCGGAAAGCCGGCCCCTCCCGCGGGTCGACCCGTCCTCTCGGGGCTCCCTAGGGGATCAGTCAGGGGAGGACAAGGGGCGCGAGCCCTCCGCCGGGACCCCGTCCGTCCTAGCATCGAGAGCAGGACATCGGATCGTCCCCTGCTCCAGGCAGTGGGCGGAGAGGCAAGGACAGAGGCGATGGGAGAGATCTTCGCGGGACTGCCGTGGTGGGTGAAGTGGGTAGCGGTGCCGGTCATCGCCCTGGTCGTGTTCGGCGGGCTGATAGCCAGCGTCGTGGGCTTCGTCATCGGGCTGTTGTTCAAGGTGCTGGTCTTCGTGGCGCTGGTGGGCGGACTGGTCTACGTGGTGCGCAAGTTCACGTCGAGTTCCTCCTCGCGCGGCGACTGGTGAGGGCCCCGGGAGCCGGTGAGCGGTAACAGGAATCACCGGTTCCCTCGCGCGAGGGAAGTTTTCCCGGCAGGCGGTCCGCAAGCGGTGGCGGGCGGTTAGAGTCCGGAACTCGACGCGGGGCCACCCCGCGAACGGCGCACACCCCTCCCGTGTTTCCCCCGCACGGGCTCCCCCCTCGCGCTTCGGGAGTGACCCTTGGCCACGGTAGACACCGCACTCACCGTCCCCCACGCACCACCGGCTCCGGACCGGTCGGCCGTGATCTCCTCCGCACACCGCGTCCGGCCCCCGGAACAGCCGGGCCCCGCCGAGCAGGACCGCTCCGCGGCACATCCGCCGCGAACGTCCTCGCAACTGCCACGGACACCGACCCAGCCTCGACGACCCCCCTCACAGCCCCCGAGGACGCCGACGCAGCCCCCACGGACCCCGCCACGGTCCCCGCGGTCCACATCTCGGTCCCCGCGGACTCCCTCGCCCCCCTCGCAGGCTCAGCGACAGGCCCCCGCACAGAACTCCTCGCAGAATTCCTCGCAGCCGGTGCCCGCGGCGCCGCACCCCGCGGTGTCCGGCGCACCGTCGCAGGCGGGCACCCTCATCGGGTCCGTCCAGCGCGCGCTGCGCCTGCTGGAACGCGTCGCCGAGCACGAGCAGGGAGCCCCCGCCAAGCAACTGGCCCGCGAGACCGGTCTGGCGCTGCCCACGGCCTACCACCTGCTGCGCACCCTGGTGCACGAGGGTTATCTGCGCCGTGACAGAGGTCTGTTCTTCCTCGGGGAGGCGGCCGGGCGGCTGGGCGGCAGTGGAGCCGAGCAGAAACGTCGCGGCACGGTCGCCGAGGTGCTGGCCCGCTGTCACGACGCCATCGGCGTGCCCGTGTACTACGCCGTCTACCAGGACGGTGAGATCGAGATGCTGGGCGTTTCGGACAACTCGGAAAATCCGGCGGTGGCGGAGGGGGCCGACTTCCGTGAGACCGGGCACGCGCACGCGATCGGTCAGTGCCTGCTCGCCCAGTTGGACGAGCAGGCCCGTCGCGACCACCTGGAGCGTTACCCGGTGCGTCCCGTCACCCCCTACACGGTGCGCGACAACCAGGCCCTGCTCCGCAGGCTGGAACGCATCGGTCCCCGGGAGCCGGTGACGGAACGGCAGGAGTACGCCCTCGGCACGGTGTGCGCGGCGATCCCGGTCACCGTGGGCACGATCGCCGCGACGATGGCCATCTCGATGCCCTGCGATCAGGCCGACCGACTGGAGTCGGCCGTGCAGCAACTGCAGAGCGAAGTGGGCCGGTTGCTGAGGTCTCCGGGCCGGTCTATCAGTATCTGAAAACTCACTCCTTGTGATCTGGTGTACACGTTGAGCAAGATGCCTGCAGGGTCGGGGGGATCATTCCCGGCCAGTCGGCGTCACAAGACGGGGTAGGCGATGCGCGAGTCCGTACAGGCAGAGGTCATGATGAGCTTTCTCGTGTCCGAGGAGCTCTCCTTCCGCATCCCGGTGGAGCTGCGTTACGAGACGTACGATCCCTACGCCGTGCGGCTGACCTTCCATCTGCCGGGTGACGCCCCGGTGACCTGGGCGTTCGGCCGGGAACTGATGATCGACGGGGTAGGACGGCCCTGCGGCGACGGCGATGTGCGCATCTCGCCCGCCGACCCGGAGTCGCTGAGCGACGTTCTGATCCGGCTCCAGGTGGGCCGGGACCAGGCGCTGTTCCGCTCGTCGACGGCGCCGCTCATCGCCTTCCTCGACCGCACCGACAAGCTGGTGCCGCTCGGCCAGGAAGGTTCGCTCGCCGACTTCGACGCCCACCTCGACGAGGCGCTGGACCGCATCCTGGCGGAACAGAGCGCGGGCTGAAGCGGTACGACGGAGGCAGGGCGCACCGAGTCGGCGGAACGCTGCGACATGGGCCAGGAAACTGTGCAGGAACGCTTCTCCTGGCCGTGTGCCGGGGCATCGACAGCCGCCCTCCCAGCAGGCCGACTCGCAGACCTCATGCCCCTCCGCGGCCACCGTCGGCCCGGGAGCACCACGAGTCCGGTCCGAGCCCCGGTCTCAGCGCTTGCGGCGCCTGCCTCTGCCCGTGCCGGAGCGGGCCTGGGCCGGAGCGGCGCCGGCCGTCGCCCCCTCCGATCCCCGACGGTCCGCGGAGACGACCAGGGCGGCGAGAGCCGTGGTGACCGGCACCGAGGCGACCAGCCCGATCGAGCCCACCAGCGTGCGCACGATCTCCTCCGCGACCAGCTCGCTGTTGGCGACGGTCCCCACGCTGCTCTGCGCGATGGAGAACAGCAGCAGCAACGGCAGCGCGGCGCCCGCGTAGGCGAGGACGAGCGTGTTGACGACCGACGCGATGTGATCGCGGCCGATGCGGATGCCCGCGCGGTACAGCCCGCGCCAGCCCATCGAGGGGTTGGCCTCGTGCAGTTCCCACACGGCCGAGGTCTGCGTGACCGTCACGTCGTCGAGGACACCGAGGGAGCCGATGATGACGCCGGCCAGCAGCAGACCGCTCATGTCGATCGACGGATACAGGCCGTGGATCAGACCGGTGTTGTCATCCGTGTTGCCGGTCAGTGCGGCCCATCCGATGAACACCGAGCCCAGGACGCCGATCAGCAGCAGCGAGAGCAGCGTGCCCAGGACCGCCACGGACGTACGGGCCGACAGGCCGTGGCACATGTACAAGGCGATCAGCATGATGGCGCTGGACCCGACCACCGCCACGACCAGCGGATTCGACCCCTCCAGGATCGCCGGGAGAATGAAGAGGGTCAGCACCAGGAAGCTCACGGCCAGCGCGATCAGCGCCATGACGCCCCGCATCCGGCCGACCACCACGACGGCGAGCGCGAAGATGCCGGCGAGCAGGGCCATGGGGAACCTGCGGTCGACGTCGGCGACCGCGTACTGCAGTTCCTTGGGCGCCGAGGGCTCGTAGGCGACCACGACCTGCTGTCCCTGGTGCAGTTGCCGCGACTGGTCCGGCTGCACGATCTCGGTGAACGTCCGGCCCTTGTCCTTGCCGGTGTCGACGCGGATGGTGGCCTTGTGGCAGTCGCCGTTCGCCTGCTGCCGGGCCGAGGAGCCCCCGGCGGTCGCCGGGTCGCCGGTCGGCGTGGAGCCCGAGGCGTTCACCGACCCGCAGCTCAGGTTCACCACCTTGACGACCGTCGCCTGCTGGGTCTGCCGGTCGAAGCCGACGCCGGTGCGCTCGTGCGACGGCGCACCCCCGGGCCACAGCACCGCGAGCCCGACCAGCACGGCCGCGGCGAACGGGATCAGGATCGCGGCGATGACCTTGCGCAGATGCCGGGAGACGGGCGCGGCGGGGCCGTGGCTGTGCGAGTGACCGTGTGCGCCTCCGCCTCCGACCCCTGACCCGTGGCCGCGCCCCTGCCCCTGATCGTGCCCATGCCCAGGCCCAGGCTCATGCCCAGGCCCGTGATCGTGGCCGTGGCCATGATCGGGGCCGGATCCACGGCCGTGACCGCCCTCGTGCCGGTGCGGCGGACCGGGTGGCGGGCCGGGTGGCGGATCGGGTGGCGGAAACGGGTACTGCGGTGTCGTGGTCACCGCCCGATCATCGCAAGGACGACAGGGGGCCTCTGTTCACCGCGCCCGGGTTGACGCTAGCGTGGAGTCACCTTTTGTACACGCGGGAGCTCGGAGCACCGGGCTGAGAGGGCGCTGACCTCCGTCCCAGCGATGTTTCACGTGGAACGTCACCGAAGTCGAGTGACGTTGCACACGGAACGTCCATCGACGGAAACCGCTGCGTCGACCGCCGAACCTGTTACCGGGTAATGCCGGCGTAGGGAGTAGGTCTCATGACCAGCAAGGACGCACGCACGCCTGCCTCCGACCAGATCGACGGGGAGGCCGGGACATCCATCGGCTGGCACAAGGCGTACGTCGAGGGCTCGAGCCCCGATCTGCGGGTGCCCGTCCGTCAGGTGCACCTCACCAACGGGCAGTCGGTCACGCTGTACGACACATCGGGCCCGTACACCGATCCACTCGTCGTCACCGATGTCCGCAGGGGCCTGCCGCCGCTGCGGGAGAACTGGATCGTCGTCCGTGGTGACACCGAGGAGTACACGGGCCGCCCCGTACGCCCCGAGGACGACGGGATCAAGCACACCTCGCCGCGCGGCGGACTGCGCAACCTCGACGCCGTCTTCCCGGGGCGGCCGCGCCAGCCGCGCCGCGGCCGGGACGGCAAGGCGGTCACCCAGCTCGCGTACGCGCGGCGGGGTGAGATCACGCCGGAGATGGAGTACGTGGCGCTCCGGGAGAACGTCTCCGCCGAGGTGGTCCGTGAGGAGATCGCCGCGGGGCGCGCGGTGCTGCCCGCCAACGTCAACCACCCGGAGATCGAGCCGATGATCATCGGCAAGCGGTTCCTGGTGAAGGTCAACGCCAACATCGGCAACTCCGCGGTCACGTCCTCCATCGAGGAGGAGGTGGAGAAGATGACCTGGGCGACCCGCTGGGGCGCCGACACGGTCATGGACCTCTCCACCGGCCGCAACATCCACACCACCCGCGAGTGGGTGCTGCGCAACTCCCCCGTCCCCATCGGCACGGTGCCGCTGTACCAGGCCCTGGAGAAGGTCGACGGCAAGGCCGAGGAACTGACCTGGGAGATCTACAAGGACACCGTCATCGAGCAGGCCGAGCAGGGCGTCGACTACATGACGGTCCACGCGGGTGTGCGCCTGCCGTACGTGCCGCTGACGGCGAACCGCAAGACCGGCATCGTCTCGCGCGGCGGCTCGATCATGGCCGCCTGGTGCCTCGCGCACCACAAGGAGAGCTTCCTGTACGAGAACTTCGAGGAACTCTGCGAGATCCTCGCCGCCTATGACGTCACGTACTCGCTGGGTGACGGCCTCCGGCCGGGTTCGATCGCGGACGCCAACGACGAGGCGCAGTTCGCGGAGTTGCGCACGCTCGGGGAGCTCAACCGGATCGCGAAGCGCTTCCACGTCCAGACCATGATCGAGGGCCCGGGTCACGTCCCCATGCACAAGATCAAGGAGAACATCGACCTCCAGCAGGAGATCTGCGACGAAGCCCCGTTCTACACGCTCGGCCCGCTGACGACGGACATCGCGCCGGCGTACGACCACATCACCTCCGGCATCGGTGCCGCGATGATCGCCTGGTGGGGCACGGCCATGCTCTGCTACGTCACCCCCAAGGAACACCTGGGCCTGCCCAACCGCGACGACGTCAAGACCGGCGTCATCACCTACAAGATCGCCGCCCACGCGGCCGACCTCGCCAAGGGGCACCCGGGTGCGCAGGAGTGGGACGACGCCCTGTCCGACGCCCGCTTCGAGTTCCGGTGGGAGGACCAGTTCAACCTCGCCCTCGACCCGGACACGGCACGGGAGTTCCACGACGAGACCCTGCCTGCGGAGCCCGCCAAGACCGCCCACTTCTGCTCGATGTGCGGGCCGAAGTTCTGCTCCATGAAGATCAGCCAGAGCATCGCGGAACGGTTCGGCGGGGACGTGGCCGAGGGCGCGTCGCCCGAGGAGGTCGCCGAGGGGATGCTGCGGAAGTCGAAGGAGTTCGCGGCGAACGGGAACCGGGTGTACCTGCCGATCGCCGACTGACCCGCGGGCGCCCGCAGCCGCTGCGTGACCGTTCGTTGTGATCCTTGCGATCCTCGTGGTCGTGTGGCCCGCGTATGTGAGCGCGGGCCGCACCGACGCCCCTGCGTGGGCAGGGGTCCGCACCGGGACAACGGCAGGAACGCGATGCCGCCGGGCGCCGTCAAGATCCAGGTGTGCAGGGGCCCGGCCGGAACGCGCCGGACCTGCACGTCGTGGCCCGGCGGGGGGTGCGGGAAGAGCTGTCCCTGGCGCCGCACGAGTACACGCTCGGGGTGTCGCGGACCGCTGGGAGCACCAGACCATCGACCACGTGCCCTTCCGCCCGGCAACGGTGATCAAGTACCTGATGCGGGACGACCGCGTCCACCGGTGGGCGCCCTTGGCGCCGGCGCTGTTCCACCTCTCTCTCGTGCATGCCTACGGCCGCACGCCGGTGGAACGGGCCGAGGCGCAGATCATCAGGCGTCTGCAGGCGCGGCATGCGCGCCCCCGGGGTCCGGAGGGCGCAGGCTGCGTGCGTCCGTCCGGGTCACTCCGGCCGGTGTTCCGGGCCTCCGAAGTCCGGGCTGGTGTAGTCCGGGCTGGTGAAGCTCGGGCGCGGGCCGGCGGCCGGGCCGTTGTCCGGGCTGCTGAAGCCCGGCCGGTCGTAGCCGAGTTGGGGCATACGGCCGCTCGGCGTGGGCTGTGCCGTCCGCCGGAGTGCGGCAGCGGTGGCGGGATCCTCGAGCGCCTCCCGCAGGAACGGGAGGACGCCGCGCTCCAGCAGGGCCTCGCGCCAGGCTTCCCTGGCCCGGAACACCTCCGCGCCCGACTCCCCGTAGGACCCCGCGTCGAACGACGGCCGGTTGCGCAGGGCGGTGAGCAGGAGCCCGACGGCGGCGACGAGGATGGCGACCGCGGTCATGGCACCGAACACCCACCCGGCGGTGAGCAGGGTCCTGCCGAACGCCTTGTGGGGGGCGAAGGACTTGAGGACGTAGCCGACGAGCAGGAAGATCGCCGCTGCTGTCCCGGCGAGGACGGGGGTCAGGACGGCGGCGACGGCTACGGCGCCCGCGCCGGCCTCCTCGTCGGTCCCGGCTGTCCCGCCGAGCGTGGTGGCGAGCCCCAGCCCGCCCGTGCCCGGCTCGTCCGGGCCGGATACGTGGGCGGACGACGGGGCGGGCGGCGCCGGCCGGCGCAGTTCCTCGCGGACCTTCACGTAGTGCTGGTACTCGGCCGCCGCGGCGGCCGTGATGAGCGCGGTGGCGTTCAGCGCCATGGTGCGCAGCTGTTCGGAGTTGAGCCGCTGTCCCACAGCGGCGAGTTCCGGGCGGTGTGGTGCCAGGCGCAGCGCCTCATCGAGGATCCGCTCGTATTCCTGGCGGTCCTCGCTCAGCAGGTGCTGCGGAATGCTGTTCATGTGCATCCCCCGATGCTCCGTAGGGCTTGGGGCTCGCATGCCAACGAGCCGTCGGGCAGAAACGGAGGGGAGCCTGCTACGGATAAGCCGATGGTAGAGCGGTGGGGGCGCGCGGTGACAGGGGGTTTCCGGAAATTGGGCCCTGGCCTGCGCTGTTGGGAGCGCTCCCGGCAGGCGGGGGTGCCTGCCCGGCGAACGCCTAGGCCTCCAGCGGAAGCTGCTGGACCAGCAGTTTTCCGGCCATGGTCACTCCGCCGTCCATGGCGATGGCCAGCCCGTCGGCGTAGACGTGCGGTCCCTCGACCACCGGACCGCTGTCGTCCCCGCCGTCCTCCGAGCCGACCTGGCCGAGCAGATACGGGATGGGGCTGTGGCCGTGAACGATACGGGTGCCGCCGTACGTATCCAGCAGGGAGCGGACATGGTCGGCGCCGCCCTCGTCGCGGAAGGAGAAGCGCTTGGTGAACTTGCGGAAGAGGTCCCAGCACTCGTCGGCGTCATTGCGCGTGAGCGTCTCGCGGACGGTGTCGTTGACCGCTTCGATCGAGTCGCCGTAGTCGAGGTAGGCGGTGGTGTCGGAGTGGACGAGCAGATAGCCGTCGACCTCCTCGACGGCGTCGAGGCGGGCCATCCACTGCAGGTGGTGGTCCTGGAGGCGGTCCATGTCGGTCTTCTGGCCGCCGTTGAGCAGCCAGGCCGCCTGGAAGGTGGCGGTGCCCGCGCCGGAGTTGACGGGGGTGTCGCCGAACCGCTTGGCGCCCAGCAGCAGCAGTTCGTGGTTGCCCATGAGGGCCTTGCAGTAGCCGCCCGCCGCGGCGGCCTCGGCGGACAGCCGCATCACGAGGTCGATGACGCCGATGCCGTCGGGGCCGCGGTCGGTGAAGTCGCCGAGGAACCACAGCCGGGCGGTGCCCGCGCTCCACTGGCCGGCCGCGTCGATGAGGCCCTTCTCCCGCAGGGCGGCCATCAGTTCGTCGAGGTAGCCGTGCACGTCTCCGACGACGTACAGCGGTCCCGGCCCGTCGGTGTGCGGCGGGGCGGGCGCGGGGGCCGGGGCGATGGTCACCTGGAGCGTGTCACCGCGCTTGATGACGGGCAGGTCGCGCTCGGTGGGCGTGTAGCCCTCCGGGTGGGCGGCCTCGTGGGGCGGGACGACGTCACCGGGGTGCGTGCTGTGGCCGTACGGACCGGTCTCGTGGACGTACGCCGGTACCCGGAAGTCGCGCAGCGTCGCCGTCCGCTCCACCTCGGGTCCCTGACCGGCCCCCTGAGTCATCAGACCCCTCCACCATCGCGCCGCATCTGCACCGCTTCGGACTGCCAGGTCGCAGCGGCCCGCGGTGTCGTGGGCCCATCATAGGAACGCGGATCGCGCCATGTGATGACCCAGGGGTGCTCAATCGGAACAAGAGTCCTGCTCACTGTGGCATTCGCCCCGGTTGGGCAGGGCTTCGACCGTCTGCCGACCGTACCTCTTCTACTCCTCCTCGGGCGACCGCGGCGGGCTGACCGTCGTCCGCTGCGGTCGACGCTGCGAGGAGGTGCGCACGATCAACTCGGTCGGTATCACCTGCTCGACCGGTTGGTCCGATTCGACCCCCTCGATCGCGTCGATGAGGAGCTGCACCACAGCCGTGCCGATCCGGCGCGGTTTCAGCGACAGCGTGGTGATGGGGGGCTCGGTGTTGGCGTACACGGTCGACTCGCTGCAGCAGACCAGGAGCAGGTCGTCCGGTACCCGCAGGCCGTAACGACGGGCGGCGGCGAGCAGATCGGTGCCGTTGGGGTCGAACAGGCCGTAGACGGCGTCGGGCCGGTCGGGGCGGGCGAGCAGCCGGTCGGCGGCGACGGCGCCCGCGCACGGGTCGTGCGCCGGGTAGGCCTCGTACACCGGGTCCTGGCCGACGCGCTCGCACCAGCGCAGGTACGCCGTGGTCGACAGGTGGGTGTACGTGTCCGTGGTCGTACCGGTCAGCAGGCCGATGCGGCGGGCGCCGGCGTCGGCCAGGTGGTCGAGGATGCCGAGGACGGCGGCCTCGTGGTCGTTGTCGACCCAGGCGGTGACCGGGAGCGCGCCGGCCGGGCGGCCGTCGGAGACGACCGGTAAGCCCTGCCGGACCAGCTCGCTGACGACCGGGTCCTGGTCGGAGGGGTCGATGACGACCGTGCCGTCCAGGGCGACGTTCGACCACACGTCGTGCCGCGAGGTCGCGGGCAGGATGACGAGCGCGTAGCCGCGGGCGAGCGCGGCGGAGGTGGCGGCGCGGGCCATCTCGGCGAAGTAGGCGAACTCGGTGAAGGTGAAAGGTTCATCCCCGTACGTCGTCACGGTCAGACCGATCAGGCCGGACTTGCCGGTACGGAGGGTCCGGGCGGCGGCCGAGGGACGGTAGCCCAGCCGGTCGGCGACCTCGCGCACATGGCGCCGGGTGGCGTCCGGGAGCCTGCCCTTGCCGTTGAGGGCGTCGGAGACGGTCGTGATGGAGACTCCGGCGGCGGCGGCCACGTCTCTGATGCCCGCCCGGCCCGGCCGGCTGCCTCGGCGTGAGGTTTCCGCGCGGCTCACCTGGTGCTTCCCTGCTGCTGTCATGGCGAGCCGATAGTAGGGCTCATGCGGTGGGGTAGGGCGGACGCATATGCACGCATTGACAGGCACGTTTCTGCATGGTCATTTGCCACTAACACCCTGTGAAACGAAGCCAGTTGAGCGATTCGATGGCATTACGTGACTTGTCGGCACGCATGAGCCTGCCAAGTCACCGATGTTTCGAAGAGGTCTCAACTCACCTTCACGAGTGATGCGCGCCACGGCGCGAGCCACCGGCGCGTAGATATATGTGACAGCGCCCCTGGTTTCGTCATGATCCGTGCGGTGATGCCCGTGATGTCGTCGGAAAGCACGAGGTCAGCGCGCACCTGTACGCAACGGCTTCGAATCCTCATAAGGTGAGAAGTATTGGATGCCGGTGGTCATGAGGAGGACTGCGGTGAGCGAGACGAGCCCCAAGCTGCGCGCCGAGCTGGAGGGTATCCCCACCTACAAGCCGGGCAAGCCCGCCGCGGCCGGGGGACCGGTGGCCTACAAGCTGTCCTCCAACGAGAACCCCTACCCCCCGCTGCCGGGCGTGATGGAGACCGTGGCGGCCGCCGCGGCCTCCTTCAACCGCTACCCCGACATGGCCTGCACCGGCCTGATCGACGAGCTCGCCGAGCGCTTCGCCGTCCCGCCCTCCCACCTGGCCACCGGCACCGGCTCGGTCGGCGTCGCCCAGCAGCTGGTCCAGGCGACCTCCGGCCCCGGCGACGAGGTCGTCTACGCCTGGCGGTCCTTCGAGGCGTACCCGATCATCACGCAGATCAGCGGCGCGACGTCCGTGCGGGTGCCGCTGACTTCCGGTGACGTGCACGACCTGGACGCGATGGCGGACGCGGTCACCGACCGGACCCGCCTGATCTTCGTCTGTAACCCGAACAACCCCACCGGCACCGTCGTGCGGCGGGCCGAGCTGGAGCGGTTCCTCGACCGGGTGCCCTCCGACGTGCTGGTCGTGCTGGACGAGGCCTACCGGGAGTTCATCCGCGACCCCGAGGTGCCCGACGGCGTGACGCTCTACCGCGACCGGCCGAACGTCTGCGTGCTGCGGACCTTCTCCAAGGCCTACGGTCTCGCGGGCCTGCGCGTCGGTTTCGCGATCGCGCACGAGCCGGTGGCCGCGGCACTGCGCAAGACCGCGGTGCCCTTCGGGGTGAGCCAGATCGCGCAGGAGGCGGCCATCGCCTCGCTGCGCGCGGAGGACGAACTGATCGGCAGGGTCGGCTCGCTGGTGTGCGAGCGCACGCGCGTGGTCGACACGCTGCGCGCCCAGGGCTGGACGGTGCCCGAGACCCAGGCCAACTTCGTGTGGCTGCGGCTGGGGGAGCGCACGGCCGCCTTCGCGGCGGCGTGCGAGCAAGCGGGCGTCGTCGTGCGGCCGTTCCCGGGCGAGGGCGTGCGGGTGACGATCGGGGAGACCGAGGCGAACGACATCTTCCTGAAGGTGACGGAAGGGTTCCGCAAGGAGCTGTAGCCCCCGTCGAGGTACGGGCTCGTACGGCACCCAGGGCCTGTCCGGCAATCACGCCGGACAGGCCCTGGGTGCGTCGGCCGCAAGGACCCGAGAGGAAGCTCACAGGCGAGCGCCGCGGCCCGTCCGCCAGTCGCCGCCGCCCCGTCTCCACCCTTGCTGAGCAGCACATTTGGGCGCCATGGGCCGGGTGGCCCTGTCCCTGGGTGGGCCGGTCGGTCGGCCCCAGGGACCCCCCGCCCATCCCGTTCCGAACGGGTATGCGTCATAATTCCTTGTGAATGTGAACGCGTTCACAAACGTGTCCCGGTTGCTCCGTTTCCGCGTCTTTGCCCTGGAGCAAACTGCCGCTTGTGACCACGGCCACGTAAGGAGACCACGACGTGGAAATGGCTTTGGCGCCGGAGACACTGGCGCGCTGGCAGTTCGGTATCACCACCGTCTACCACTTCCTCTTCGTCCCCCTGACGATCTCGCTCGCCGCCCTCACGGCCGGCCTGCAGACCGCCTGGGTGCGCACGGACAAGGAGAAGTACCTCAGGGCGACGAAGTTCTGGGGCAAGCTCTTTTTGATCAACATCGCGATGGGCGTGGTCACCGGCATCGTGCAGGAGTTCCAGTTCGGCATGAACTGGTCCGACTACTCACGCTTCGTCGGGGACATCTTCGGCGCCCCTCTCGCCTTCGAGGCGCTCATCGCCTTCTTCTTCGAGTCCACCTTCATCGGTCTGTGGATCTTCGGCTGGGACAAGCTGCCGAAGAAGCTGCACCTGGCCACCATCTGGATGACCGCGATCGGCACGATCCTGTCGGCGTACTTCATCCTCGCGGCCAACTCGTGGATGCAGCACCCCGTCGGCTACAAGATCAACCAGGCGAAGGGACGCGCCGAACTCACCGACTTCTGGCAGGTCCTGACCCAGAACACCGCGCTCACCCAGGTCTTCCACACGCTGTCCGCGGCCTTCCTGACCGGTGGCGCCTTCATGGTCGGCATCGCCGCCTGGCACCTGTTCCGCAAGAACCACGTGGCCGTGATGAAGACCTCGTTGCGGCTGGGCCTGGTCACCGTGGTCATCGCGGGTCTGCTCACCGCGGTCAGCGGCGACTTCCTCGGCAAGGTCATGTTCAAGCAGCAGCCGATGAAGATGGCCGCCGCCGAGGCGCTGTGGGACGGGCAGGACTCGGCGCCGTTCTCGGTCTTCGCCGTCGGTGACGTGGACAAGGGGCACAACAAGGTGGCCATCGAGGTGCCGGGACTCCTGTCCTACCTCGCGGACAGCAACTTCACCTCGCACGTCCCCGGCATCAACGACGTCAACAAGGCCGAGCAGCAGAAGTACGGGCCGGGTGACTACCGTCCGGTCATCCCCGTCACCTACTGGGGCTTCCGCTGGATGATCGGCTTCGGCATGGCGTCCTTCGCCATCGGCCTGGCCGGCCTGTGGCTGACCCGCAAGAAGTTCATGCTGCCCCAGCACCTGCGGGTCGGTGAGGACGAGGTGCCGAACCTGGTCCTGTTCAAGAACAAGGCGCTCAGCCCCAAGATCGGCAAGCTGTACTGGCTCGTGGCGATCTGGACCCTGGGCTTCCCGCTGCTCGCCAACTCCTGGGGCTGGATCTTCACCGAGATGGGCCGTCAGCCGTGGGCCGTCTTCGGTGTCCTGCAGACCCGCAGTGCCGTCTCCCCCGGCGTCTCGCAGGGCGAGGTCCTCACCTCGATGATCGTCTTCACCGTGCTCTACGCCGTCCTCGCCGTCGTCGAGGTCAAGCTCCTGGCGAAGTACGTCAAGGCCGGCCCGCCCGAGCTCACCGAGGCCGACCTCAATCCGCCCACGAAGATCGGCGGCGACACCCGTGACGCCGACAAGCCGATGGCCTTCTCGTACTAGGCCGAGGAGCTGAAGTCATGCACCTTCACGACGTCTGGTTCATCCTCATCGCCGTCCTGTGGATCGGCTACTTCTTCCTCGAGGGCTTCGACTTCGGGGTCGGCATCCTCACCAAGCTGCTCGCCCGCAACCGGCCCGAGCGGCGGGTGCTCATCAACACCATCGGGCCCGTCTGGGACGGCAACGAGGTCTGGCTGCTCACGGCGGGCGGCGCGACCTTCGCCGCCTTCCCCGAGTGGTACGCCACTCTGTTCTCCGGCTTCTACCTGCCTCTGCTGATCATCCTGGTCTGCCTGATCGTGCGGGGCGTCGCCTTCGAGTACCGGGCGAAGCGGCCCGAGGAGAACTGGCAGCGCAACTGGGAGAACGCGATCTTCTGGACCTCGCTGATACCCGCGCTGCTGTGGGGCGTGGCCTTCGGCAACATCGTGCGGGGCGTCAAGATCGACCAGAGCGGCGAATACGTCGGCACCTTCTGGGATCTGCTCAACCCGTACGCCCTGCTCGGCGGAGTGGTGACGCTCACACTGTTCACCTTCCACGGGGCGGTGTTCACGGCGCTCAAGACGCTCGGGGACATCCGGGAGCGGGCGCGCAAGCTGGCCCTGCAGGTCGGTCTCGCCACCGCCGTGTCGGCACTGGTCTTCCTGCTGTGGACGCAGATCGACGGCGGGGACGGCAAGAGCCTGGTCGCGCTGGTCGTGGCGGTCGCCGCGCTGGTCGCCGCCCTCGTGGCGAACCAGGCCGGGCGGGAGGGATGGTCGTTCGCCCTCTCCGGTGTCACCATCGTGGCGGCGGTGGCGATGCTCTTCGTGACGCTCTTCCCGGACGTCATGCCGTCCTCGCTCGACAGTGACTGGAGCCTCACGGTCACCAACGCCTCGTCGAGCCCGTACACCCTGAAGATCATGACCTGGTGCGCGGGGATCGCCACGCCGATCGTGCTGCTCTACCAGGGCTGGACCTACTGGGTGTTCCGCAAGCGGATCGGTACGCAGCACATCGCCGCCGACACTGCCGCCGGAGCTGTGCGCTGAATCTGCCGGGGAGGGTGTTTTCGCGATGATCCGTCATGTTTCACGTGAAACACCCTCCCTGAATCGAAGGGCATGTTTCACGTGAAACCGATCGATCCCCGACTCCTCCAGTACGCCCGCGCCACCCGCTTCTTCCTGATGGCGGTCGTCGGCCTGGGCGCCGTCGGTGCCGGGCTGGTCATCGCGCAGGCGATGCTCATCGCCGAGACGGTGGTGGGCGCCTTCCAGCACGGCATGTCCGCCGCCGAACTCCGTACTCCCCTGCTGCTGTTGGTGGCCGTGGCGTGCGGGCGGGCGCTGGTGTCCTGGCTCACCGAACTCGCCGCGCACCGCGCGAGCGCGGCGGTGAAGTCGGAACTGCGCGGGCGGCTGCTGGAGCGCAGTGCCGAGCTGGGCCCCGGCTGGCTCGGCGGGCAGCGGACCGGATCGCTCGTCGCCCTGGCCACCCGCGGGGTCGACGCCCTCGACGACTACTTCTCGCGCTACCTGCCGCAACTGGGGCTGGCGGTGGTGGTGCCGGTGGCGGTGCTGGCGCGGATCGTCACCGAGGACTGGGTCTCGGCGGCCATCATCGTCGCGACGCTCCCCCTCATCCCCGTCTTCATGGCCCTCATCGGATGGGCCACCCAGTCCCGGATGGACCGTCAGTGGCGGCTGCTGTCCCGGCTGTCCGGGCACTTCCTGGACGTCGTCGCCGGCCTGCCGACACTGAAGGTGTTCGGGCGGGCCAAGGCCCAGGCCGAGTCGATCCGGCGCATCACCGGCGAGTACCGGCAGGCCACCATGCGCACCCTGCGGATCGCCTTCCTCTCGTCCTTCGCTCTGGAACTCCTGTCGACCCTGTCGGTGGCGCTGGTCGCCGTGACGATCGGCATGCGCCTCGTGCACGGCGAGATGGACCTCTACATCGGTCTGGTCATCCTGGTCCTCGCCCCGGAGGCGTATCTCCCGCTGCGGCAGGTCGGCGTGCGCTACCACGCGGCCGCCGAGGGACTGGCCGCCGCCGAGGAGATCTTCGCGGTCCTGGAGACGCCGGTGCCCGCCTCGGGGAACGCCGCGGTGCCGGAGGGCGCCCTCGCCTTCGAGGGGGTGACCGTCCGCTATCCGGGGCGCGCCGACGACGCCGTCTCGGACGTGTCCTTCGCCGTCGAGCCAGGAGAGACGGTCGCGCTCGTGGGGCCGAGCGGCGCGGGCAAGTCGACACTGCTGAACGTCCTCCTCGGCTTCGTGGGGCCGGCCGAGGGGCGGGTGTCGGTCGGCGGAGCCGACCTCGCCGACCTCGACCTGGAGCAGTGGCGGTCACGGATCGCGTGGGTGCCGCAGCGGCCGCACCTGTTCGCGGGCACCATCGCCGAGAACGTACGGCTGGCCCGCCCCGACGCCGACGACGATGCCGTGCGGCGCGCGCTGGAGGACGCCGGCGCGCTGGAATTCGTGGACGCGCTGCCCGACGGCGCGGCCACGGTGCTCGGCGAGGACGGCGCCGGACTGTCCGCGGGGCAGCGGCAGCGTCTCGCGCTGGCCCGGGCGTTCCTCGCGGACCGGCCCGTGCTGCTGCTCGACGAGCCGACGGCGGCCCTGGACGGAGCGACCGAGGCCGGGATCGTCGAGGCCGTACGGCGTCTGGCCGTGGGGCGGACGGTGCTGCTGGTGGTGCACCGGCCGGCGCTGCTCGGTGTGGCCGACCGGATCGTGCGGCTTCAGGAGCCGGCCCCCGCCGCCCGGGCGGAGCACGCGACGGCCGAAGCGCGCGGCGCCGGAGGGACGACCTCCCCCGCCCAAGCCGGCCCGCTCGAACCGGAGACGGCGCAGGCGCCCGCGGGCAGCCGGAACGTCCTCGCCCGCGTGCGGGCCATGTCCGCGGCGCGCCGCGGACGCCTCTCCCTCGCCCTGCTGCTCGGCAGCCTCGCGCTCGGCAGCGCCGTCGGGCTCATGGCCACCTCCGGATGGCTCATCTCCCGGGCCTCGCAGCAGCCGCCGGTGCTGTACCTGATGGTGGCCGTGACGGCGACGCGGACCTTCGGCATCGGGCGCGCCGTCTTCCGCTACGGCGAGCGGCTCGTCTCGCACGACACCGTGCTGCGGATGCTGGCCGACACCCGGGTCGCCGTCTACCGCAGGCTGGAGCGGCTGGCGCCCGCCGGACTGCGGCGGACCCGCCGGGGCGATCTGCTCTCGCGCCTGGTCACCGACGTGGACGCCCTGCAGGACTACTGGCTGCGCTGGCTGCTGCCCGCGGGCGCCGCGGCCGTCGTGTCCGCCGTGTCCGTCGGCTTCACCGCCTGGCTGCTGCCCGAGGCCGGTGCCGCGCTCGCCGTGGGCCTGCTCGCGGCCGGGGCCGGCGTCCCGCTGGTGACCGGCGCCGTTGCCCGGCGTGCGGAGCGCAGGCTCGCCCCTGCCCGCGGGGTGCTGGCGACGCGGGTGACCGACCTGCTCACCGGCACCGCGGAGCTGACCGTCGCCGGCGCGCTGCCCGCGCGCACCGCCGAGGCGCGGCGGGCCGACGGAACGCTCACCCGGATCGCCTCGCGCGCCGCCACCGCGACCGCGCTCGGCGACGGGCTCACCGCGCTGCTGTCCGGCCTGACGGTCACCGTCGCGGCCCTCGTGGGCGCCCAGGCGGTCGCCGACGGGCGGTTGAACGGCGTGGCGATGGCCGTCGTCGTCCTCACCCCGCTGGCCGCCTTCGAGGCCGTGCTCGGGCTGCCGCTCGCCGTGCAGTACCGGCAGCGGGTGCGCAAGAGCGCGGAGCGCGTGTACGAGGTGCTGGACGCCCCCGAGCCCGTACGGGAACCCGAGCGGCCGCGGCAGGCGCCCGCCTCGCCGTTCCCGCTCGTCGTCCGCGGCCTGGCCGCCCGGCACGCCGGACAGGAGCGGGACGCGCTCGCCGGCCTCGACCTGACGCTGGAGCAGGGGCGCCGGATCGCCGTCGTCGGCCCCTCCGGCTCCGGCAAGACGACGCTGGCCCAGGTGCTGCTGCGCTTCCTGGACGCGGGCGCCGGTTCGTACACGCTGGCCGGTGTGGACGCGTACGCGCTCGACGGCGACGACGTACGGCGGTTCGTCGGACTGTGCGCCCAGGACGCGCACCTCTTCGACAGTTCCGTGCGCGAGAACCTGCTGCTCGCCAAGAAGGACGCCACCGAGGACGAACTGCGCGCCGCCCTGAGGCGTGCCCGGCTGCTGGAGTGGGCCGACGGTCTGCCCG
Source organism: Streptomyces sp. H51 (assembly GCF_035656535.1). Classification (NCBI taxonomy): domain Bacteria; kingdom Bacillati; phylum Actinomycetota; class Actinomycetes; order Kitasatosporales; family Streptomycetaceae; genus Streptomyces; species Streptomyces sp. H51. Next base: position 392,708 of record NZ_JAYMHD010000087.1, read on the forward strand.
AGGGCCTCGACACGCTGGTCGGGGAGCACGGGGCGCGGCTGTCGGGCGGGCAGCGGCAGCGGCTGGCGCTGGCCCGTGCGCTGCTCGCCGACTTCCCGGTGCTGGTCCTCGACGAGCCCGCCGAACACCTCGACCTGCCGACGGCCGACGCGCTCACCGCCGACCTGCTGGCGGCCACCGAGGGCCGCACGACGCTGCTCATCACCCACCGGCTGGCCGGCCTGCGAGCCGTCGACGAGGTCGTCGTGCTGGACGCGGGGCGGGTCGTGCAGCGCGGAACGTACGCGGAACTGGCCGCCGCGGGCGGTCCGTTGAGCGACATGCTGGAGCGCGAGGAACAGTCGGAGCTGCCGGCGGCAGCGCGGTAGCGGCGGGGCCCGGACCGGGCCGTACGGGGCCGTTCGGGGCTGACGGTCCCCCAGGTGTACGACGTGAACAGGCGCTGCGGGACCGTCGCGGGCACGATCGCTGACATGTGCTCACCTCATCGTCGGCCTCTGCTCGTTGTGGCGCTGCTGTGCGCGCTGGCGGTGCCCACGGCGCGGCCGGCCGGCGCCACGGAGGGTGACGGGGCCGACGACACGGCGATCAGTGCGCGGGTGGCCCGCCTGTACGAGGACGCGGCGGTGGCGACACAGCACTACGAGAAGGGCCGTCAGGAGGCCGAGGCGCAGCGGGCGCGGACCCGGCGGCTGGAAGTGCTGCTGGGGCGTGAGCGGCGGGAACTCGGTGTCCTGCGCGACGGCCTCGGGCGCATCGCGCGCGCCCAGTACCGCAGCGGCGGCGGGCTGCCGCTGACGGCGCGGATCGTCCTCGCCAGGAGCCCGGACGAGCTGATGCGCGGTCAGCACCTCTTCTCCCAGGAGAGCCTGGTGCTCGACCACGCGCTGGACAGGAGCCGCCGGGCCGCGGCCCGGCTCACCGCGGACGAGGCCAGGGCGGCTTCGGCATGGCGGTCGCTGAGGAAGCGCACCACCGAACTCGCCGCCATGAAGGACGCCCTCCAGCGCCTGCTCGAGGAGGCGCAGTCGGAGTTGCAGGGCCGGGCGGACGCGGCGGCCGCCGCGGGCGCCTGCCGGGGCGCGGTCCGCCTCGACCCGCCGTCGGCGCGGTCCGCGAGCGCGTGGGTCGCGCCCGTGGAGGACTACGTCCTGTCCGCGGGCTTCGGCAGCGGGGGTACCCGCTGGGCGAACCGGCACACCGGGCAGGACTTCGCGGTCCCCATCGGCACGCCGGTGCGGGCGGTCGGCGCCGGGCGCGTGGTGCGGGTGTCGTGCGGCGGCCCCTTCGGCATGGAAGTGGTCATCGAGCACGCGGGCGGCTACTGGACGCAGTACGCCCACCTCGCCGCCGTCGCCGTCGAACAGGGCGAGCGCGTGACCACCGGGCAGTGGATCGGGCAGTCCGGCACCACGGGCAACTCCACCGGCCCGCACCTGCACCTGGAGGTGCGGGTCACGCCGGAGGCGGGATCGGCGGTGGACCCGGTGCCGTGGCTGACGGCACGAGGGGTTCCCCTGGGTCAGTAGCGCGGGCCAGGGGCTCGCGGCGCCGGAGCGGCCCGGACGACAGGGGCTACAACCACTGCGCCAGCATCTGCTCGATCACGATGGCCACCCCGTCGTCGTTGTTGGCGACCGTCCGGCCCGAGGCCGCGGCGACCACGTCCGGGTGGGCGTTGCCCATGGCGTAAGAGCGGCCCGCCCAGGTGAGCATCTCGACGTCGTTCGGCATGTCTCCGAAGGCGACGACCTCCTCGTGCGAGATGCCCCGCTCGGCGCAGCACAGGGCCAGCGTGCTGGCCTTGGAGACGCCTGGGCCGCTGATCTCCAGCAGGGCGCTGGGGCTGGAGCGGGTGACGTTGGCGTGCTCGCCGACGGCCAGGCGGGCGGTGGTCAGGAAGCCGTCCGGGTCGAGCTCGGGATGGTAGGCGAGGATCTTCAGCACCGGCTCGGTGGCGGCCGGCCCCTCCGCCGCGAGGATTTCCTCGGCGGGCAGGAGCCGGTCCGGGAGCTCCATGTGCAGCTTGGGATAGTCCGGCTCCTGGTGGAAGCCGTACGTCTGCTCCACCGCGTACACCGTGCCCGGCGCGGCCTCGCGCAGCAGTTGCACGACGTGCAGCGCGTTGTCCCGGGCCAGGTCGCGCACCGTGACGAACCGGTGGGCGCCGGGGCCGTCGTGCAGGTCGACCACGGCGGCGCCGTTGCCGCAGATCGCCAGGCCGTGGCCGTGGACGTGTTCGCTGACGACGTCCATCCAGCGGGCCGGGCGGCCGGTGACGAAGAAGACCTCGATGCCCGCCTCCTCGGCGGCGGCGAGGGCGGCGACCGTGCGCGGGGAGACCGACTGGTCGTCCCGCAGCAGGGTGCCGTCGAGGTCGGTGGCGATCAGCCGCGGCGGTGCGAGGGCGGACGGGGGCTCGGGCTGGCGGGTCGCTGAGGTCACCCGCTCATTCTCCCGCATATGCCCGCACGGTCGTGCGGGAGTCCGCACATGTGAGTGATTACCGCCGTCGAGTGCACCCGGGAAGCCCCCCGGCACCCACCCGGGAAGCTCCCGGCACCCACCCGGGAAGCCCCCGGCACTCGCCCGGGAAGGCGCCCGCACCCAGGAAAGATCGCCCCCCGTCATCCCTCCCCGGCCTGGCCGAGCTGCGCCGGTGCCTCCGTCGCGATCCGCTCGAAGACCTTCTCGTCCGCGGCGAAGTCCGAGTCGGGAACGGGCCAGTGGACCACGATCTCGGTGATGCCCAGCTCCCGGTGGCGGCCGGCGAAGTCCACGAACGCGTCCAGTGACTCCAGCGGACGGCCACGGTCCGGGGTGAACCCGGTGAGCAGGATCTTGTCCATCCCGGCCGCGTCCCGCCCGATCGCGGCACAGGCGTCGGCCAGCCTCTCGATCTGTCCCCGAATGGCCTGAACCGACTGTTCGGACGTGCCGCTCTCGAACAGCTTCGGATCGCCGGTGGTCACCCACGCCTGTCCGTACCCTGCGGCCAGGCTCAGCCCGCGCGGCCCGGTCGCGGCCACCGCGAAGGGCAGCCGGGGCCGCTGCACGCAGCCCGGAATGTTGCGCGCCTCGTGCGCCGAGTAGAAGTCGCCCTCGTACGACACCGACTCCTCGGTCAGCAGCCGGTCCAGCAGCGGCACGAACTCGGCGAACCGGTCGGCGCGTTCCCGCGGCGTCCAGGCCTCCTGACCCAGCACGGTGGCGTCGAAGCCGGTGCCGCCCGCCCCGATGCCGAGTGTGACGCGCCCGCCGGAGATGTCGTCGAGGGAGATCAGCTCCTTGGCCAGGGTCACCGGATGCCGGAAGTTCGGCGAGGTCACCAGGGTTCCCAGGCGCATCCGCTCGGTCACGGCCGCGGCGGCGGTGAGCGTCGGCACGGCGCCGAACCACGGCCCGTCCCGGAAGGTGCGCCAGGACAGGTGGTCGTAGGTGTACGCGGCGTGGAAGCCGAGCTGCTCCGCGCGCAGCCATGTCTCACGTGTTCCCTCGTGCCAGCGGCGGTACGGCAGGATCACGGTGCTCAGACGCAGACTCATGCCCCGAGCCTATGCGGCCGACCCGGTTTCACGTGAAACAGTCGGCGCCGCCCCGTGAACGCGTGAAGCAGTCAGCGCGGCCCGGGGAAGCGGAGGTAGCGCGGAGGCACGGCCTTCGTCAGCCACACCCCGTTCGCGCTCACGTGGAAGACGTGGCCGTCGCGATGCATGGCGGCCGCGTCCACGGAGAGCACCACGGGCCTGCCGCGGCGGGCGCCCACACGGCTCGCCGTCTCACGGTCGGGCGAGAGGTGCACGTCGTGCCGGTTCATGGGCCGCAGGCCCTCGGCGCGGATCGCCTCCAGATGGCGGGCCACGGTCCCGTGGTAGAGGTACGGCGGCGGGGTCGCCGGAGCCAGTCCGAGCTCCACCTCCACGCTGTGGCCCTGGCTGGCGCGGATCCGGGTGCCCTCCACGGCGAAGCGCCGCTTGTCGTTCGTGGCGACCACCTGGTCCAGCTCTTCACGGGTGAGGCGGAATCCGTGTGCGGCGGCAGCGGCGATCAGCGCGTCGATCTCGACCCAGCCGCCCTCGTCGAGCGTCAGCCCGATCCGCTCCGGCTGGTGCCGCAGGTGTTTCGAGAGGTACTTCGACACCTTCACGGTGCGTCTGTCGTCCATGCCGTCAGCGTGCCGGGAGAGACGTGGATCACGCGACGGGTTTTCCTCCGGACGTTTGATCCACAGCCCAGGGGGTGTTGTCCACAGGAGAACGGAGCCTTCTGTGGACAAGGGAACACCCACAGTCGCCGCCCACAGCCGTCCCGCAGTCGCCGCCCACAGCCGTCCCGCAGTCGCCGCCCACAGCCGTCCCGCAGCCGACGCGGAGTCCTCACAGCGGCGGCTTCAGCCGTGCGACGGCCCGCATCACCCTCGGCGTGAACCTCGACAGCGCGTACATCGCGCGGGCCTCCGGCGTCACCGGGACGACGGCCCGGTCGCGCGCCACCGCCCGCAGGATCGCGTCGGCCACCTTCTCCGGCGGGTAGTTCCGCAGCCCGTACAGCCGCGCCGACCTCCTCCGGCGCCGCTTCTCCTCCTCGGCATCGACGCCCGCGAAACGCGCGGCGGAGGTGATGCCGGTGTTGACGAAGCCCGGGCACACCGCGGTGACCCCGATGCCCTGCCCGGCCAGCTCGGCGCGCAGGCACTGGCTGAGCATCAGCACGGCGGCCTTGGAGGTGCTGTAGGCGGGCAGCGCCCTGGAGGGCTGGTACGCCGCCGCCGACGCGACGTTGACGATGTGGCCGCCCTGCCCGCGCGCGGTCATCTGCCCGCCGAAGAGGCGGCAGCCGTGGATGACGCCCCACAGATTGACGTCGAGGACCTTCCGCCAGTCCTCGGGGGCCGTGTCGAGGAAGGAGCCGGCCAGTCCGATACCGGCGTTGTTCACCAGGACGTCCACCACGCCGTACTCGGCGGCCACCGTGGCGGCGAGCTTGTCCATGGCCTGCTCGTCGGAGACGTCGGCGGTCTGCGCCCAGGCCCGCGTGGCCCCGGCCCGCAGGCACAGCTCGGCGGTGCGCGCCGCGGCGCCGGCGTCCCGGTCGACGGCCACCACGCGCGCGCCGGCACCGGCGAACGCGAGCGCGGTGGCCCGCCCGATGCCGCTGCCCGCACCGGTGACCAGGACGAGCTGCCCCGCGAAGCGGTCGGCGTACGCGCCCGCCGCGACCGGCGCCTCGGGCACGCCGTCCTCGACCGACGTCGCGCCGCCGTCGACGGAGGCCGTGCCGCCCTCCACGGAGGTGACGAAATCGTCGATCAGGGCGGCCACCCGGTCGGGCCGGGTGCGCGGAATCCAGTGCCCGGCGGGAAGGGTGCGCCGGGTCAGCCGCGGCACCCACCGCTCCAGCTCGTCGTAGAGCCGCTCCGACAGGAACGGGTCGTGCAGGGGCGTGACGAGCTGCACCGGCGCGTGCGCGTACGCGTCCGGGCGCGGCCGGCGCAGCCTGGCCCGCACGTTGTCCCGGTACAGCCACGCGCCGTGTGCCGCGTCGGCGGACAGCGAGGAGGTGGGGTAGTCACCGCCGGGGACCTTCTCCAGGCGCCGCAGGATGCCCGGCCAGCACTTGCCGAGCGGGCCGCGCCAGGCCAGCTCCGGCACGACCGGCGTGTGCAGCAGGTACACGTACCAGGACCTGGCGCCCTGGCCGAGGAGCTGGCCGATCCGGCGTGGGGTGGGTCGTTTCGCGAGCCGGCCGATCCAGTGCCCGAAGTGGTCCAGCGACGGCCCGGACATCGAGGTGAAGGACGCGACGCGTCCCTTCGCGCGGGCGGCGGTGACGAACTCCCAGCCCTGCACCGAGCCCCAGTCGTGTCCCACCAGATGCACCGGCCGGTCCGGGCTGACCGCGTCGGCCACCGCCAGGAAGTCGTCCGTCAGCTTCTCCAGCGTGAACCCGCCCCGCAGCGGCCGCGGCGCCGTCGACCGGCCGTGGCCCCGGACGTCGTACAGCACGACGTGGAAGCGGTCCGCCAGCCGCGGCGCGACCTCGGACCACACCTCCTTGCTGTCCGGATAGCCGTGCACCAGGACCACCGTCGGCCGCCCCGGGTCCCCCAGTTCGGCGACGCACAGCTCGATGCCGCCGGTCCTCACCCTGCGCTCCCGCGTGCCCTCCAGCACCGTGGCCTCTCCTTCGCCGCCGTCCCGACCCCGGTGAATGTGGCAGTTGTTAGAGGCTTCGTCAACAGCGGGCCGCGCAAAGCCCCCCGCAAAGCCCCGTGGCGTGCGGACGGCGGCGCGCGGCCCTCCCTCCGTGCGGACAGAACCCTCAGCCGCGTAGCCCTCAGGCAGGGGTTCCCTCAGGGGTCCGTACAACTCCAGACGGACCTCCAACCGGCTCTCCGGGCTGACGACCCGAGTGGTCGCGGTCACTACCGTCGAACCCGTGACTGTGATCGCGACCGAAAGCCTGAGCAAGCGGTTCCCGCGGGTGACCGCGCTCGACCGGCTCTCCATGGACGTCGGGCCCGGTGTGACCGGACTCGTCGGCGCCAACGGAGCCGGCAAGTCCACCCTGATCAAGATCCTGCTGGGTCTGTCCCCCGCGAGCGAGGGCCGAGCCGAGGTGCTCGGACTCGACGTCGCGGCCCCGTCGTCGGGTGCCGCCATCCGCGAGCGCGTCGGCTACATGCCGGAGCACGACTGCCTGCCGCCCGACGTCTCGGCCACCGAGTTCGTCGTGCACATGGCCCGCATGTCCGGCCTGCCGCCCACCGCCGCCCGCGAACGCACCGCGGACACCCTGCGCCACGTCGGCCTGTACGAGGAGCGCTACCGCCCCATCGGCGGCTACTCCACCGGCATGAAACAGCGCGTCAAGCTGGCCCAGGCCCTGGTGCACGACCCGCAGCTGGTCTTCCTGGACGAGCCGACCAACGGCCTCGACCCGGTCGGCCGCGACGAGATGCTCGGCCTGATCCGCCGCATCCACACCGACTTCGGCATCTCGGTCCTGGTCACCTCGCACCTGCTGGGCGAGCTGGAACGCACCTGCGACCACGTCGTCGTCATCGACGGCGGCAAGCTGCTGCGCTCCAGCCGCACCACCGACTTCACGCAGACCACCACCACGCTCGCGATCGAGGTCACCGACACCGACGAGCACCCCGACGGCACCCGCGCGCTGCGCGAGGCGCTCACCGCGCGCGGGGCCGACGTCGAGGCCGGCAACGGACTGCCCGGCGCCGGGCACCTCCTGCTGCTGACCGCGCAGGGCGAGGACACCTACGACCTGGTGCGCGACCTGGTCGCCGACCTCGGCCTCGGCCTGGTGCGCATGGAACAGCGCAGGCACCACATCTCCGAGGTCTTCACGGACCACGACACCGACCGGAAGGAGGCCGTCGGCCATGGCAACTGACCACCCCGCAGCCGCCGTGTCGGGTGACCAGACCCGCATCCACGACATCGGCTACCGCTCCTACGACGGCCCCCGCCTCGGCCGCTCCTACGCCACCCGCTCGCTGTACTCGCAGTCCCTGCGCGGCGCCTACGGCCTCGGCCGCTCGGTGAAGTCGAAGGTGCTGCCGATGCTGCTGTTCGTGGTGATGTGCGTGCCCGCGGCCATCATGGTCGCCGTCGCGGTCGCCACCAAGGCCAAGGACCTGCCCGTCGACTACACGCGCTACGCGATCATCATGCAGGCCGTCATCAGCCTCTACGTCGCCTCGCAGGCGCCCCAGGCCGTCTCGCGCGACCTGCGCTTCAAGACGGTGCCGCTGTATTTCTCCCGCCCGATCGAGACCGCGGACTACGTGCGCGCCAAGTACGCGGCCCTGGCCTCGGCGATGTTCATCCTCACCGCGGCCCCGCTGCTCGTGCTCTACGTGGGCGCGCTGCTGGCCGAACTCGACTTCACCGACCAGACCAAGGGGTTCGCGCAGGGACTCGTCTCGGTGGCCCTGCTCTCGCTGCTGTTCTCCGGCATCGGCCTGGTCATCGCCTCGGTCACCCCGCGCCGCGGCTTCGGCATCGCCGCCGTGATCGCCGTCCTGACCATCTCCTACGGCGCCGTCTCCACGCTCCAGGCCATCGCCGACGCGCAGGGCAGCACGAGCGCCGTCCCGTGGATCGGCCTGTTCTCGCCCGTCACGCTCATCGACGGGCTCCAGTCCGCGTTCCTCGGCGCCGACTCGGCCTTCCCCGGCGCGATCGGCCCCGGCCACGGCGAAGGCGCCGTGTACGTCCTCGTCGTCCTGGGCCTGATCGCCGCGAGCTACGGCCTGCTGCTGCGTCGCTACCGGAGGGTGGGCCTCTGATGACCGTCCTGTCCATCGCCCACGTCTCCCGCTGGTTCGGCAACGTGGTCGCCGTCAACGACATCACCATGACGATCGGCCCCGGTGTCACCGGCCTCCTCGGCCCCAACGGCGCCGGAAAGTCCACCCTCATCAACATGATGGGCGGCTTCCTGGCCCCCTCCACCGGCTCCGTCACCCTCGACGGACAGCAGGTGTGGCGCAACGAGTCGATCTACAAGCACATCGGCATCGTCCCGGAGCGGGAGGCGATGTACGACTTCCTCACCGGCCGCGAGTTCGTCGTCGCCAACGCCGAGCTGCACGGCCTCGGCGCCAAGGCCGCCCAGCGGGCGCTGGCCACGGTCGAGATGGAGTACGCGCAGGACCGGAAGATCTCCACCTACTCCAAGGGCATGCGCCAGCGCGTGAAGATGGCCAGCGCCCTCGTCCACGACCCCTCGCTGCTGCTCCTGGACGAGCCCTTCAACGGCATGGACCCGCGCCAGCGCATGCAGCTGATGGACCTGCTGCGGCGCATGGGCGACGAGGGCCGCACCGTGCTGTTCTCGTCCCACATTCTCGAAGAGGTCGAACAGCTCGCCTGGCACATCGAGGTCGTCGTCGCGGGCCGGCACGCGGCCAGCGGCGACTTCCGCCGGATCCGCCGGCTGATGACCGACCGGCCGCACCGCTACCTGGTGCGCTCCAGCGACGACCGCGCCCTCGCGGCCGCGCTGATCGCCGACCCGTCGACGTCCGGCATCGAGGTGGACCACGCCGAGGGCGCGCTGCGCGTCCAGGCCGTCGACTTCGGCCGCTTCACGGCCCTGCTGCCCCGCGTGGCCAGGGACCACGGCATCCGGCTGCTGACGGTCTCGCCGTCCGACGAGTCCCTCGAGTCCGTCTTCTCGTACCTGGTCGCGGCGTAGGAGGCCCTGATGTACGACCCCACAGTCGCCCGGCTCACCTACCGGGCCCTGCTCGGCCGCCGCCGGGCCCTCGTCCTGGGCGCCCTGCCCCTGCTGCTGATCGTGATCTCCGTCGCCGTCCGCGCCCTCGCGGGCGCCGACGACCAGACCGCCGCCGACCTGCTGGGCGGGCTCGCCCTCGCCACGATGGTGCCGATCATCGGCGTCATCGCCGGCACCGGCGCCATCGGACCGGAGATCGACGACGGCTCGGTGGTGTACCTGCTGTCCAAGCCGGTGAAACGCTCCACGATCATCTTCACCAAGCTGATCGTGGCGATCGCGGTGACGATGGTGTTCTCGGCACTGCCGACCCTGATCGCTGGGTTCGTCCTGAACGGCAACGGTCAGCAGATCGCCGTCGCCTACACGGTCGCGGCCCTCGTCTCCTCGATCGCCTACGCGGCGCTGTTCCTGCTGCTGGGCACCGTCTCCCGGCACGCGGTCGTCTTCGGCCTCGTCTACGCCCTCGTCTGGGAGGCCCTGTTCGGCTCCCTGGTCGCCGGGGCGCGCACGCTGAGCGTCCAGCAGTGGTCGCTGGCGGTGGCCCACAAGGTCGCCGGCGGGGACCTGGTGACCTCGGACGTCGGACTGACCACGGCGACGGTGCTGCTGGTCGCGGTCACCGTCCTCGCCACCTGGTACGCCGGTCAGAAGCTGCGGTCGCTCACCCTCGCCGGCGAGGAGTGACAGGCCCGGTCCGGTCCTGACGGGGGCTTCACCCCCGTCGGGGCACACTGGGCGGAGGGACGTTCGGCGGGAGGGCCGGGAGGGACGACGATGGCCGACGAGTGGGACGACATGGTGCTGGACGAGGACTTCGTGCGGGCCGCCGAGACCACCGAGCCGTCGGCCCGGGCCCGCATGCTCGCCGCGCGCTGGCGGTCCGAGGAGCCCGAACCGCAGCCGTGGCGGTCCGACGAGCCGCCGGCCGGCTGGTTCTTCAGCAAGGCCCGCAGGCGCCGGTGGCGGCGCCGCTGACCGCCGTTTTTATTCGGTGGCGTCCGACTCGTCCCGCGGGCAGAGTGGAGATGTCCACGACGCCGGGCCGAGCCGGCGCCACGTACCGGGGAGGGGTCCGGCATGTCGATGCACGACAGTCCGCCGGGCTCCCCGCAGGGCAGCCCGGGGCAGGCTCCGGTGTGATCACCGCACCGTCGAGCCCGCCGCGCACGAGAGCTGCCCGGGCGGCCGCTTCGAGCACGCGATGTCGCACTCGCGTGGGCCGCCCACCCGGAGGATTGGCCGAGTGGTAAGGCACTGGCTTGCTAAGCCATGGTCGGGCTGAAAAGCCCGCGCACGTTCGATCCGTGCATCCTCCGCGAGACGTTGTCACTGGGACGGTGCGGTGATGCGGGGAGCCGCGCCCGTGCTGCCTGGAGCCGCAGCCGAGGTGCGGGGAGCCGCGCCCGACGTGGAGCCCGCGGCCGAGGTGCGGGGAGCTGTGCCCGTGGTGCGGCGCCCGTGTCCGTGGTGCGGGGAGCCGCGCCCGACGTGGGGCCCGCGCCCGACGTGGGGCCCGCGGCCGAGGTGCGGGGAGCTGTGCCCGTGGTGCGGCGCCCGTGTCCGTGGTGCGGGGAGCCGCGCCCGACGTAGGGCCTGCCTCCGTTGGTTCGGCGGCCCGTGTGGTGCGGGGAGCTGTGCCCGATGATGCCTGGAGCCGCAGCTGAGGTGCGGGGAGCCGCGTGAGTGTTCGGCGCCCCGCGTCCGTGATGCTGGGAGCCGTGTTCGATGCGGGGCCTGCGTCCGTTGGTTCGGCGGCCCGTGTGGTGCGGGGAGCCGCGCCCGTTGAGCCGGCGGTCCACATGCCCGCGTGCGTTGGTCCGGGGACTCGCGCTCGCGATGTGGGCGCCGCGTGCGTGGTGCGGGGACTCACGAACGTTGGTTCGGGGCGCCGCCTTGCGTGATTCGGCGCCCTGCGTCCGTGGCGCGGGTGCCCCGCGTGTGTGATTCGGCACCCCGTGCCCGGGGCGCGGGAGCCGTGCTCGTGGTGCGGCGGGCCGGCATTCGTGGTTCGGGGAATCGCGTCCATGGTGCGGGGCCCGCGTCGGTTCGGGGGCCCGCGTCCGTGGGGCCTGGTTTCTGGCCGGGTGGGGTTTCTCGCCGGTGGAGCGGTGCCATGTGCGGCCGGTCCGCGGGGCGGCCGCACTCCGGTCCTCCCGGGGCGGGCGCCGCCCCTGAGGCGACGGGCCGTGGCGACGCCGACGTCAGGCGGTCCCCGTCAGGCGGTCCGGGTCAGGTCAGCCACCGTTCCAGGACCACCGCGATCCCGTCCTCCTCGTTGGAGGACGTCACCTCGTCCGCCACCGCCCGGAGCTCGTCGTGGGCGTTGGCCATCGCCACGCCGTAGGAAGCCCAGGCGAACATCGGGACGTCGTTGGGCATGTCGCCGAAGGCGATCGTGTCGGCGGCCTTCAGGCCCAGCCGCCGGGCGGCCAGTGACAGTCCCGTCGCCTTCGACAGCCCCAGCGGCAGCAGTTCCACGATGCCCTCGCCCGCCATCGCGACCGTGACGAAGCCCCCCGCTGCCTGGCGGGCAGCCTCGGCGAGTGCGTCGTCGGAGAGCCGCGGGTGCTGGATGTAGAGCTTGTTCAGCGGCGCGGCCCACAGGTCGGACACGTCCGACAGCGGCGTCGACGGGAGATCGCCGGTGACCGCGTAACCGGCCCCGACCAGCACCTCGCCGTCCAGGCCGTCCCGGCTCGCCGCGAGGAACAGCGGGCCGACCTCCGCCTCGATCTTGGCCAGGGCCACCCCGGCTAGCTGCCGGTCCAGGGTGACGGACGTCAGCAGCCGGTGCTCCCCGGCGTGGTAGACCTGCGCGCCCTGGGCGCACACCGCGAGACCCCGGTAGCCGAGGTCGTCGAGGATGTGCCGGGTCCAGGGCGCCGAGCGGCCGGTGACGACGATGTGGGCGGCGCCCGCCGCGGTGGCCGCGGTGAGCGCGTCCCGGGTGCGCCGCGAGATCGACTCGTCGGAGCGCAGGAGCGTGCCGTCGAGGTCGGTGGCGACGAGGGTGTAGGGGAAGGCCGCGCTCACTTGGCGACCGGCTCCAGGACCTCCCGGCCGCCCAGGTACGGGCGCAGCACCTCGGGCACGCGCACGGAGCCGTCGGCCTGCTGGTGGTTCTCCAGGATCGCCACGATGGTGCGCGGTACGGCGCACAGCGTGCCGTTCAGCGTCGCCAGCGGCCTGACCTGCTTGCCTTCACGGACCCTGATCTGCAGGCGGCGGGACTGGAACTCGGTGCAGTCCGAGGTCGAGGTCAGCTCGCGGTACTTGCCCTGGGTCGGGATCCACGCCTCGCAGTCGAACTTCCGCGCGGCCGAGGAACCCAGGTCACCGCTGGCGACGTCGATGACGCGGAACGGCAGCTCGAGCGAGGTCAGCCACTGCTTCTCCCACTCCAGCAGGCGCCGGTGCTCCTCCTGCGACTCCTCGGGCGTCACGTAGGAGAACATCTCGACCTTGTCGAACTGGTGCACGCGGAAGATGCCCCGCGTGTCCTTGCCGTGCGAACCGGCCTCGCGGCGGAAGCAGGGCGAGAAGCCCGCGTAGCGCAGCGGCAGGCGGTCCGCGTCGATGATCTCGTCCATGTGGTACGCGGCCAGCGGGACCTCGGACGTGCCGACCAGGTAGAGGTCGTCCGCGTCGAGGTGGTAGACGTCCTGGGCCGCCTGGCCGAGGAAGCCGGTGCCGGCCATCGACTGCGGGCGCACCAGCGCCGGGGTCAGCATCGGCGTGAAGCCGGCCGCCGTGGCCTGCGCGATCGCCGCGTTCACCAGCGCCAGCTCCAGCAGGGCGCCCACGCCGGTGAGGAAGTAGAAGCGGGAGCCGGAGACCTTGGCGCCGCGCTCGACGTCGATCGCGCCGAGGAGCTGGCCGAGCTCCAGGTGGTCCTTGGGCTCGAAGCCCTCGGCGCCGAAGTCGCGGATGGTGCCGTGCGTCTCCAGGGTGACGAAGTCCTCCTCGCCGCCCACGGGCACGTCCGGGTGGACGAGGTTGCCGAGCTTCTGCAGCAGTTCCCGCGTCTCGGCGTCGGCCGTGTCGCGCTCGGCGTCGGCCGCCTTGACGTCGGCGGCGAGCTGGCTTGCCTTCTTCAGCAGCTCGGCCTTCTCGTCTCCCGAGGCCTTGGGGATGAGCTTGCCGAGCGCCCTCTGTTCGGCGCGCAGCTCGTCGAAGCGGACGCCGGACGACCTGCGCCGCTCGTCGGCAGACAGGAGAGCGTCGACGAGTGCGACGTCCTCTCCACGGGCACGCTGCGAGGCGCGCACACGGTCGGGGTCCTCACGGAGCAGGCGAAGGTCAATCACGGGCTCAAGGCTACCGGTGCGGGGATACGGCCCACGACTCACTATCCGCGTCGTGCGGCTCTCCGGCTCGATCTCCGTCCGGCGGACGGGACTTGGCGGCCGCGTTGTCCACAGCGGGGGCCACCCACCGGCAAGTTATCCACAGGCTGTGTGGAAGATCTGTGGATATCGGAATTGATCAATCCGAATGTCGTCAGCGATGCGGGTGACTGCCGGTGCAAACCTGGATTCCTCACCCTTTCGGGTGGAAATGCGTCGCCTCAATGGGTTGACCGAAGGAAAAGAACGAGCGAAGGGCGTCTTGGGGGTCGGTGAATCCGGAAGGGGTCCGCACGAGGATTTGTCGACCGAATGGCGCTTCCTTGTCGACTTGTCCCCAGGTCGAGAACCGCGCCTGTGGAAAACTTCTGTGGATAACGGAACCACGCAGGTGAGGCCCTAGAAACGCCCGTCCTGGCAGCGGGCCACCCAGTCGGCCGCCGCGACGAACTCCTCGTCCGACGTCCCCGGACGCGGCGCGCTCACGTCCGCCACCGTCGCGTCGGCGCGCGGGTACGACCCCAGGTACCGCACCTCCAGGCAGATCCGCTTCAGGCCCATCAGGGCCTCGGCGACCCGGCGGTCGGAGATGTGCCCCTCGGCGTCGACGCAGAAGCAGTAGTTGCCGATGCCGGCGCCGGTGGGCCGGGACTGCAACAGCATGAGGTTGATGCCGCGGGTGGCGAACTCGCCCAGCAGGTCGCGCAGGCCGCCGGGGTGGTCGTCGCGCTGCCACAGCACGACGGACGTCTTGTCGGCGCCGGTGGGCGCGGCGGGCCGGGCCGGCCGGCCGACCAGCACGAACCGGGTCTGGGCGTTCTCCGCGTCGTGGATCCCGGTCTCCAGGGCCTCCAGGCCGTACCGGGCGGCGGCGAACTCGCCGGCGAAGGCGGCGTCGTAGCGGCCCTCCTGGACCAGGCGGGCGGCGTCCGCGTTCGAGGCGGCGGACTCCCAGGCGGCGTCCGGCAGGTTGCTCCGCAGCCAGTTGCGCACCTGGGGCTGGGCGGCCGGATGGGCGGAGACGGTCTTGATGTCCGACAGCTTGGTGCCCGGCCTGACCAGCAGCGCGAAGGTGATCGACAGCAGCACCTCGCGGTAGATCATCAGCGGTGTGCCCGCGACCAGTTCGTCGAGGGTGGTGGTGATACCGCCCTCGACGGAGTTCTCGATGGGCACGAACGCGGCCTCGGCCTCGCCACCGCGGACCGCGTCGAGCGCGGACTGCACGGAGACGTACGGGACCAGCTCCCGGGTGGCCGTCTCCGGGAGGGTGCGCAGGGCGACTTCGGTGAAGGTGCCCTCGGGGCCGAGATACGCGTAGCTCGCTGGCATGACCTCACCCTAATCGCCTCAGGCGGACGCATGCGCACCCGTCCCCCGAGCGCCCCGGTGGGCGCCCCGGCCCTCACCCCTCCAGCAGCGCCTGCCCCACGTACTGTCCCCCGGCGGCTCCGCCGGGCACCGCGTACAGCCCGCTGGCCTCGTGGCGGATGAACCTCGACAGCGCGTCGCCCCGGTCGAGCTTGCGCTGCACCGGCACGAAGCCGCGCAGCGGATCCGCCTGCCAGCAGACGAACAGCAGCCCCGCGTCGGGCGTCCCGTCCGCGCCGAAGCCGTCGTGGTAGCTGAACGGGCGCCGCAGCATGGCCGCGCCCCCGTTCTGGTCGGGACGGCTGATCCGGGAGTGCGCGTTGACGGGGACGACGAGATTGCCGTCCGCACCCATCTTCTCCAGGTCCATCGCCGTCGTCTCGGAGCCGCCCGACAGCGGCGCCCCGTCGGCCTTGCGGCGCCCGATGACGTTCTCCTGGGCCCTGACGGAGAGCTTCTCCCAGTCGTCGAGGAGCATGCGGATACGGCGTACGACCGCGTAGGAGCCGTTGGCCATCCAGGCGGGCGTGCCGTTCGCCGGTACGAAGATCCGCCGGTCGAAGTCGGCGTCGCTGGGCTTGGGGTTGCGCGTGCCGTCGATCTGGCCCATCAGGTTCCGGGCCGTCATGGGCCGGGCGGTGGCGCCCGGCGAGCGGTTGAAGCCGTTCATCTGCCACCGCAGCCGGGCCGCCCGCCCCGCGTCCTTCTGGATGGCGCGCAGGGCGTGGAAGGCGACGAGGGCGTCGTTCGCGCCGATCTGCACCCACAGGTCGCCGTCGCTGCGCTTCTTGTCCAGGTGGTCGGAGGAGAAGTCGGGCAGCGGGTCCAGGGCGACCGGGCGCTGCTTCTCCAGGCCGGTGCGGGTGAAGAAGCTGTGGCCGAAGCCGAAGGTGATCGTCAGCGACGAGGGCCCGGCGTCGCGCGCCACGTCCGTGTCGTCGCCGGACGCGGCCTCGCCCGCCATCAACCGCTCCGCGGTCGCCGACCAGCGGCGCAGCAGTGCGGCCGCCTCCTTGCGGCCCGCGCCGGCGGCCAGGTCGAAGGCGGCGAGGTGGCCGCGGGCCTGGAGCCCTTCGGTGATGCCGGGCTGATGTTTCCCGTGAAACATCGCCCGGCCGGTGCCCAGCGAGGTGAGCGGGGTGGCCGCGGCGGGCGCGGCGGTGTATCCGAGGGCGCCGCCTGCCGCGCCGAGCGCGAGACCGGTGGCGCCGGCGGTGCCGAGCAGCGTGCGGCGTGAGACGCCCTCGGCGGAGGGCGCCTTCGGGGCGGCGGCGCGGTCCTCGCCGGGGGCCTGGGGGAGGGACTGGTCGGGCATGGTGCGGTTCAGCCGATCTGCGCGTTCTTGGAGACGGTGGCCTGGTCGATGTCGGAGGTCCGTACGGTCACGGCGACCTTCCAGTCGCCGGCCATCGGGATCTGCACGCCGCTCGCGGACCAGTGTCCGGTGGTGACGTGGTCGGGGACGACGGGCAACGGCCCGATGTCCTTGGCGGTGAGAGTGAAGGAGACCTTGACCTCCGGGATGTCGAAGGCTCGGCCGTTGGGGCGCTGGACGTAGACGTGCATGTCGTTGCCGCCCACGCGCGCGGGGTCGAGGTCGACCGACACCACGCCCTTGCCGTCCGCGCCGCCGGTGTCGAACGGCATGGTCAGCGTCAGCGCGCCGGAGGAGTCCGCCGCGGACGAGGAGGAGGACGCGGTGGCCGCCGCGGCTTCTTGCTCGGTGCGGCCGGGTTCGGTCTGGGTCAGCACGGTGGTGACGGCGAGCAGGGCGACGGCGACTCCGGCCTCGGCGAGCACGGAGCGCCGCAGTCCGAAGCGGACGGGGTCGGCGTCGCGCTGCCGCTTCTGCCGGGCGGCGGCCATGGCGGCCCGCTGCCGGGCGAGCTGGGCGGCGCGTCCGCCGTCCCCGGACGCCGCCGACTTCGCGTCCTTCCCGCTCTTCGCGTCCTTCCCGCTCTTCGCGTCCTTCGCGTCCTTCGTGTCTTTCCCGTCCTTCCCGTCCTTCCCGGCCTTCCCGTCCTTCGTGTTCTTCGCGTCCGTCGTGCCCTGGGCTGCCTTGGCGTCCGTCCCGCCCGTCCCGCCCGTCCCGCCAGTCCCGCCGGTCCCACCCTTCACGGCCTTCGCGCCCTTCGTAGCCTTCGCGGCGCCGGTCGTGGCGGTTTCCTTCGGGCGTCGGCGCACGGCGGCCGTCACCGGGTCCGTCAGCTGCGCCGTCCACCGCCGGGAGAACCAGGCGAGACCGACGAGCAGCGCCACCAGCGCCAGCTTGGCGATCAGCAACTGTCCGTAGGAGGTCTCGGTGAACGCCGACCAGGAGCCGAGCTGGCGCCACGACTGGTAGACGCCCGTGGCGACGAGCGCGCAGACGCTGCCGAAGGCGACGTGCGAGAAGCGCCGTACGGCGGCCGACTCGACCGGGCGGTCCGCGCGGTACAGGGCCACGAGGAGCGCGGTGAGGCCGCCGAGCCACGCGGCGACAGCGAGCAGGTGGACGACGTCGGCCGGCATGGCGATGCCGGGCTGGAGGCCGGTGGAGGCGTGCTCGGCCATCGCCCAGCTCGCCGCCAGCCCCGCGGCCACGACGACCCCGCCGACGGCCAGCCCGAAGGTCAGGTCCCGCTTCTCCTCCGCCTCGCGCTTGTCGTATGCGCCGAAGAGCACGGCGATGAACAGGGCCGCCGCGGCGAGCAGCAGCAGCCGGGAGACCAGCGCGGCGCCGGTCTTGGTCTGCAGGACCTGGCCGAGCAGGCTCAGGTCGAAGACGTCGGCGAGCGTGCCGGAGCCGGTGAAGGAGCCGCGCAGGAGCAGCAGCAGGAGGGTGGCCGAGGTGAGCGCGAGCCAGCCGCCGACGACCAGCCGCTGCAGCGCGCGCACGCCGGAGCCGCGCTGCCAGCAGGCCAGCACGAAGGCGGCCCCGCCGGTCATGACGACGAAGCCCGCGTACGACAGGTAGCGCCCGAAGCCGTACAGCCCGCCGACGACCCCGCCGCCCGCCGTCTGCTCGGAGACCGACACGGTGGTCGCGGAGGGGGCGCCGATGGAGAAGGTGAAGGCGCCGGCGGCCGGATGGCTGTCGGCCGAGACGACCTGCCAGGACACGGTGTACGTGCCGTCGGGCAGGCCGCCGCGCAGCCGTACGGCGTAGGTGGCGCCGCCGGTCTCGGTGGGCTTGCCGGTGTCGACGCGCGCGCCCTTGGGGTCGAGCACGCGCACGGAGCCGTCTGAGGTGGCGACCTTCTCGGAGAAGGTGAGGGAGACCTGGGCGGGCGCCTTGTCGACCACCACCCCCTGCGCGGGGTCGCTGCCGGTCAGCGCGGCATGCGCGGATGCCGGGCCGGCGCCGGCGAGCAGCGCGCCGGTGACGGCCAGGAACAGCAGCACCAGGATCCGCACGCGGCGGGGGGCGGTGGTCTGCCTCACGGTGGTCCTCCCTCAGTGGCCGGTCGCCGACCGGTAGGTGGCCGCCTTCACCGGCATCTCGACCGTGATGGGGTCGGACGTCGCGAAGTGCAGTACGACGGTCACCTTCTCGCCCCGCTTCGGCTCGCGCTTCAGCTTCTCGAACATCAGGTGGTTGCCGCCGCTCTCCAGCACGAGGCGGCCGTGCGCGGGCACGGTGAGGGAGTCGGCCTCCCGCATCGACTGCCCGACCGTCTCGTGCACGGTGACACTGCCCGCGATGTCGCTGCTGACGGAGGTCAGCTCGTCCTTGGCGCCGCCCTCGTTGACGACGGTCAGGAAGCCCGCGGCCATGTCGGAGACTGGCTGGGGCATGTAGGGGGAGCCGACGGTCAGTTCGGGCCTGCCCGCGCCCTCGTCGGAGCCGCCGCAGCCCGTCGTCAGGGCCATCGCGCCCGCCAGCACCGCGGCGGACAGGGCCAGCCGCCTCACGGCTTTGCTCCCTCGATGAGGCTGGGCAGGTCCTTGGTGTAGTCGTCGACGGTGGCGTCCTCGCCGTAGAGGACGTACCCGGCGTCGGTCTTCGGGGAGAACGCGATGACCTGGGTGCCGTGCACCGAGACGGTCTTGCCGGTCTTCTTGTCCTTGTGGGTCGGCTCGATGGAGATGCCGAGGGTGCGGGCGCCGGCCTGGATGGTGGCGAAGTCGCCGGTGAGGCCGGTGAACCGGGGATCGATGCCCTTGAGCCACTTGCCGAGTTCGGACGGGGTGTCCCGGGCCGGGTCGGTGGTGACGAACACCACCCGCAGCTTGTCCTGCTCGGCCTTGGGCAGCTGCTTCTTCGCGACGGCGAGGTTGTTCATCGTCAGCGGGCAGACGTCGGGGCAGTGGGTGTAGCCGAAGTAGATCAGCGTGGGCCTGCCCGCGGTCTCCCGGCGGAAGTCGTACTTCTTGCCGTGGGTGTCGGTGAGGACCAGGTCCGGCTTCTCGAAGGGCTTGTCGAGGATGGTCGCGGCCTTCTGCGAGGTGTCCTCGGAGACCACGGCGACGGGGGAGCCGCCGTCGTCGCCGCTGCCGCAGGCGGAGAGGGTCAGGCCGGCCGCGGCGAGCAGCGCGGCCGCGGCGAACGTCTTCTTGCGCATAGAGAAATGTCCCAGATGTGAGGAGTTCCGGTGTGCGCCGGGGTCGTCGGCACGGGGTGGTGCCGGCGGCCCCGGCGCGGCACGCGGACGGTCGGGCTCAGGCGTCGGTGCGCCGACGGCCGGCGAGGACGCCGTAGGCGACGCCCAGGGTGCCGACGGCGATGCCCACCACGCCGAGCACGCGCGCGGTGGTGTCGCTGGAGTCGGCGGAGTCGGAGGCGGAGACGGATGCGGAGGTGCCGGCGGCGGTGTTCCCGGTCTTGGCGGCCGAGGCTTCGGAGCCGGAGCCCTGTGCGTGGCCGTCGGCGGAGGCGTCGGAGAGGGTCAGCACCGGGGCCGGGTTCTCGGGCTCCGCCTGGCCGTCCTGCTGGACCTCGATCCAGCGCACGACCTCCTTGTCGGAGTACGTCTGGAGCGCCTTGAAGACCAGTTCGTCGGTGTCCTTCGGCAGCGCGCCGACGGAGAGCGGGAACTTCTGGAAGTAGCCGGGCTGAATGCCCTTGCCGTCGGCGGTCCAGATCACCTTGGTGACGGCCTCGGTGATCTTCTCGCCCTCCAGTTCCACGGGCTTGGCCAGTTTCGCCCTGGTGACCTCGACGCGCCAGCCGTCCATCGGCTGCGGCAGCACCGAGACCAGCGGATGGTCGGTGGGGAAGCTGACCTCGAGCTTGGTGGTCGAGGCGTCGTCGCGCTCGTTGGGGACCTTGAAGTCGACGACCGCGTAGCCGCCCTTGGCGGCGGTGCCCTCGGGCTGCACGCTGACGTGCGCGAAGGCGGGCGAGGACAGCACGACGACGGCCGAGGCGGCGAGGGCGCCGGCGGCGGCGAGTCGGGAAGCCTTCATGGCAGGGGGCACTCCACTTCGAGTGAGGTTTCCGGTGATCGGGTCGGGCGCGCGGCCGCTGAGACGCGGGTACGCGCGCGTGCCGCACGACGGCGGTCCCGGCTCCCGGAGCGGAAGAAGCGGAGCGGCGGTCGCGTCGTGTCAGGCGGCGAGGACGAGCGCGGCGGCCGGCGGCCCGCGCCGGATCACGGTGTGGTGGAGTGCGGCGGTACGGGGCTTCGGCGGGGGGAGCAGGGCGGTCCGCGGCGGGCGTGGCCCCGCCCCGGGGGCGCCGGGAAGCCCGGCACACAGGGCGCGCACCAGGGCGAGCGCCCCGCGCAGGGACCGCATCAGCGCGCCCTCGGCGACGGAGTGCGCCGACAGTTCCAGCAGCCGCAGCAGCGCCAGGTCCCCGCGCCGCAGCAGCCAGCCCGCGGCCAGCGCCGCGAGGACGTGGCCGAGCAGCATGGGCAGCGACGGCAGCAGCGCGGCCGGGGAGCCGGCCGCGGTGGACAGCGCGTCGGCCGGGTGGTGCATGGGGCCCATGGCGGCGCCCTGGCCGCCAGGATCCTGGTAGACCCCGGCGCGCGCGAGGATGACGCGGGCCTGGGCCGGGCTGATCGCCGCCGCGGTGGTCCCGCACACGAGCCGCGCGGCCCGTTCCACCAGGGACGCGTCCGTCACCGTCGGCACCGGGGACATCGCCGTCGCGCCGGCGCCGGCGGACGCCTGCTGCCCCAGCTCGAACAGTGTGTGCAGCATGGTCTGCCCGGCCGCGAGCAGTGCCGCGATGCCGGGCAGCGACCGCTCGCGTCCGGCGAGCGGCGCCACGGCCAGCAGCACCCCGAGGAAGCCCGCGCCCAGGGTCCACAGTGGAACCGTGGCGCAGGAGGCGAGCGCGTGCCCGGCCGCGGCCAGCACGACGCAGACCGCGGCGAACACCGCGGCCCGCAGGACCCTCAGGTCGCCTCCGGAGCGCGCCGGGCGCCGGTGGGGGGCAGTCATGGCGGGCTCATCATCGCACTCGCCCCCTCGGCGCCACACAGCAGGTCCGCAAGGCGGCCGGATGATCGCTTCCCGGAGCGGACCGCCCGCACATACACCGAATCCCATGGGGGCGCATCGTCCATATGGGCGGCATCACGTCAACTGCGCGCTTACAACCGGGTACGCGCGGCAATACGTAACGGTATGTCGAGCCGCGGCCGGGAGGCTGGAGCATGAGCATCTGGTGGTCACTCCATCTGCGGCGCGAGGCTGCGAGCGTCCCGCTCGCCAGGCGCCTGTTACTCGGCGCGATGGAGACCGCGGGGGTCGATCCCGACGTCTCCTTCGACCTCTCCGTCGCCCTGAGCGAGGCCTGCGCGAACGCCGTCGAGCACGGCGGGGACGGAACGCGCGGTGGCAGGGCGGAGGCGTACCGCGTCACCGCCTACCTCGACGGCGAGACGTGCCGCATCGAGGTCGCCGACCCCGGTCCGGGATTCACCGCGCCGACGCCCGTCCGGCCCGCGCGCGCCGACGCCGAGCACGGCCGGGGCCTGTGCCTGATCCAGGAGCTCGCCGACCACGTGCACATCGGCAGCAAGCCGGGCCGTGGTGGCACCGTGGTGAGCTTCGACAAGATCCTCAAGTTCCGGGAGGGCGCGCCGCTGATGGCGGTGTGAACCGGCCGGAGGCCTCACCGCGAGCGGACTTCGGCTTCCGCGGCATTCACGGCCCGCTGCCGACCGGGCCTCATCCCCCGGGCACATCGATCAGCCGTCGCCGCGCCTCATCTCCCGGGCACATCGATCAGCCGTCGCCGCGCCTCATCTCCCGGGCACATGGATCGGCCGTCGCCGCGCCCTCGATGCCGACCTGGACGCACGCGGGTGGAGCCCGCCGGGGAGCGCGGGTCTGCCGGGGGACGCTGTTCCTGGACACGCCGCCGGTCACCCCGCTGCCGCTGGTCACCCCCGCCCCTGCCGGTCACCCCCGCCCCTGCCGGTCACCGCACTGCCGCCGGTCACCGCACCGCCACCGGCCGCCTGAGGTCTTCGCCCGCACGGCCGGCGGCGGCCCGGCGCGCGGCCGGCCCCATCGCGTAGGACGCCGCGACCGTCACGCCGCCCAGCAGCAGCCACCCCGGCGTCCCCCACCCCACCAGCAGCGAGGTCAGCACCAGCGGGCCCAGGGTCCGGGCGACCGTCACCCCGGTGCCGAAGAAGCCCTGGTACTCGCCCACCCGCCCGGCCGGGGCCAGGTCGAACGACAGCTGCCAGGAACCCGCCGACTGCCCCGTCTCCGCGACCACCTGCAGCACGCCCCCCGCGACCAGGACGCCCACCGCGAGCCAGGGCGAGACCCCCGCCGACAGCGCGAACGCCGCGCACGCCCCGAACATCACCCATCCGGACCGCCGCAGGACACGCGTGGCCGACGCGAGCCCGGTGACCGAGCGGGCCGCGCGCACCTGGAGGAGCGTCACCCCGACGGTGTTCAGGACGAACAGCGCGGAGACCAGCCAGACCGGTGCGCCGGTCCGCTCCGTGATCCACAGCGGCAGCCCCAGGCTGAGCACCGGCATCCGCAGCAACAGCACGGCGTTGAGGAGGGCGAGCAGGGCGTACGGGCGGTCGCGCAGCACCCCGGGGGAGTCCCGCCGACGCACCGGCGCGGACGGCGCGGGCGGCGCGGGCGGCGGGGACGGCGGGGACGGCACCGACGGCGCGGACGATGTGGGCGACGGCACGGGCGGCACCGACGGCAGCCGTGACAGCATCCCGGCGCACGCCGCGAAGCTCACCGCGTCCAGCGCCAGCACCGCGAGATACGCCTCCCGCGTCCCGGCCTGCAGCGCAAGCCCGCCGAGTCCCGCGCCCACCGCCAGCCCGGCGTTCAGCGTCGACTGCAGACGCGCGAGCAGCCCGGTGCGCTCCCCCGCGGGCACCAGTCCCGCCAGCAGCGCCTGCCGGGCCGCCGCGAGTCCCGACTGCGCGGTCGCGTACGCGCACGCCGCCGCCACGAACGGCACGAAGCCGCGCACGACGAGGAAGGACGCCACCGCGATCGCCGTCGCCGACGCGAGCAGCACCGCCGTGCCGCGCGGCCCGCGCCGGTCGGCGAGCCGCCCGAGCGGCACCCCGGCCGCCGAGCCGGCCGCCCACGCGAGGGTCAGCCCGAGCCCCACGCGCGCGGGGGCCAGCCCGACCACCCGGGTGAAGAACAGCGCCGAGGTCACGTAGTAGGCGCCGTCGCCGATCGAATGGGACAACTGGGCCAGCGCCAGGACGCGTCGCGGACCCGCGGGAGGGACGAGGCGATTGGTCATGCCGTCGACGCTAGGCAGGGAATGGACCGCTCGGCAGATCCAATGAGAACCCGATCCAATGGCCCAATATTGCCCGGCGTCGCGCCGGTCAGGCGCCGTCCAGCACCTTGGCCAGCACCTCCAGCGCCTCCGGGTACACCCGTTCCCGCGGTGTCCCGTAGCCGACGACGAGCCCCTGCGGCCGTCCCTCGCCGGGGGTGTGCCAGTGGTCGCCGAGGTGTCCGACGGCCAGCCCCTCCGCCTCGGCCCGCGCCAGGACGTCCGCCTCGTCGGCGACCTCCACGAGCGCGTGCAGCCCGGCCGCGATCCCGCGCACCGTGCGCCGCGAGCCGAGCCGGTCCAGGAGCTGGTCCCTGCGCCGCCGGTACCTCAGCCGGCCCGCGCGCACGTGCCGGTCGTAGGCGTGGCTGTCGATGAGTTCGGCGAGCGCCAGCTGGCCGATCGTCTCGGTGTGGTGGTCGCTGTGCAGCTTGGCGTCGGCCACCGCGTCGACCAGGTCCGGCGGCAGCACCATCCAGCCGAGCCGCAGCGCGGGGCCGAGGGTCTTGGAGGCGGTGCCGAGGTAGACGACCTGGCCGGGCGCCATGCCCTGGAGCGCGCCGACGGGCTGGCGGTCGTAGCGGAACTCCCCGTCGTAGTCGTCCTCGACGATCAGCCCGCCCCGCGCGCGTGCCCAGTCCGTCAGCGCCCGCCGCCGCTCCGGGTGCAGCGTCACCCCGGTCGGGTACTGGTGGGCGGGGGTGACGACGACCGCGCCGACGTCCCCCAACTCCTCCGCGCACACGCCGCGTCCGTCCACCCGCACCGGCACCACGGTCCCGCCGTTGTGCCGCACCACGTCCCGGTGGAAGGGCAGGCCGGGGTCCTCCATGGCGATCCCGGCGCCGTCCAGCACCCGGGTGAGGAGCGCGAGCCCCTGCACGTACCCGGAGGTGATCACGATCCGCTCGGGCGGCGCGATGACGCCCCGCGCCCGCCCCAGGTACCCCGACAGCGCCGTGCGCAGCTCGACGCGGCCGCGCGGGTCCCCGTAGTCGTACGCCAGCAGGGGTGCCGTCGCGATGGCGCGGCGCAGTGCGCGCAGCCAGGCCGCGGCCGGGAACGCCCCGACGTCCGGGCTGCCGGGCCTGAGGTCGAACCGGGGCACGCGCGCGTGCGCCGCTGCCTCCGGCGTGCCGGTGTCGACCGAGGGCAGCGAGGCCACCCGGGTGCCCGAGCCCTGGCGGGCGGTCAGGTACCCCTCGGCGACGAGCTGGTCGTACGCCGCCTTGGCCGTGCCCCGCGAGATCCCGAGCTCGGTGGCGAGCCGCCGGGTGGCCGGCAGCCGGGTGCCCGGCGCGAGCCGGCCGTCCCGCACGGCGTCCCTCAGCGCCCGCTCGAGACCGATGCGCCGGCCGTCCCCGGCCTCGGGTTCCAGATGCAGATCGACACCGACACCGGACCAGAAGTCCGCCACGAAGACCCTCCCCCTAGGTACGTGAATCCAGGCATGTGGATCCAGGCACGTGCGTCCGGGCACGTGCGTCCGGACATGGCGCATGACCGGGCACGTGCGTCCGGACATGGCGCATGACCGGCACGTGCGTCCGGGCACGTCAATGGCCGGGCACCCTACTGGTACCCGGCCATCGCCGCCTGTCAGCCCTTGCTGTCCTTGCTGTCCGTCAGAGCGGCCATCCAGGCCTCCACCTCGTCCGACCGGCGCGGCAGCGCGGCGCTGAGGTTCCGGTTGCCGTCCTCGGTGACCAGGATGTCGTCCTCGATGCGCACGCCGATGCCCCGGTACTCCTCGGGCACCGTCAGGTCGTCGGCCTGGAAGTACAGCCCCGGCTCGACGGTGAGCACCATGCCTGGCTCCAGCGTCCCGTCGACGTACGACTCCACGCGCGCGGCGGCGCAGTCGTGGACGTCCATGCCGAGCATGTGCCCGGTGCCGTGCAGCGTCCAGCGGCGCTGCAGCCCGAGCTCCAGCACCCGCTCCACGGGACCCTCGACCAGGCCCCACTCGACGAGCTTCTCGGTCAGCACGTGCTGCGCCGCGTCGTGGAAGTCGCGGAACTTGCCGCCCGGCCGCACGGCCGCGATGCCGGCCTCCTGCGCCTCGTACACCGCGTCGTAGATCTTCTTCTGGAGCTCGGTGAAGCGGCCGTTGACCGGCAGCGTGCGGGTGACGTCGGCCGTGTAGTAGCTGTGCGTCTCCACGCCCGCGTCCAGCAGGAGCAGGTCGCCGGAGCGCACGGGCCCGTCGTTGCGCACCCAGTGCAGGGTGCAGGCGTGCGGGCCCGCGGCGGCGATGGTGCCGTAGCCGACGTCGTTGCCCTCCACGCGCGCACGGAGGAAGAACGTTCCCTCGATGTAGCGCTCGCTGGTGGCCTCGGCCCGGTCGAGGACCCGTACGACGTCCTCGAAGCCGCGCACGGTGGAGTCGACGGCCTTCTGCAGCTCGCCGATCTCGAACGCGTCCTTCACCAGCCGCGCCTCGGACAGGAAGACGCGCAGCTCCTCGTCGCGCTCGGCGGTGACCTTGTCGGTCAGGGCGGCCTCGATGCCGGCGTCGTACCCGCGCACCACGCGCACCGGGCCGGTGGCCCCGCGCAGTTCGTCGGCGATTTCGCGCACGTCGGCGACCGGGATGCCGTACAGCTTCTCCGCCTCGGTCAGCGAGTGCCGACGGCCCACCCACAGCTCGCCGTGGCCGGAGAGCCAGAACTCGCCGTTCTCGCGGTTCGAGCGGGGCAGCAGGTACAGCGTGGCGACATGGCCGTCCCCCTTCGGCTCCAGGACGAGTACGCCGTCCTCGGTCTGGTCGCCGGTGAGATAGGCGTACTCGACCGACGCGCGGAAGGGGTACTCCGTGTCGTTCGAGCGGGTCTTGAGGTTGCCCGCGGGGATGACCAGACGCTCGCCCGGGAACCGCGCGGACAGCGCGGCGCGGCGGGCGGCGGTCTCGGCTGCCTGGGCGACCGGTCGCAGGTCTCGCAGCTCGGTGTCGGCCCAGCCGGACTTCATGTTCTCGGCCAGCTCGTCGGAGACACCCGGGTAGAGGCCGTTCTTGCGCTGCTCGATCGGCTCTTCCTCGGAAGCCTCCGGGGCCGCTGCGGCAGCAGCTCCGTCGGTCACAGCCGGCAGCTCATCAGCCACGGTCATCCTCCTTGATACGGCACAGGACCGCTCCATCGTACGGTCGTACGGAAGGGGGCCCAGGCCCCGAGCACCTGTTACCGCGGGCAGCGGCGCGTCACCGCGCACCAAGACGCATGTACGGGGACGTATGCACAGGGACATGCGCTGTACGGGGACGTGCGCGTGGGAAGGCATGCGTGCGGAGAACGCGCCCCGGCTCACCCGGGTCGGGGCTCAGCTGAGACGCGGGGGCAGGGGTCAGTCGAAACGCGCCGCGAGCAGCACGACGTCGTCCGCGCTGTCGTCCGCGTCCAGCCCGTCGGGCAGCATCGTGCGCAGTACGTGGTCGGCGACCGCGTCGGGGTCGTGGCGCAGCACCCGGGGCACGCCGGCCGCCGCCGCGTGCAGCCGGGCGAAGGCGCGGTCGATCGCGTCGCCGGTGCGGTGCAGCAGCCCGTCGGTGTACAGCAGCACCGTCTCGCCGAGCCCCGCCTGCATCTCCACGCTCGGCGCCTCCCAGCAGGCGAGCATGCCGAGCGGTGCGGACACGGACGTCTCGACGAACTCCGTGCGGCCCTCGCCGAGCAGCAGCGGCGGGCAGTGCCCGGCACCGGCCAGCGTGATCTTGCGCAGCGCGGGCTCGCAGTAGGCGAACAGGGCGGTGGCGGAGCGGGCGGGCTCGGTGAGTCTGAGCAGCAGCTCCAGGTCGGACAGCACGGCGACCGGATCCTCGCCCTCCATCACCGCGTACGCCCGGAGGCTCGCCCGCAGGCGGCCCATCGCGGCGACTGCGCTGGGGCCCGAGCCCGTCACCGAGCCGACCGCGAGACCCAGCGCCGCGTCCGGCAGCGGCAGCGCGTCGTACCAGTCGCCGCCCCCGCGCGGGCCGGTGCGGTGGCGCACGGCGAGCTGGACGCCGGCGACGCGCGGGAGCCGGGACGGCAGCAGTTCCTCGGCCATCGTCGCCATGCGGGTGCGGGCGCGCTCGACCTCCACCAGCCGGGCCAGGTACTCACCGGCGTACCGGGCGTACAGGCCGACGAGGTGACGCTGGCGCTCGCTCGGTTCGGCGGGCTCGTCGTACAGCCACACGGCGGCGCCGACGCGGCCCAGGGTGTCGGTGGCCAGGGGGAGGGCGTAGCTCGCGGCATAGCCGAGGCGGGCGGCCACCTCGCGGTGGCGCGGGTCGAGCCCGTCCTCGGAGAGCAGGTCGGGCTGGGCGATCTCCCGGTCGCAGCCCGGCAGTCCGTCCAGGATCCTCCCGTACGACATGGCGCTGCGCGGCACGGTCTCGATGTGACCGAGGTCCGCGTGGGCGAGACCCAGGCCGATCGTGGTGTCCGGCCCGAGCCCGTCGCCGGGCTCGAGCACGACGAGGCCGCGCCGGGCGCCCACGAGGGCGGATCCGGCGCGCAGCAGTTCGGTCAGGGCGTCCGCGAGCGCGTCCGTGCGCACCAGACGTTCGGTCAGTTCGTGGAGTGTGGTGAGGTCCGAGACCCAGCCGGCGAGGCGGTCCTGGAGCAGGGCGCAGGGCGGGTTTGGCGGCGTGACCGGCGAGGTACCCGAGACGACGGACATCGGCGCGACAGTGTGTGCGGGAGCCGGGACCGTTGAATCGATTCCGGCCACTTTCGGAGGGTGAGGGGCGTTCATGGCAACCGGCTTTCCGACCGGTGCGTACTGCTCAAAAGCATCGCAAACCCCCATGTCGTTCTGCGCCGCTGGCAGTGTCTCCACATGTACACGCACTCGTAAGGGGATGTCCAGCATTGTCCTGCGGGGATTCCTGGTGTCCCTGAGGACTCAGTGGACCCCTTGCTAAAAAGCAAAGTTGGCCTAAAAATGACTCGGGCAACGGGGCATTGCGGTCGACTGGGTTTGCTCCACGGAGCGTCACAGCGGTCGTGATGGGTACGTACTCGGAGAAGACCAGGGGCGGTTGGCAGTTGCCCGGAACCTGGTGACCGACCCGGGCGTCCTATCCACCGACGACCGTGCCCCATCCTCCCGTGGCGGAGGCGAAGAGAAATACGCGCGACGCAAAACGCCAGACTTCGCCACCCCCACGCCACGCCCGTGCTTTTGACAGACGCAGCAAGGGCGAGGCTGCCGCGGACGCAGCCGACGCTCGGCCAAGAGGGGTTTCCCTGTGCCTCCGGCACGGGTGTGACGCGCCAACAGGTACGCACAGTGAAGTGATCTACACATGGTGTGATGTGGCCCACGGTGTTGCCAGCGGTGCAACGGAAAGGAACGAGCGCTCATGCGCGAGATCCTCGGAAGGCGACGCAGGCTCCTGTCCCAGCGCAGCGACGGGAGGCCTGAGTCGATCAGCGCGGCCCTGACCTTCGCGGCCGGATGGCAGTGGCCCGTGCTCCCCGGCGTGACAGCGGACCCGAAGGGGCGCTGCGGCTGCCCCGACCCCGAGTGCACGGTGCCCGGTGCGCATCCCTTCGACCCCGGCCTGCTGGCGGCCACCGCCGACGCCCGCATGGTGCGCTGGTGGTGGACCAACCGCCCGACCGCGCCGATCATCCTGGCCACCGGCGGCAAGGCCCCCTGCGCGGTCAGCCTGCCGGCCCTCGCCGCCGCGCACGCCCTGACCGCCCTGGACCGCGCGGGCATGCGCCTGGGCCCGGTCGTCGCCTCGCCCAGCCGCTGGGCGATCCTCGTCAAGCCGTACTCCATGGAGCAGTTGGGCGAGCTGCTGTACGCCAAGGACTTCGTCCCCGGCTCCCTCCGCTTCCACGGCGAGGGCGGCTACATCGCCCTGCCCCCGTCCGAGACCGGGGAGGGCGAGATCCGCTGGGAGCGCGCGCCGCTGCCCGGCTCCGCCGCCCCCTGGGTGCCCGACGTCGAGGCCGTGGTGGACGCCGTCGTCGAGGCCCTCACGCGTGCGGGTGTGAGCGCGCCCGAGCTGTGACGGTGCCGGGCGCGCCCGAGTTGTGACGGTGCCGGGCGCGCGCCGGACCGGGCGCGCCCGTCGCTGTCGGCTGCACCGTCGCTGTCGGGTCCCCGTCGCCGTCGGCTCCCCGCCGCCCGCCCTCGTCCCGCCGCCCGCCGTCGTCCCGCCGCCCTCCGGCTCCCGTGAGCGTCCCGGAGCAGCGCGGCCATGCCCGCGATCCGGCAGCAACCCCCTTGCGGTAGCTGCCAGTTGACAGGCGGCGACCTTCTGTGAAGAACCGTGCACATGAAAAGACCCGGTTGCTGGCGACGGGGGATGCACCAGCAACCGGGCTACTGGAACGGTAACAAGAGATCGGCGGTTCGCAAATTCCATCCGGGCTTTCCAGTCACCTATCCACTTGCGCGGCAAGGGAGTTGTGAGGGAAGTTTCCGGTCCGCGCGAGGGCCGGTCCGGCCGGACGGACGGCCGTCCGGACCGGCCCTCGCGCGGGTGTCAGCTGAGCGTGACCTGCCGGTTGGTCAGGCCGCCGCGCGCCCGGCGCTCGTCGGCGGTCAGCGGGGCGTCCGCGGCGAGGGCGTCGGCCAGCCGCTCGGCGAACTCGGCCGCCGGCTTCTCCACGTCCTCCGCGCGGACCTCGCTCGGCAGGTCCCAGACCGGGACGGTGAGCCCGTGAGCGCGGAAGGAGCCCACGAGGCGGGTGCCCTCGCCGAGGTTCGACCGGCCCGCCGCGTGCAGCCGCGCGAGGGCGTCCAGAAGCCGCTCCTCCTCGTGCGGCATGACCCACCGCAGATGGTTCTTCTCCGGCGTCCGGCACCAGTACGCGGCGTCCACACCGGTCAGCCGGACCGTCGGGATGGCCGCGGCGTTGGCCCGCTCCAGGGAGGCGGTCACCTCCGGCGTGGCGTTCTCCGAGTCCGGAACCCAGAACTCGAAGCCGCTGTGCACAACTGGCTCGAAGGCGCCTTCGGGGTCGAGGAGATCCTGCAGCCGCGGACCGTCGGCGGGAGCGCGGCGGCCCTGGACGGGGGTGCCCGGCTCGGCCGTGAGGGCGCGCCGGAGGGTGTCGGCGAGGTCGCGGCTGATGTCGCCGGAGGCCGTGTCGTTCTGCAGGCCGAGCAGCACCGAGCCGTCGTCGCGGCGCAACGCCGGCCAGGCCATCGGCAGCACCGTGGCGAGGGTGACCGACGGAACGCCCTCCGGCAGGCCGTCCTTGAGCGTCAGCTCCACCGTGGCCGCCGGGACCAGCTCACGCAGCGCCACCCAGTCGCACTCGGCGGGCAGCCCCTCGAAGGGACGCTGCACCAGCTCGGTCACGGCCTGCGCGGCGGCCCGGCCGTGGCAGGCCTTGTAGCGGCGGCCGCTGCCGCACGGGCAGGGCTCGCGGGCGCCGACAACGGGAACCTGTCCATCAGCGCCTGCCGCGCCGGCCCCGACGCTGGTCTGGGGGCGCTTGGCCTTCGTCTGAGGTCGCTTCTTGGCCATCGTGGGGTCTCCCGGTTACGGCTCGTCTCGTACGGGCGGGAGCCTAGCCGTTCACGCCACGGGACACGGGAGCCTGTGGACGACGCGGCCCGCGTGCCGTCCGGGGCCGGGCGGGGAACGCCCCGCGGATGCCGGCCCGGGCCGTCTCCCGGCCGCTCCGGGCCGCGCGGACACCGGCCCGGGTCGCCCGCGGGCGGGCCCAGGTCGCCCGGAGGGTCAGTCCAGGTCGTCGAACGCGTCCGCGAAGTCCAGGCCGGCCAGCCCGCGTATCGCGGACAGGGACGGGGCCGTGACGCGCGTAGCGAAGTCGTCGCGGCGATACCCCGCATCCGGATCATGAACGTCCTGGTGGACCACCACCCAGACGGTGACCTCGCCGCGCACGTCGTCGCGTACGCCCCAGTCGTCGGCCAGCGCCGTGATGATGTTCAGCCCGCGGCCGCCGTGCGCGGTGACCGAGGGCGTGGCCGGAGCGGGGCGGGTGGGACCGCCGCCGTCCGTCACCTCCACCGTGAGCCTGCCGCACGGGTCGACCCGCCACGCGGCCCGGACGTCACCGTCCCCGGCCAGGGCGTCGCCCAGCGGCCGGCCGTGCTTGCACGCGTTGCTCAACAGCTCCGACAGAATCAGTACGGCATCGTCGATGACCGCTTCCGAGACCCCGCCCCTGCGCAGCTGCTCGCGCATCCGGTGCCTTGCCTCGCCCACGCCCGCAGGGCCATGGGGTACGGCCATGCTCGACGACGTGGGCACCTCCTGTGCCACCACCAACGCCACCCCCGAGACCTCCTTCGCCCCACGCCACGGTGTGGATGCCCCATTGGCCTGTACCGGAAACCGGCCAATCCCGGTGCGGTGACGCATTCGAAATGAGCGAACACAGAGCGAACGCGCCGGAGCACTCCCCGTAGTCGTGTGGCTGGATTTCTACTATGTGGCCGAGACTGAAGATGCTGCAGGTGTGTCGTGAGGTCAAGCGTTTCGTCAGAGGTCTTCACCGGTCGCCCCGCGGCCGGTCACCTGCGGCCCGGTCACCCGCGGAGCTGGTGCAGCACCGCCCGCGGCCGGTTGGTGATGATGGCGTCGACACCCAGCTCGACGCAGAGATCCACGTCCTCGGGCTCGTTCACGGTCCACACGTGCACCTCGTGACCGGCCCGTTTCAGCCGCTCCACGTAGGCCGGGTGGCTGCGCACGATGCGCATGCCGGGGCCCGCGATCCGGACACCCGCCGGCAGCCGTCCGTCGCGCAGCCGGGGCGAGACGAACTGCATCAGGTACACCGTCGGCAGCGTCGGCGAGGCGGCGCGCACGCGGTGCAGCGAGCGCGCCGAGAAGCTCATCACACGCACCGGCGACTCCTCGGCCGAGGCCGGCGCGTCCAGTCCGAACCGCTTGAGGAGCACCAGCAGCCGCTCCTCCACCTGCCCGGCCCAGCGGGTGGGGTGCTTGGTCTCCACGGCCAGTTCCACCCGGCGCCCCGCGTCCGCGACCAGCTCCAGCAGCCGCTCCAGGGTCAGCACGGCGGTGTGTTCGCGGTCCTCGGGCCGGTGCTCCCAGTCGGGCTCCTCGTCGCGCGTGCGCCAGGCGTCCCGCGTCTTCCAGGAGCCGAAGTCCAGGGCGGCGAGATCGGCGAGCTCCAGCGCCGAGACCGCACCGCGGCCGTTGGACGTACGGTTGACGCGACGGTCGTGGACGCAGACGAGGTGGCCGTCCGCGGTGAGGCGTACGTCGCATTCGAGGGCGTCGGCGCCGTCCTCGATCGCCTTCCGGTACGCGGCCAGGGTGTGCTCCGGGGCCTCCTCGGAGGCTCCGCGGTGGGCGACGACTTGGATCCGTTGCTGCCGTGCGAGGGTCACGGCGTCATGGTGCCACCGAGTAGGGGGTAAGCGTGCTCTCGGCGGAGACGAGATTGCGCCCTTTTTGTCGCACATGACCTATATAAGGAATGGTCCCGTACCCACAGCAGCCGCTTATGGTGCCCTGACGGACCATGGGAAAAGCTGACGGCATACAAAAAGACGTGCACAGCTGCCGCGCGCCGGGCCGTCGACCAGCGTGAACCAGCGTGACCCAAGACAACAGCCGTGGATCGAGGAGAGAAGCTGTGAGCACCGAGAACGAGGGCACCGCGGTACCCCCGGCCCCGTCCGCACCTCCCGTGCCGGTGGATGCTCCCGCTCCCTCGGCGCCCGCCGCCCACGAGGGCAGCACACCGATGGCGCCGCTCACGCCGTCCCCCGCGGGCGGCCCCCAGGGCTACGGCCCCGCCGCCGACGCGCAGGGCTACGGCCCCGCCGGTTCCGCCGGCCCCGTCGGCTCCGCCGCCGACGCCGCCTGGCCGCCCCCGCCCCCCGCCACCCCGTCCTACGCCGACGCGGGAGGCGACTCGGGCGGCGGCTGGGGCTCGCCCCACCAGCAGCCCGCGCCGAAGTCCGGCCGGGGACGGGGCGGCCTGGTCGCCGCGGTCCTGGTGGCCGCGCTGGTCGCCGGCGGCCTGGGCGGCGGCCTCGGCTACACCCTGGCCAAGAACGACGACAACACCGGTTCCACCACGGTCTCCGCCTCCGACACCGGCGGCTCCATCAAACGCGACCCCGGCACGGTCGCGGCCGTCGCCGCCAGGGCGCTGCCCAGCACCGTCACCATCCAGGCGGAGTCCACCAGCGGTGAGGGCGGCACCGGCACCGGTTTCGTCTTCGACACCCAGGGCCACATCGTCACCAACAACCACGTCGTCGCCGACGCGGTCGACGGCGGCAAACTCACGGCGACCTTCCCGAGCGGCAAGAAGTACGACGCCGAGGTCGTCGGCCACGCGCAGGGCTACGACGTGGCGGTCATCAAGCTCAAGAACGCCCCGTCCGACCTCAAGCCGCTGACGCTGGGCAACTCGGACAAGGTCGCCGTCGGCGACTCCACGATCGCCATCGGCGCCCCCTTCGGCCTGTCCAACACGGTGACGACGGGCATCATCAGCGCCAAGAACCGGCCCGTGGCCTCCAGCGACGGCACCGGCAGCAACGCCTCCTACATGAGCGCCCTGCAGACCGACGCGTCGATCAACCCGGGCAACTCCGGCGGCCCGCTCCTCGACGCCCAGGGCAACGTCATCGGCATCAACTCGGCGATCCAGTCCACCGGCAGCGGCGGCCTGGGCGGCGCCAGCCAGTCCGGCTCGATCGGCCTGGGCTTCGCCATCCCGATCAACCAGGCCAAGTACGTCGCCCAGCAGCTGATCAAGACCGGCAAGCCGGTCTACGCGAAGATCGGCGCCTCCGTCTCCCTGGAGGACTCCTCCAACGGTGCGAAGATCACCGACCAGGGCTCGGGCGGCTCCGCCTCGGTCGAGCCGGGCGGTCCCGCCGCCAAGGCAGGCCTCAAGCCCGGTGACGTCATCACCAAGCTCGACGACACGGTGATCGACTCCGGCCCCACCCTGATCGGCGAGATCTGGACCCACCAGCCCGGCGACAAGGTCACGATCACCTACGAGCGCGGCGGCAAGTCCCACACCGTCCAACTCACCCTCGGCTCCCGCCTCGGCGACAACTGACCGCACACCCGCGCACCGACCCGTTACCCTTGTCCCCGCGCCACCGATCACCGGCCGGCGCGGGGTGGGTTGCCCGAGCGGCCTAAGGGAACGGTCTTGAAAACCGTCGTGGCGCAAGCCACCGTGGGTTCAAATCCCACACCCACCGCAGCGTGGCGCGGCCCCTGACCTGGCTTTTCGGCCTTCGGTCGGGGGCCGTTCCGGTCCGGGGAGCCGGTGAGCCGTCCGCGGTGGCCCGGGCCGGGGACCGCCGTGTGTCCCGGGCTTCCGCGTGTGGGGTGTCACGCCTGTCCGGGGGGGTGTGACGGGTCTGTCCTGCGTCTGTGACATCCGGTCGCCGGGGGCTGTGGCGCGGTGGGGGCCGCTGCTACGTTCCCGCTCCGGGGAACGGCCGATCGGGTCGTCCTTGATCAGGGGGGATGTCCCAGATGAACGCCGACCGTCTCAGACCCGCAGTCCTCGCGTTCACGGCCGTCGCGCTGGCCGCCGTCCTCACCGCCTGCCAGGAAGGCGGCGGAACCGGAGCGGCGGCCGACGGTACGGCCGCCTCGTCGCCCGCCACGTCCGCGTCCGCGTCGACGCCGAGCGGCGCCGCGGCGGCCACCCCCTCGGCCGGCAAGGGCGGCGGCACGTCCGCCGCGACCTCCGGCGCCAAGCCGGCCGCCTCCGTCAAGCCCGCCGCCCCGGCCAAGCCCGGCGCGTCCGAGGCCGGCTGCGTCGACAAGGCGCCGACCCCGGACGAGGTCGATCCGGACGAGTTCGCCGTGTACCGCGTCGAGGAACTCGACGGCAGCACCGGCAAGGTGAACCTCGTCGTCCAGCACGGCGCCTGGGGGTGCCCCGGCGGGGACGGCGACGGCGTGCCCTTCGTCGTCACCGGTGAGGACAGCCGCTGGGCGCTGGACCAGGCCGCGTACGTCACCGCCACGAACCCCATCACGGACAGCAGCGCGAACCAGCGGATCGGCGTGCAGGAACTGATCGACTGGATCGACGCGCACCCCGACTCCGGCCTGGTCTTCCGGTACCGGACCGGTGCCGACGGCTCCATCGACCGACTGGAGCAGGTCTACTCGCCCTGACGGTCGAGGTTCGCCGTCACGGCCGGCGCCCCGTCATGCGGGCCGCCGAGGCGATCGTCGCCCGCGCCTCGCGTTCGGACAGGCCGGTGTCGAGGGCGGCGTCGACCAGCGGGGCGACGAGCGCGGGGCCGATGCCGTTCTCGTAGGCGCGGCAGGCGGCCCAGAACAGGCGGGTGTTGCGCTGGCCCTCGTGCGCGGCGAGCACGAAGTGGATCAGGCCCTGGCCGTGGTCGCCGGCCGACGGGTGCGTCGCTGGATGGAGGGGGCGCGGCGGCGGCAGAAGCAGGCGCAGGAGGGCCGGCGGGCACGCCGCGGGGGCGAGGCGTGCGGTGCCCGGAGCCGTCGTGTACACGCCACGGTCGGTACGGGAGCCGGGGCCGACCAGGTAGCCGCCCGCTCCCCGGATGTCGATGCCGGGCGCGAGACGGCCGGCGGAGTTGGGCACGGCGACGTCGGGCGGGCCGGTCAGCCACAGGTGGCGGCCGCCGCTGGGGGTGAGGACGACGACGGTGTCGGGGATGGTGAACAGGTGGCGCAGCGCCAGTTCCCGCAGCGCCGCCGAGGAGTCCGTGTCCGACTTGGTGTCGAGGTCGATCCCGATCAGGTGGTGGGGCGGAAGGCCGCAGGCGATGCCGTAGCCGGTGGCCCAGGGGGCGGCGGCGAACAGCTCGCGGATGCGGGCCGGGTCGGTCGAGGCGTCGTACACCCCGTGGCCGAAGCGGCCGCACTCGCCGTGACAGGGGCGGGGGTCGGGGTCGTCGCGGTGGGGGGAGCGCAGGGCCGGGAGTTTCGTGCGGGTCAGCGGGATGACGGCCAGGCCGCGTTCGGCGGCTGACAGGGCGTGCGCGAGGGCCAGCGTCGTGGCCTGCCGGTCGGTGGTGGCCATGCTCCCATGTTCGTACGCGCGTTCGAAAAATGGAAGAGGGGGTGGTTGCGACACGCGGGGGTGGAGGTCCGGGGCGGGGCCTCTGCCGGAACGGTTCACCCCTTGCGGCGCTTGGGGTGGGGGGCGAGTGGTCTGTCCTGGTCCGGGGTCGGAAGTGGTGAAAGGGGTTTATCGATACGCCGTAGCACTTAGGGGCGAATCGCGGCTTCCAGGGTGGTTCGCCGGGGATGCGGTGGGCAACCCTGGTCTTGCGACGTCGTGCACGGAGTCCGGGCGGTCGGCCAACCGGCCCGGTGAAAGCCCTACTTGACGGACCTCCGGCCAGGAAGCCGGATTCTGGAGGAA
This sequence comes from Streptomyces sp. H51, assembly GCF_035656535.1. Classification (NCBI taxonomy): domain Bacteria; kingdom Bacillati; phylum Actinomycetota; class Actinomycetes; order Kitasatosporales; family Streptomycetaceae; genus Streptomyces; species Streptomyces sp. H51. The sequence goes on from NZ_JAYMHD010000087.1 coordinate 429,754, forward strand.
GCACATGGCAAGCATCCGTACCGCTCGCGTCACCGCCGCCGTCTCCGCCCTCCCGCTGGCAGCCGCCCTGTTCACCGGAGTCGCGGCGGCGGACAACGGCGCCTTCGCGAACGACGACTCGAACGCGGGAGTCGCGAGTGTCGTCGGAAGCGGTGTCGGGCTCGACAACTACGGCAACTCGTCCACCACGCAACAGAACGCGGTAGGCCCCGGCGCCACGAACCAGAGCAACGCCATCCAGGTCAACGGCTCCGATCGCACGGCCCTCCAGCAGGGCAACGGGAACGTTGCCATCCACTTCGCTCCGATGCGGTGACTCGATGGCCCTGACCTCGGGGCCGGGGGAACGTGCTTCGCAAGGGGCGTAGGGCGTCTGCGCGGCGGTCGCGGCGGTACTCCGGTGCCGCCGCGCGGACGTACGCGGGCGCGGACGGCCTTCTTGACAGCTTGACAGCCCACGAGATCTGACGGACAGTCAGAAACCCCTGCGGGGCGGAGCGGTGCCGCCCGGGACGCGCGGTCGCGGCGCGCGGTCGCGGCGCGCGGCCACGGTGAGGGGTCACGACGAGCGGTCACGACGAGGGGGCGACAGTGAGCGGCGAGCCGGAGACGGAGGGGGACGACGGCCTGGAGGCGCGGCTGAAGGCGTACGAGGGCCGGGCGGCGGCCGTGGCGTGCCGGGGCAAGGACCCCGTCAACGCGCCCATGATCCGGCACTGGTGCGAGGCGCTGGGAGACGCCCACCCCGCCTACGCCGGCCCCGACCCCGTCGCCCCGCCCACCATGCTCCAGGTGTGGACCATGGGCGGCCTCTCCGGTCACGGGCGACGCGCGCGGGCGTACGACGAACTGCTCGGCCTGCTCGACGAGGCGGGCTGCACCGCCGTCGTCGCCACCGACTGCGAGCAGGAGTACGTCCGGCCCCTGCGCCCCGGCGACGAGATCACCTTCGACGCGGTGATCGAGTCGGTATCCGGGCCCAAGACGACCCGGCTGGGCACGGGCTGGTTCGTCACGACCCGCACGGACGTGCGGGTGGGCGCCGACCTGGCGGGCACGCACCGCTTCCGCATCCTCAAGTACGCCCCCGCGCGCCCGCGCACCGGCCTCACGAGCACGGGCTCTCCGCGCACGGGTGCTCCGCGCACCGGGCCCCCGCGCCCCTATAACCCGCGCCCCGATTCCCCGCGCCCCCGCCCGGTCGTCAACCGCGACAACGCCGGCTTCTGGGAGGGCGTCGCGCGGCGCCGCCTGCTGATCCAGCGGTGCGTGGGCTGCGGCGTGCTGCGCTTCCCGTGGCTGCCGGGGTGCGGCGCCTGCGGCTGCCCCGACTGGGACACGGTCGAGGCGAGCGGCGAGGGGACGGTCCATTCGTACGTCGTCGTGCACCATCCACCCGCTCCGGGCTTCGACCCGCCCTACGCGGTGGTGCTGGTCGAACTCACGGAGGGCGTCCGCATGGTCAGCAACGTCGTGGGGCTGCCCTGCGACGACGTGCGGATCGGGCTGCCGGTGCGGCTCGCGTTCCAGGCCGACGGCGAGGAGCCGGTGCTGCCGGTGTTCCGTCCCCGGGAGGAGGCCGCATGAGGGCCGGCGAGAAGCTCCCGCCGCTCACGATCCCGGTCACCCGCACCCTGATCGTCGCCGGGGCCGTCGCCTCACGCGACTTCCAGGACGTGCACCACGACGCCGAACGGGCCCGTGAGAAGGGCTCACCGGACATCTTCATGAACATCCTGACGACCAACGGCCTGGTCGGCCGCTACGTCACCGACCACTTCGGCCCGGCGGCCGTGCTGCGCAAGGTGGCCATCCGGCTCGGGGCGCCCAACCACCCGGGGGACACCATGGTGCTGACGGGCACCGTCGAGGAGGTCGACGGCGACACCGCGACGGTCCGGGTGGTCGGCTCGAACAGCGTCGGCGATCACGTCACAGGCACGGTGACGGTCACGGTCCCCGACTCGGCCACGGTGACGGTCACGGTCCCCGACCCGGGCGGTGTGTCATGAGCCTGCGCGCTGCGGACGCCCTCGGCGGGCGGGCGGCCGTGGTCGGCATCGGGGCCACGGAGTTCTCCAAGGACTCCGGGCGCAGTGAGCTGCGGCTGGCCGCCGAGGCGGTACGGGCCGCGCTGCGGGACGCCGGACTGCGGCCGGCGGACGTCGACGGAATGGTCACGTTCACCATGGACACCAGCCCGGAGATCACCGTGGCCCAGGCCTGCGGGATCGGCGAGCTGTCCTTCTTCTCCCGCGTCCACTACGGCGGCGGGGCGGCCTGCGCGACCGTCCAGCAGGCGGCACTGGCGGTGGCGGCGGGCGTGGCGGAGGTCGTGGTCTGCTACCGCGCCTTCAACGAGCGGTCGGGGCGCAGGTTCGGCTCCGGCGTGCGGCACCGGGAACCGTCGGCGGAAGGCGCGGCGCTCGGCTGGGTCCTGCCGTTCGGGCTGCTGACCCCGGCGTCCTGGGTGGCCATGGCGGCCCGGCGCTACCTGCACGCCCACGGGCTGACCCCGGAGGCGTTCGGGCACGTGGCCGTGGTGGACCGCGAGTACGCGGCGACGAACCCGGCGGCGTACTTCCACGGCCGGCCGATCACCCTCGCCGACCACGCCGCCTCGCGCTGGATCGTGGAGCCGCTCCGGCTCCTGGACTGCTGCCAGGAGACCGACGGCGGCCAGGCCGTCGTCGTCACCTCCCTGGAACGCGCCCGCGACCTGCCCCGCCCGCCCGCCGTCGTCGCGGCGGCCGCCCAGGGCTCGGGCCGCGCACAGGAGCAGATGACCAGCTTCTACCGGGACGATCTGACCGGGCTGCCGGAGATGGGCGTGGTGGCGCGCCAGCTGTGGCGGACGGCGGGCCTGGGACCGGCCGACGTCGACGTGGCGATCCTGTACGACCACTTCACCCCCTTCGTGCTGATGCAGCTGGAGGAGTTCGGGTTCTGCGGGAGGGGGGAGGCGGCGGACTTCGTGGCCGGGCGCACGGTGCCGCTCAACACGCACGGCGGGCAGCTGGGCGAGGCGTACCTGCACGGGATGAACGGGATCGCGGAGGGTGTGCGGCAGGTGCGGGGCACCGCCGTCAACCAGGTGCCGGGTGCGGAGAAAGTCCTGGTCACGGCGGGCACGGGAGTGCCGACGTCGGCCCTGCTGCTGACCGCCGACGGCTGAACCCTCATCGGGTCGGGGGCGATCGTCCACCTTCAGGAGGTGGGGCCGGCCCCACCCCTACAACCTGAGTCGGACTCCCCTTCGGGACCTGCGGCCGATCCGCCCGGCCCGCGCCGCTCCTAGCGTGGACGTCATGACCACACCCGTCTGCACCAGCGCCTCGACCGCCGCCGAACCGGCGACGCAGACTCTGCCCTATCCGTCGTTCTCGTCGTACGTCAGGGCGCGTCAGCCGGTGCTGCTGCGCACCGCCCGCTCGCTGACCGCGAACCCGAGCGACGCGGAGGACCTGCTGCAGACCGCGCTCGCCAAGACGTACGTCGCCTGGGAGCGGATCGAGGACCACCGCGCACTCGACGGCTACGTGCGCCGGGCGCTGCTGAACACCCGCACCTCGCAGTGGCGCAAGCGCAAGGTCGACGAGTTCGTCTGCGACGAGCTGCCCGAGCCGGAGCCGGTGCCCGGCGGCGACGACCCCGCCGAGCGGCAGGCACTGCACGACGCGATGTGGCGGGCGATCACGAAGCTGCCCGCCCGGCAGCGGGCGATGGTCGTCCTCAGGTACTACGAGGACCTCAGCGAGACCCAGACGGCCGCGGTCCTGGGAGTGTCGGTGGGCACGGTGAAGTCGGCGGTCTCGCGTGCCCTCGGCAAGCTGCGGGACGACCCTGAGCTGGGGCTTGTGCGGAAATGACCCCTCCTGATCCCATTCGGGGTGCCGACCCGGGCTGATCGATCATCGTCGGCTAGTGACATACCACGCGGTATGTGCGCAGAATCAGCGCACACCTTACCGCCGCGTTGGCAATGTCGCCCCGGGAGGACACCGTGCTGAGCACGATGCAGGACGTACCGCTGCTGATCTCGAGGATCCTGACCCACGGGTCCACGGTCCACGGCACATCGCAGGTGACCACCTGGACAGGCGAGAGCGAGCCGCACCGCCGTTCCTTCGCGGACATCGGTGCCCGGGCGGCCCGGCTGGCGCACGCCCTGCGCGACGACCTCGGCGTCGTCGAGGACGACCGGGTGGCCACCCTCATGTGGAACAACGCCGAGCACGTCGAGGCCTACTTCGCGATCCCCTCCATGGGCGCGGTGCTGCACACCCTCAACCTCCGCCTCCCCGCGGAACAGCTGGCCTGGATCGTCGGCCACGCGGCCGACAAGGTCGTCATCGTCAACGGCTCGCTGCTGCCGCTGCTGGCCCCGCTGCTGCCCCGCATGACGTCGGTCGAACACGTGGTGGTGTCCGGCCCGGGCGACCGCTCGCTGCTCGCCGGGGCCTCCGCGAACGTGCACGAGTACGAGGACCTGATCGCCGGCAAGCCGGCCGGCTACGACTGGCCGGAGCTGGACGAGCGCCGGGCCGCCGCCATGTGCTACACCTCCGGCACCACCGGCGACCCCAAGGGCGTGGTGTACAGCCACCGTTCGGTCTACCTGCACTCGATGCAGGTCAACATGACCCAGTCGATGGGGCTGACCGACCAGGACACGTCGCTGGTGGTGGTCCCGCAGTTCCACGTCAACGCCTGGGGCCTGCCGCACGCCACCTTCATGACCGGCGTGAACATGCTGATGCCGGACCGCTTCCTCCAGCCGGCCCCCATCGCCGAGATGATCGAGACCGAGAAGCCGACGCACGCGGCCGCCGTGCCCACCATCTGGCAGGGCCTGCTCGCCGAGCTCACCGCCAAGCCGCGCGACGTCTCCTCGCTGACCCAGGTCACCATCGGCGGCTCGGCCTGCCCGCCCTCCCTCATGGCGGCGTTCGACGACCTGGGCATGCGGGTCTGCCACGCCTGGGGCATGACGGAGACCTCGCCGCTGGGCACGATCGCCCGCCCGCCGGCCCACGCGGTCGGCACCGACGAGGAGTTCGCCTACCGGCTCACCCAGGGCCGCTTCCCGGCCGGCGTCGAGGGACGGCTGACCGGCCCCGGCGGCGAGCGCCTGCCCTGGGACGGCGAGTCGGCCGGTGAGCTGGAGGTGCGCGGCCCGTGGATCGCGGGCGCCTACTACAACGGCCCCGACGCCGAACCGCTGCGCCCCGCCGACAAGTTCAGCGAGGACGGCTGGCTGAAGACGGGCGACGTCGGCACCATCTCCCCCGACGGCTTCCTCACCCTCACCGACCGCGCCAAGGACGTCATCAAGTCCGGCGGCGAGTGGATCTCCTCCGTCGACCTGGAGAACGCCCTCATGTCCCACCCGGACGTCGCCGAGGCCGCCGTGGTCGCCGTCCCCGACGAGAAGTGGGGCGAGCGTCCGCTGGCCACCGTCGTCCTGAAGGAGGGTGCCACCGCCGACTTCGCCTCCCTGCGCGCCTTCCTGGCCGCCGAGGGCAAGATCGCCAAGTGGCAGCTCCCGGAGCGCTGGACGATCATCGAGTCGGTGCCGAAGACGAGCGTGGGCAAGTTCGACAAGAAGAAGATCCGTGAGGCCCACAGGCTGGGCAGGCTCGACGTGACGACGCTCAGCTGATCTCACGCGACCGGCCGGCTGCCGGGGCCCGCGGTTTCGCCGCGGGCGCGACAGCCGGCCGGCTTCCCGGTGTTCACCGGGGTCGCCCGCACCCTCATCCGCGGCCGGACCCGGTGCCCGGGACGGCGCGTCACATGGGCGTCCGGGTCACCTTCAGGTCGTATTCGAAGGAGGGCTGGCAGGACAGCGACGCGGTCTCGCCGAGGACGTCGACGGTGAGGCTGGAGCTGAGCTGCCGGTGAACGCCGTGGGTGACGACGACCCAGGTGGGCTCCCGGTAGACGTCGTGGACCCGGGTCGTCTCCCCGGTGGGCGCGTAGGTACCGCGGATCGTCGCCGTTCCCGCGTCACCGCCGTTCTCGCCGAAGCGCTCGATGGGCACGTCGGCGGAGACCGAACCGTTCGCGAACAGCTGTGCGGGCTCCGAGCCGCCGCCGTACTCCCCGTCGGGTCCTTCGATGTTGACCGACGCGAAGGAGCCGTACTGGGAGTTGTCGTACAGATCCACCAGGATGGACCTGTCTCCCGCCCGGCCCTGGCAGGACAGCACGTGCCCCTTCTCGTACGAGGTCGTCGCGCCGCTGCCCGCCTCGGCGGACGCCTGCGCCGTCATGGCGGGAAGGCCCGCGGCCATGACCGCGACGCCGGCCACCAGGGCCGCGCGCATCGCATGCTTCTTCACAACTCGCCTCCGTAGAAAGTTGAACAACCATTCCGTAAGACAAGCGAGCCGTGCCAGGGAATTGAGTAATCGTTGCTCAATGTCGTCCGTCTGTCCGGCGGCGGCGAACCGGACGGCCGGAGACACCGTCCGGGCGGTGAACGGCACCGGCCGGTGTCCCCACCGACCGGTGTCCCCACCGACCGGTGTCCCCACCGGCCGGTACAAGGGTGGGTCCGCCCTAGTTGGTCCCGATCCGGGCCAGCAGGTCCACGATCCGGGCCTGCACCTCCGCGCTGGTGGAGCGCTCCGCGAGGAACAGCACGGTCTCGCCGGAGGCCAGCCGCGGCAGGTCGGCCGCGTCGACCGCGGCGGTGTAGACGACGAGCGGGGTGCGGTTGAGCTGCCCGTTGGCGCGCAGCCAGTCGACGATCCCCGCCCGGTGCCGGTGCACCTGCAGCAGATCCATCACGACCAGGTTCGGCCGGAACTGTCCCGCCAGCGCCACCGCGTCCGCGTCGCTCGCGGCCCGCGCCACCTGCATCCCGCGCCGCTCCAGCGTCGCGGTCAGCGCCAGCGCGATCTCCGCGTGCTCCTCGATGAGCAGCACGCGTGGCGGGTGCTGCTCGCTGTCGCGCGGCGCGAGCGCCTTCAGCAGAACGGCGGGATCGGCGCCGTACGCCGCCTCGCGCGTCGCCTGCCCCAGGCCCGCCGTCACCATCACCGGAACCTCGGCGGCCACCGCCGCCTGCCGCAGCGACTGCAGCGCGGTGCGGGTGATCGGCCCGGTCAGCGGGTCGACGAACAGCGCGGCCGGGAAGGCGGCGATCTGCGCGTCGACCTCCTCGCGCGAGTGCACGATGACCGGCCGGTAGCCGCGGTCGCTGAGCGCCTGCTGGGTGATGACGTCCGGGGCCGGCCACACCAGCAGTCGGCGCGGGTTGTCCAGCGGCTCCGGCGGCAGCTCGTCGTCCATCGGCTGCGGACGCGGCGGATCCGCGACCTCCACGGCCCCGCCCGGACCGTCCAGCGGTTCGGGCCCCTCGGCGGCGTTCTCGTCCGGCGCGCCGATGGCGTACGACCGTCCGGTGCCCTCGGTGGCCGGCTGCGCCTGCGCCTGCGCTTGGGGCTGAGGTTGGGGCTGGGCTTGCGGCGGTACGGGAGCCTGCCCGGCCGGCGGGTGCGGCCGGGCGGCCTGCTCCGTGACCGCGGCGGCGTCGGCCCTCGTCCCCAGCTTGCGCCGACGGCCGGAACCGCCCGGCTGATGCGGCGCGGGCGTCGCGGTCGGCTGCTGCACCTGGGCCGCCTGCCGCGTGAACGGCACGCCCTGCCCCAGTGTCCGCACACTGATCGCCCGCCCCTGCGTGGAGTTCGGATCGATCGGCGCGACGCCCTCGGCGGGCACCGGCTGTGCCGCGGCTTCCACCGGGGCCGGGGCCGGGGCGGTGGCGTTGGCCAGCGGCACGCCGACGCCGGAGGTGCCGCCGGTGCCGGGCCAGGGCTGGGTGGGAGCGGGAGTGGGGACGGCAGCGGGAGTGGTGGCCGGGCCGGCCTCGGCGGGCACCGGCTGGGCAGGCACGGGCTGGGCGGGCACCGGCTGGGCAGGCACGGGCTGGGCAGGCACGGGTTCCGCGGGGACGGGCTGCGGGACTGCCGGCTGCGCGACTGTCGCCGGCTGGGCGACTGTCGCCGGCTGGGCCGGCACGGGCTGGGCGGGCAGGCCGACCTGCCCGGTCGCGTCCGGTGCGGTGACCAGCTGACCGGGAGCCACCTGCACGCTCGACGCCAGGGCACCCTGCGCGGGAACGGGGGCGCCGGGCTGCACCTGGGGCTGCTGCACCGGCACGCCCTGACCGGCTGCCGGCGCATTGGTCTCCTGCACCGGAACTCCGTGGGCGGGCGTTCCGGCCGTCGCGCCCGGCTGGGCCACGGCACGACGTCGACGCCCCGTCGGCGCGGTCGTGGGGTGCGGCTGGGGCGGGGTGTGGTCGTCGGCCTGGTCGTGCGGAACGGCGTCGTGCCGACCGTCGTCGAGAGCCTCACCGGGGACGTCCTGACCGGCCTGGACGAGGCCCTGCGGGTGCCCGGGGACCTGCCCCTGCGCCGGAACCTGCGCCGGCACCGGAGTCTGCACCGGAGGTTGCGCCTGTGTGGGCACCTGGGCCTGCGCGGGCAACTGCGGCCGGCCGGCGCTTTGCGGCTGCGCGGGTGCCTGCGGCCGGCCGGGAAGCTGAGACTGCGCCGGAGCCGTACCCGGTGCCGGCGTCACCGCCTGCACCGGCGCGAGCCCCTGCGCGGGAACGACTCCCTGCGCGGGCGCTGCCTGCTGCCCGGGAACGACTCCCTGCCCGGGAACCGGTGTCTGTGCCTGCACCTGCCCGGCGACCGCCTGCGACTGACCCGGAACCTGAATCTGAACCTGCGCGGGCGTCATCCCCGGCACGGGACCGAGCTCCTGCGCCGCAGCCACCCCCGGAACCTGCGCCTGCCCAGGGACCTGTCCCGGCACCGGCACCGGCACCGGAACCGGTGCCTGCCCGCCCGGCGCGGCTGTCCCCGCCCCCGCCCCTGCGGCCGCCGCTGCTGCTGCGGCCGCCCCCGCCGCGGTCTCCGCTCCGGCCTCGGCTCCGGCGTCCGTCGCCGTCCCGCCGGACGGACGGTCGGCCTCGGCCGGGGGCAGGGCGAACACCGCGCGGGGCCCGGCCTCCTGCGCGGCGGCGCGCTCGTTGGCGGCGGCCAGGGCCCGTCGCCGCCGCCCGGTCGGCTGGGCATCCTCGGTCTGGCCCGGCTGAGGCGCCTGGGAGAGCTGAGGCGCCTGGGAGAGCTGTGGGGGCTGGGAGGGCTGGACGCTCGGGTCCGGCTGAGGGGCGGAGGGAGCCGGCAGGGCCGGCGGCAACGCCTGCTGCCCTCCGTCGTCACGCCGGGCACGGTGGTGCCCGGCGCCCGGCGCGGGCACGCCCTGCGGCGGCACGGTTCCGCCCAGCCCGGTTCCCACGGCGGCGGTCCCCGCCGCATGCTCGGCAGCCGTCATGACGGCGCCCTCGGAGACGTCCTCCCCGGCGCCCTCGGCAGGCCGCCCCCGGCGGCGCCCCGTACCACCGGAACCCTCGACACCGGCCTGCGCCGGTACCTGCCCCTGCCCAGGTGCCTGTGCCTGTGCCTGTGCCTGTGCTTGTGCCTGGGCCGCCGCCTCCTCGGCCGCGCGCCTCCGGCGCCGACCGGTGGGCGTGCCGCCCTCCGTGTCGCCCGCTCCGGCCGTCCCGGGCCCGCCGGAGACCTCGCTCTCCAGGAAGGCGTCGACGGAGGACCGCCGGGCCCGCCGCCGCCCGCCGCCCGGCTGCTCGGCCGGGACCGCGCCTTCGACGGCCGGCGCCCCGGCCACCGGGAACTCGGCCGCCGGAGCCTCGTCGACCGGGACCGCCGCCACCGCGACCTCGGCCGCCGGAACGGCCCCGGCGCCACCGCCGATGGGCACTTCGAGCACGTAGGCGTTGCCGCTCATGCCCGGCACTTCGTGCGTCTGCAGCACGCCGCCGTGAGCGCGCACGATCCCGCGCACGATCGGCTCGTGCACCGGGTCACCCCCGGCGTACGGCCCGCGCACCTCGATCCGTACGACCTCACCGCGCTGCGCCGCCGCCACGACGACGGTGTTGTCCATGTAACCGCCCGCCGACACGGGCGTGTTGCCGGTCGCGTCGACCCCCGCGACGTCGGCGACGAGGTGCGCGAGGGCGGTCGCCAGGCGCTGCGGGTCGACCTCGGCCTCGATGGGCGGGGCGTGCACCGCGAACTGCACCCGGCCGGGCCCGATCAGCTCCACCGCTCCGTCGATGCCGGCGGCGACGACGGCGTCGAGCATGACCTTCGTACGGCTGATCCCCTCGCTTCCGGCGTCGAGGCGCTGGTAGCCGAGGACGTTGTCGATGAGGGAGGTGATCCGCGAGTAGCCGGCCGAGAGGTGGTGCAGCACCTGGTTGGCCTCGGGCCACAACTGCCCGGCGTCGTCGGCGGCCAGCGTGGCGAGTTCGCGCCGCAGCTCCTCCAGCGGCCCGCGCAGCGACCGGCCCAGCAGCGTCAGCAACTGCTCGTACCGCCCGGCGAGAGCTTCGTAGCGGTCCTTCTCCCGCTCGCCGAGGGCGGCGTACCGCTCCTCCCCGGCGGCGAGTTCCTCGTCGTGCTGCTCCTGCAGTTCCTCGAGTTCGGTGACGTGCTTCTGGCGCAGGGCGGTGAGCTCCGAGGCGTGCTCCTCCTCGATCCGCTCCAGCTCCGCCGCGTGCCGCTTCTCGAGCTCGTTCTTCTCCTCGGCGAGCGCGTCGTAGGGCCGCCGGTCGGTGAAGGTCATGACGGCGCCGACGAGCTGGTCGCCGTCACGCACGGGCGCGGTCGTCAGGTCGACCGGCAGCGCGTCGCCGTTCTTGGCGAACACCACCTGCCCGCGCACCCGGTGCTTGCGCCCGGAGCGCAGGGTGTCGGCGAGCGGGGACTCGTCGTACGGGAAGGGCGAGCCGTCGGCGCGGGAGTGCAGGACGAGGGTGTGCAGCTCGCGCCCGCCGAGATCGCTGGCCCGGTACCCGAGGATCTGGGCGGCGGCCGGGTTGACGAGGACGATGCGCCCGTCGGTGTCGGTGCCCACCACGCCCTCGGACGCGGCCCGCAGGATCATCTCGGTCTGCCGCTGCGAGCGGGCCAGCTCGGCCTCGGTGTCCACGGTGCCGGTGAGGTCCCGCACGACGAGCATCAGCAGTTCGTCGCCGCTGTAGCCGTGACTGTCGTACGCCTGGTGGCCGCTCTCGAGGTTCGCGCTGGTGACCTCGACGGGGAACTCGGCACCGTCCGTCCGCCGGGCGATCATCCGCGTCGGCTTGGTCCGCCCGCGCGGGTCCATGTGGTCCGGCCGCCGCATGGACCCGGGGATGAGCTTGGAGTCGAACTCCGGCAGCAGGTCGAGCAGCCCCCGCCCGACGAGGGCCGTCCCCGGCGCCTCGAACGCCTCGAGCGCGATGGTGTTGGCGTTGACGACGGTCCCATTGGCGTTGACCAGCACCAACGCGTCGGGAAGCGCGTCCAGTATGGCTGCGAGGCGAGCAGCGCCTCGGGATGGCCTGCTGCTCACGAGACGCTTCCTCCCTGTTACCGCCCTTTGCTGACCGCTCGGGCCATCTTGCCAACCTGCCCGCGACGTGTCACGCGAGGGAGTCTAAGGGCAGCGGTTGCGCCGGCGACGCCGGATGAGAGGGAGGTCGCACAACGAAATGACGCAGAACCCGTGACCCTGCCGTGACCACGCCGCCCGCCCGGTGCCCGGTCTCCGCGGGACCTCCACATACTTCCGCGAAGCCCGGTCCCGCCGTGAGACGCCCCGCCACGGGACGCCGTGCGGTCACGGCCGTCCGCCGGAATCGAGATCGGGCAGCAGCGGCACCAGCCGGTTCCAGCGGGCGATGCGGCAGCCGTCACCGCGGTCGTACACCGCGTCCACCGGCCGTCCGGCCCAGGTGCCGGTGACGTGCGCGGTGGCGGGTCCGCCGTACTGCATGGTGCACATGCTGCCGTCCGGGACGGGGGCGAAGGTGTCCGTTCCCCACCGGGTCCCCCGGTCGAGCACGGCGCAGGCGCCGGCGGCGTCGGGGTGACTGCCGCTCGCGGGATGGCAGTACAGCTCGTACGTGCCGTCCCGCCCCTCCCCGGCGTGCCGCACGGTGACCACGAGGTGATCGCCGCCGCGGTCCCCGTCACGGACGGGCGGGGGCGCGAGCGGGCCCGTCGCGGCGTACGCGACGGCGGGCACGACGGAGAAGGCGGCGGCGGTCGCGGCGGTGGCGGCGACGAGGACGCGGGGGATGGCCTGCAGCATGACCTGACTAACGCGCCACACCGCCGGACGTTGCGCGCCACACCCGTCACGGGCAAGGGCTTTGCCCTGCGGGCTTCCGGCCTAGTACCGTGGGAGGCGATTGGTGACACCGCACTCGACTGTGTCATCATCTGCACGCACCACTCGCGCTCGCGCGGGCGGTTGTGCTGGAGGCGTCGCCTAGTCCGGTCTATGGCGCCGCACTGCTAATGCGGTTTGGGCCTTAAAGCCCATCGAGGGTTCAAATCCCTCCGCCTCCGCGCTGCATCACCGAAGCCCCGGTCCTCAGGACCGGGGCTTCGTCGTTCCCGTCCTCCCCCCCCCGTGAGGGCGTTTGCCCAGGTCACAAGGGGTGGACCAAACGGATTTCACATGGCGGCGGCAGTCATGTAATGTTCTTCCTGTCGCCGGGACGGGGCCGAAAGGACCAGGACCGACGGAAAACAAAACAAGCACTCGTAGCTTAACGGATAGAGCATCTGACTACGGATCAGAAGGTTGCAGGTTCGAATCCTGCCGAGTGCACACAGACCAGAAGGCCCCGGAGTGATCCGGGGCCTTCGGTGTTTCTGGGGCGTACAGCGGTGAGGTGCGGCAACGGGGCCTGGGCCGAGGGGAGTCGGCGCAGGGGTTGAATCCGTGCCTTCTATGCTTTGGGCCGGGGTGCCATGGCTGATCGAGACTGGGACGACGACAGCGACTGCGAGGGCGCGGTCGAGCGGGCCGAGCGGATGACGCGGGTGGGCTGGACGGCGATTCTGGGCGTGACGGGGCTGATGGCCGTTGCCGCGGTCGCTGCCGCCGGCGCCTGTCTGGCCGCCGTCGTCGGGATGGTTTACGTCGTGATGGCTGCCACGGGTTAAAGATCGTGTGTTGCCGGTCCCGGCTCCGGGTCAGGCGGTTGGGGATTCCGGTCACCGCGCCCGTCGTGACGGGGGTGTGGGTTGCCGGATCGCCTGCCGTGAGCAGGTTCTCGCCGGCCTCGTTGACGTGGGCGAAGCAGGTCAGGTCGGTGGCGTTCAGGCCCACCTGCTGTGCTGTCTCGTGCTGGCCGATCATGCTCGTCGTGATGCGGTGGTCCATCGCCGACAGCGCCTGTGCCGGGGTGGCGGGTGGGCGCGGCTTGGCCCCGGCTTCGGCTTCGGGGCCGCGGTCGTCGGGGCGGCGGTGACCGGGGTGGGAGCCGGCGAGGCGTCCGGCGCGGTGCCGGCCGGGGGCTCGCGGTCGTGGCCGCGAGCGCCATGGTCACGTGGGTGCTGCATCTCGCCGGGTGGGCAAGCCGTCGGGGCCGCGGCCCAGGGACCAGTGGGACTGGTGGGTGCGGGACCTCATCACCACCCGGACGGGCGTCCGGGGTGCGTGGCGTGCCGGCTGGCGGGGCGTGGGGCACGCCGTGCGGATGCGGCCGGAAGACGGTCCAGCAGGACGTCGGTCAGTGGCAGAGCCACGACCACCGGAACCTGGGTGACAGGAGCCGCCAGGATCAATGTCAGTGGCTCCGCCTACGCTCGTGAGTGATGGCACAGGCATGGAAGTGCGCGGGGCTGCGCTGGACGGCGGGCCGTCCCGAGCTGGCTTGGGAGGGCGGGCGGCGCAGCGCGCTGGTGCGGGGGAAACGCGTGGCCTTCGCGGTCGCGGACGGGGGTGGGCGGACATGCGTGGGAGCCAGGGGGCATCCGTGTCCGGTACGGGCGGGCGTGCCGGGGCGGAGCACGGGGGCGCGGTGCGAGGAGTGCGCGCGGCTGGACCGGGCGCATTCCGTCGCCGCCGACACGATCGCGGACGACCCGCGGCCGTACCGCGTGTACCTGGCGTGGTTCGGGCCCGGCATGGTCAAGGTCGGCATCACGGCGGTGGAGCGGGGCTCGGCCCGGCTGCTCGAACAGGGGGCGGTCTGCTTCGGCTGGCTGGGCGCCGGGCCCCTGATGGCCGCCCGGCGGACCGAGGAACTGCTGCGGGCCGCGCTTCAGGTGCCGGACCGGATCCCGTACGGCGAGAAGCGGGCGGTGCGGTCCCGGCTGCCCGCGTCGGCGGCGGAGCGGGCGGCCGAGGTGACGGCCCTGCACGCGCGGGCGGTGGGACTGGCCGGCTGGCCGGAGTCGCTGGCGCGTGAGCCGTGCCGGGTGGTGGACCACGTGGAGGCGTTCGGGATCGCGGGGCTGCCGCCCGCTGCCGGGCAGGTCGGTGAACTGGTCGCGGGCGGGTCGGTGGCTGGCGAGTTGCTGGCGGCGGCCGGGCCGGACCTGCATCTCGCGACGGGGCGCGGGGTCGTCGTGCTCGACACCCGGCTGATGACCGGCTGGGACCTGGTTCCCGCCCCGGACGGGGGCGGGCTCACCGTCCCGGTGCGGGAGTTCAGGGAGGTGGCGGGGGTTCAGGACGGGTTGTTCTGACCTGCGGGACGGGTTGTTCTGGCCTGCCTGTGCGGGTGAGGGTGAGGGCATGAGCGATCACCGAGAGCCCGCCCCCACCGAGCCCGCCCCCACCGAGCCCGCCGTCAGTGAGGCCGCCGATGTGCGGCGGTTCTGGGAGCGGCTCGGAGTGCCGGGGCTCGTCGATGTCCACACGCACTTCATGCCGGAGCGCGTCCTGCGCAAGGTCTGGGGGTACTTCGACTCGCTCGGCCCGCTGACCGGCGGTGTCGAGTGGCCCATCACCTACCGGGCGGAGGAGGCCGAACGGGTGGCCGTCATCCGGGAGTTCGGCGTGCGCGCGTTCACGGCCATGCTCTACCCGCACAAGGCCGGCATGGCCGAGTGGCTCAACGGCTGGGCCGTGGACTTCGCCCGCCGCACCCCCGACTGCCTGCACACCTCGACGCTCTTCCCGGAGCCCGGGGTCGAGGCGTACGTGCGGGACGCGGTCGAGGCGGGCGCGCGGGTCTTCAAGGCGCACGTGCAGGTGGGGGCGTACGACCCGGCCGACGAACTGCTCGACCCGGCGTGGGGGCTGCTGGCCGAGGCCGGTACGCCGGTGGTGATCCACTGCGGTTCCGGTCCCGCGCCGGGCAAGCACACCGGTCCCGAACCGGTCGCCCGGGTGCTGGCCCGCCACCCCCGGCTGCGGCTCGTCGTCGCGCACATGGGCATGCCGGAGTACGAGGACTTCCTCGCCCTGGCCGAGCGGTACGACGAGGTGCGGCTGGACACCACCATGGCGTTCACCGACTTCAGCGAGCGGCTCGCGCCGTTCCCGAAGCGCGCGCTGCCCAGGCTGGCCGGCCTCGGGGACCGCATCCTGCTCGGCAGCGACTTCCCCAACATCCCCTACCCCTACCTCGACCAGCTGCGGGCCCTGGAGGAGCTGGGGCTCGGGGACGCGTGGCTGCGCGCGGTGTGCCACGACAACGGGGCCCGGCTGTTGGGACTGTGACCGGACGTCACCCCCCACCAAGGGGCCGGCAGCGCCCATCAAGGGGTCAGCAGCGCCCGCCAAGGGACCGGAGCCGCCCGCCAAGGACCCGCCAAGGGCCCGGCAAGGACCCGGCAAGGGATTGCCCAAGCGCCGCCTGAGAGGCGCCTGTGAGTTTCTCAGCGAAATCACAGGTTGCCGAAAGGGCGCTCTCAGAGGGTCCGGACAGTGTGTCCACCATGACCACGACCTCGCCCCAGGGGCGCACCGAACTGCTGAGGCCGGACGGGAGCCCGGTCCGAGTCCTGGTGGTGGACGACGAACTGTCGATCACCGAACTGCTGTCCATGGCCCTTCGCTACGAGGGCTGGCGGATACGCAGCGCCGGTGACGGCACGGAAGCCGTCCGGACCGCGCGGGAGTTCCGCCCCGACGCCGTCGTCCTCGACATGATGCTCCCGGACATGGACGGGCTGACCGTCCTGGGGCGGCTGCGCCGCGAACTGCCCGACGTGCCGGTCCTGTTCCTCACCGCCAAGGACGCGGTCGAGGACCGTATCGCCGGTCTCACCGCCGGCGGCGACGACTACGTGACCAAGCCCTTCAGCCTGGAGGAGGTCGTCGCCCGGCTGCGCGGACTGATCCGCCGTTCCGGCGCCGCCGACCGGCGTTCCGAATCGGTCCTGGTCGTCGGCGACCTCACCCTCGACGAGGACAGCCACGAGGTCTCGCGGGCCGGCCGGAACATCCACCTCACCGCCACCGAGTTCGAACTGCTGCGCTTCCTGATGCGCAACCCGCGGCGCGTGCTCAGCAAGGCGCAGATCCTCGACCGCGTGTGGTCGTACGACTTCGGCGGCCAGGTCAACGTGGTGGAGCTGTACATCTCCTACCTGCGCCGGAAGATCGACGCCGGACACGAGCCCATGATCCACACCCGCCGGGGTGCCGGGTACCTGATCAAGCCCGCCGCGTCATGAGCGGGCGGCGGCGACCGCGGCCGCGGAAGCGGCGTGCGGGCCTGCCCGCCCGGACGAAGCCGAAGCCGGGGGCGGGGACGGGGGCGGGGGCGGGGGCGGGACAGCCGCGCACCCTGCGGACGCGGCTCGTCG
Source organism: Streptomyces sp. H51 (assembly GCF_035656535.1). Classification (NCBI taxonomy): domain Bacteria; kingdom Bacillati; phylum Actinomycetota; class Actinomycetes; order Kitasatosporales; family Streptomycetaceae; genus Streptomyces; species Streptomyces sp. H51. The sequence goes on from NZ_JAYMHD010000087.1 coordinate 446,397, forward strand.
TCGCGTCCGTGGTGCTGATCGCCGTCGTCTGCGCGGTGATCGGCACGGTGACGACGCTGGCCCTGCGGTCCCATCTGTACGAGCAGCTGGACGGGCGGCTGAACGAGGTCGCGGCGCGCGCCGCGGGCGGCTTCGGGCCGCCCGGCGCCGGCAAGAACGACAAGAACGCCGGTTCCGCGCCCCCCGAGCAGCAGGGCAAGGCGGTCGACCTCGAAGACTTCGTCACGCACGGGCCGCAGCCCGAGGGCACGGTCGCCGCGAAGGTGGTGGACGGCTCCATCACCGACGGGCTGGTGGGCGAGAAGTCGACCGACAGCAGCGGCGTCACGCACATGGAAGCCGCGGAACTCGGCGACTCCGTGATGAAGGCCCTCGACGAGGTGGCCCCGGACCGCCGGACGCACACGGTGGAACTGCCCGGGCTGGGCCACTACCTCGTCAAGTACGTCACCGGGGTCAACGGCGACTACTACGTCGCCATCCCCACCAAGGACACCGACAGCACCATCAACACCCTGATCCTCGTCGAGGTCAGCGTCACCGCCGCCGGTCTCGGCGCGGCCGTCCTCGCCGGTTACGTGCTGGTCGGCGTCGCCACCCGCCCGCTGCGCCGGGTCGCCGCCACCGCCACCCGCGTCTCCGAACTCCCCCTGCACACCGGCGAGGTCAACCTCAGCGAGCGCGTCCCGGAGTCCGAGACCGACCCGCACACCGAGGTCGGCCAGGTCGGCGCCGCGCTCAACCGGATGCTGGACCACGTCCACGGCGCCCTGCACGCCCGCCAGCAGAGCGAGATGCGGGTACGGCAGTTCGTCGCCGACGCCAGCCATGAGCTGCGTACGCCCCTCGCCTCCATCCGCGGCTACGCCGAGCTGACCCGGCGCGGACGCGAGCAGGTCGGCCCCGACACCCGGCACGCCCTCGGCCGCATCGAGTCCGAGGCGGGCCGTATGACGCTGCTCGTGGAGGACCTGCTGCTGCTCGCCCGGCTGGACGCGGGCCGTCCGCTGCGGTTCGAGCAGACCGACCTCGTCCCCCTCGTCGTCGACACCGTGAGCGACTCCCGGGCGGCTGGCATGGACCACAACTGGCGCCTCGACCTGCCCGACGAGCCGGCCCTGGTGCCGGCCGACGCGGCACGCGTCCAGCAGGTGCTGGTCAACCTGCTCGGCAACGCCCGCAAGCACACCCCGCCCGGTACGACCGTCACCGCGCGCGTGCAGCGGCGCGGACCGTGGATGTGCGTGGACGTAGAGGACAACGGCCGGGGCATCCCGCCGGAGCTGCTGCCGCACGTCTTCGAGCGGTTCGCCCGGGGCGACTCGGCGCGCTCCCGCGCGACCGGTTCGACCGGCCTGGGGCTCGCGATCGTGCAGGCCGTGGCGACCGCGCACGGCGGCGCCGTGACCGTGGACAGCGTGCCCGGACGCACGGTGTTCACCGTGCGCCTGCCGGCCCTCGCCCCGCAGGCGCCCCGGCCGGCCCCCGAAGCGGACCGGCGATCGCACTCACAGGCGCAGCACAGCGCCACCACATGGGCGCGACAGGGCGCGTGACCAGAGTCGGTGTCATGCGAACCGACTCTTCTCCCGGCACCCTGCCGGCGCGGGAGCACCTCCCGGCCGGCGATGCCGGTACGCCTGTCCTGGACGTAGTGATCCCCGTCTACAACGAGGAGAAGGACCTCCGGCCGTGCGTGCTGAGACTGCACGAGCACCTCGGGCGCACCTTCCCGTACGCGTTCCGCATCACGATCGCGGACAACGCCTCGACGGACACCACCCCGCTGGTGGCCCGGCGGCTGGCGGCGGACATCCCCGAGGTCCGGTCCTTCCGGCTGGAGCAGAAGGGCCGCGGCCGCGCGCTGCGAAGCGTCTGGTCCACCTCGGACGCCCCGGTCCTCGCCTACATGGACGTGGACCTGTCGACCGACCTCAACGCGCTGCTGCCGCTGGTGGCGCCGCTGATCTCGGGCCACTCCGACCTGGCGATCGGGTCGCGGCTGTCCCGCTCCTCCCGCGTCGTACGGGGTACCAAGCGGGAGTTCATCAGCCGGGCCTACAACCTCGTCCTGCGCGGTTCGCTGCAGGCCCGGTTCTCGGACGCGCAGTGCGGCTTCAAGGCGATACGCCGTGACGTCGCCCAGGTGCTGCTGCCGCTGGTGGAGGACACCGGCTGGTTCTTCGACACCGAGATGCTGGTCCTCGCCGAGCGCGCGGGCCTGCGCATCCACGAGGTGCCGGTCGACTGGGTCGACGACCCGGACTCGACGGTGCACATCGTGCGGACGGCGACCGACGACCTCAGGGGAGTGTGGCGCGTGGGCCGGGCCCTGGCCGGCGGTTCGCTGCCGTTGGACCGGCTCGCCCGTCCCTTCGGCGACGACCCGCGCGACCGCGACCTCGAGGACGTGCCGAAGGGGCTGGCCCGCCAATTCGTCGGGTTCTGCGTGGTCGGCGGTCTGTCCACGCTGTTCTACCTGCTCCTCTACAGCGGCTTCCGGGTGTTCTCCGGCTCGCAGGCGGCCAACGCGCTCGCCCTGCTGGTCTCGGCGGTCGCCAACACCGCGGCCAACCGCCGCCTGACCTTCCGGGTGCGCGGCCGCGGCGGCGCCGTCCGGCACCAGGCGCAGGGGCTGGTCGTCTTCGGTATCGGCCTCGCGCTGACCAGCGGTTCGCTCGCCGCCCTCGACGCGGCGACGTCCGACCCGGCCCACTCCACCGAACTGGCCGTCCTGATCGCCGCCAACCTCGCGGCGACGGTGCTGCGCTTCCTGCTGTTCCGGGCGTGGGTGTTCCCCGACCGCCAGGAGGAGCGGCACTCGGCCGCGGTGGCCTCGCACACCCCGTCCGCACCGGCCCACGCGCGGCGATCGCGGCCCCAGCACCCGCACCCGCACCCGCACCCGTACCGGCAGCAGACCCCGGCCCCGGTCCGCGCCGGTGACGCCGCGGACCGCACCCGCACCTGGGGGGACGCCACCGTGCGGCTGCAGCCGGTGCGCCCCACCGACACCGACCCGAGGAACTTCCGATGACCACCGACTACGACCGGACCAGCCACGAGGGCGGACCGGGCCCCTCCGCCTGGGGACCACCGACGACGAGCGCACCGACGACGAGCGCACCGGCGACGAGTACACCGACGGCCAGCGCGTCGCCGACCAGCGCGTCGCCGGCGAGCGCGCCGACGACGGACACGCTCGCCCCGGCCCCTCGGCAGCCCGTGGCGCCGCCGCTCCCGCCCGCCCCCGCGGCGGGCGAACCGAAGCAGCCGTTCGGGCGCGGACTGTGGCGGGGCCGGCCCGAGGACCCCCGCTGGGCGCGCCCGGCCCTCCTCGGCCTGCTGCTGGCCACCGGCCTGCTCTACCTCTACGACCTCAGCGCCTCCGGCTACGCCAACTCCTTCTACTCCGCGGCCGTCCAGGCCGGCAGCAAGAGCTGGAAGGCGTTCTTCTTCGGCTCGCTGGACGCGGGCAACGCCATCACCGTCGACAAGCCCCCGGCCTCGCTGTGGCCGATGGAGCTGTCGGTGCGGATCTTCGGGCTGAACTCGTGGGCGATCCTGGTCCCCGAGGTCCTCATGGGCGTCGCGACGGTCGCCGTCGTGTACGCGGCCGTACGCCGCCGGTCCACCCCCGCGGCGGGACTGATCGCCGGCGCGGCGCTCGCGCTCACCCCCGTCGCGGCGCTGATGTTCCGGTTCAACAACCCGGACGCGATGCTGGCGCTGCTGATGGCGCTGGCCTGCTACTACGTCGTCCGCGCGGTCGAGGACGGCCGGACGCGGTGGCTTCTACGGGCCGGGGTCGCGATCGGCTTCGCGTTCCTCGCCAAGACCCTGCAGGCCTTCCTGATCCTGCCGCCGCTGGCGATCGTGTACGCGGTGTGCGCGCCGGTGCCGCTGAAGAAGCGGTTCGGGCAGCTGGCCGCGGCGACGCTCGCGCTGGTCGTCTCGGGCGGCTGGTGGGTCGCGGTCGTCGAACTGTGGCCGGCCTCCTCCCGCCCCTACATCGGCGGCTCGCAGAACAACTCCTTCCTGGAGCTGACCTTCGGCTACAACGGCCTCGGCCGCCTGAGCGGCGACGAGACCGGCAGCGTCGGCGGCGGGGGCGGCACCGGCATGTGGGGCGAGACCGGCTGGAACCGGATGTTCGGCTCCGAGGTCGGCGGTCAGATCTCCTGGCTGCTGCCGGCCGCGCTGATCCTGCTGGCCGCCGGTCTGGTGGCCACCCGCAAGCTGCCGCGCACCTCAGCGACCCGCGCCGCGTTCCTGGTCTGGGGCGGCTCGCTGCTGATGACCATGGCCGTCTTCAGCTACATGGCGGGCATCTTCCACCAGTACTACACGGTGGCCCTCGCCCCCTACCTGGCGGCCGTGGCCGGCATGGGCTCGGCGCTGCTGTGGGAGCGGCGGAGCCAGACGTGGGCGTCGCTCACCCTCGCGGCCTCGGTCGTGGCGAGCGCCGCCTGGGGCTACGTCCTGCTCGACCGCACCCCGGACTACCTTCCCTGGCTGAAGTGGCCGGTCCTGATCGGCGGTCTGACCGCAGCGCTCGGCCTGATCTTCGCGGGCCGCATCACCCGGCGGCTCGCCCTCGCGGCGGCGGGCCTGGGCCTGGTGGCCGCGCTGGCCGGCCCGACCGCGTACACCCTGAGCACCGTCGACAGCGGGCACACCGGCTCCATCGTGACGGCCGGTCCGGCGGGCGCGAGCACGATGGGCGGCGGCCCCGGCGGCCCCGGCGGCCCCGGCGGCCCCGGCGGCGGTGGCGGCATGCGGGGCGGCCCCGGTGGCGGCATGCCGGGCCGGCAGGGCCAGAACCAGCAGAACGGCAACGGCGGCACACAGGGGCAGCAGGGCAACGGCTTCCCCGGCGGCGCCCCCGGCGGCGGCATGCCCGGCCAGCAGGGCCAGGGCCAGAACCAGGGCCAGAACCAGGCCCCGAACCAGGGCCCGAGCCGGCAGGGCGGCATGCCCGGCGGTCAGACGGGCGACGGCGGCGGCATGGGCGGCGGCGGTGGCGCCGGCGGCCTGCTGAACGGCGCGAGCGTCAGCTCCGAGGCCAAGAAGCTGCTGGAGACCGACGCGGACGAGTACACCTGGGTCGCCGCGGCCATCGGTGCCCAGAACGCGGCGAGCTACCAACTCTCCACCGGTGAACCGGTGATGGCGATCGGCGGCTTCAACGGCACCGACCCCTCCCCGACGCTCGCCCAGTTCAAGAAGTACGTGGCGGAAGGGAGGATCCACTACTTCGTCGCCGGCGGTGGCATGGGCGGCGGCGGCAACAGCGGCACGTCCGCGCAGATCACCTCCTGGGTGGAGGGCAACTTCAGGACGGTCACGGCCGGTTCGGCCACCTTCTACGACCTCACGCGGAAGACGAGCGACTGACGCTCCGTCCTTTCACCCACCGCCGGGAACGGTCCCACGCGTCACCCAAGCCCCCCGCCGCGTTGGGGCGCGGGGCGGAGCGGGCAGACTCGGGTGGTGACCGCCCGCAGCCGGGCGGGCGGATGCCCCACCTGGCATCTGGCCGGCGAACGAGGTCGAGGAGGTGCGCCATGGTGAGGGCAGCCGAGCGGGCCGGGCGGACCAGCGTCTGGCTGGAGGGCAAGGCCCGCCGGGGAGGGCGCGGCAGCGGCCAGCCGTCGGGGCTGGACCGGCAGCGGATCACCGAGGCGACGGTCCGGCTGCTGGACGGCGAGGGGCTGGCCGGATTCTCCATGCGCCGCCTGGCCGCCGAGCTGAACGTCACCGCGATGTCCGTCTACTGGTACGTCGACACCAAGGACGACCTGCTCGAACTCGCCCTCGACGCGGCCTTCGGCGAGCTGGTCCTGCCCGACCCGGACGCCGACCCCGACGAGGACTGGCGCGACCAGCTGCGGGCGCTGGCCCGGGAGTACCGCACCCTGCTGGTGCGCCACCCCTGGCTGTCCCCGCTGGCCGGCACGTTCCTCAACATCGGCCCGAACTCGCTGTCGTTCTCCCGCGCCGTCCAGCAGGTCGTCCGCAGGACCGGCCTGCCGGTGCACGGTCTGACCGGCGCCATCTCCGCCGTCTTCCAGTTCGTGTACGGCTACGGCACGGTCGAGGGCCACTTCATCGCCCGCTGCGCCGCCGCGGGCATGACCCAGGACGAGTACTTCCGGCACGCGATGAGCGCGGCGACCCGGGCGCCGGAAGCCGCCGAGGTCGTCCAGGAGTCCGCCGAACTCATGGCGGCCCGCGGCGGCGACACGGTGCAGGACATGAGGGAGAGGGACTTCACCTTCGCCCTGGAGCTGCTGGTGGCGGGCATCGAGGCGATGGTCGCCCGCGGCTGACCACTCGCTCCCGGCCGCCGGCCGAACCGGACCCGGCCGCCGGCCGCGTTACTCCTGGGACGCCAGCCGGGCCGGGAAGCCGCCGGTGGCGACCGGACCCCACTTCTCGGGCGTGACCCGGATGATCGACTTGCCCTGCTTCAGCATGGCCGCCCGGTACTCGTCCCAGTCCGGGTGCTCGCCGGCGATGTTGCGGTAGTACTCCACCAGCGGCTCGACGGAGTCGGGGGCGTCGATCACCTCGGCGGTGCCGTCGACCTGGACCCAGGGCCCGTTCCAGTCGTCGCTCAGCACGAGCAGGCTGACCTGCGGGTCCCGCTTGGCGTTGCGCGTCTTGGCGCGCTCGGGGTAGGTGGACACGACGATCCGGCCGGAGTCGTCGACGCCGCAGGTCAGCGGGGAGCCCTGCGGGCTGCCGTCGGCACGCCGGGTCAGCAGGATCGCGCGGTGGCGGGGCCGTACGAAATCCAGCAGCTCGTCCAGGGAGACGCGGGTGTTGGTCGCGATGTTCGGTGCCATGGCGCCAGCCTAGGCCGTTCCGCCCGCCCGCCCCGGACGTGTCGCGCGGCTTCTCGCCGCGCCGCTCAGCCCGGCAGCGCCTCCGTCAGGTTGCCGAAGACCGGTACGTCCCGGCGTATCCCGGTCAGCTCCAGGACCCGGCTGGGCAGGCCGCCCGGCGCCGCCACCACCCGCAGCGGGACGCGGCCGTCCAGGAAGCGGTGGACGTCCCCGACGAGGCGGGCGCCCTGGGAGTCCATGAAGGCGGTGCCGGTCAGGTCCAGCACCAGCAGGCCCATCCGGTCGAGGCGGGAGGTCACGGCGGCGGCCACGGCGTCGAGCAGCAGCGCGCCGTTGGCGAGGTCGATCTCGTCGGGAAGGGTGATCAGTGTGCATCCGGGCAGGTCATCGACCCGGCAGAGGGCCAGCAGGAAGGTCATCGCACTCACCTGGCAGACGGCAGACGGACGTCCGGAATCCGGGGGAGGCCACTTCCCGACCTGCCGTCATTCCACCATGCCCCATGGAGGCTTGAAAAGGGCAGCCGTACGACGGCCGGGAGGACGTGATCGGCGTGCGGGAGAACGGATAAAGTGCTGTCCGTACTGTGCTCGCAGTCAGGAATGTGCTGCGGAGCTCTCCTGCGCACGGCTTGTCGGCCGTGCATGCCGAAGAGGTTCGTGGTGACTGCGTCTGAATTTTCTGATTTGCCCCCCTTTCCAGCGGGTTTCGAGCTGGCCGAAGCCCTGACGGCGGCGGCACAGCAACTGCACGACACCGTCACCCCCAACAGCGCCATGCGCACCGCGGCCCGCCTGGCCGTGCACCTGCTGCCCGGCGCCGAGCACGCCGGCGTCTCGGTGCTCGACGGCGACAGCCACCCGCGCACGGTCGCCTGGACCGACGAGATCGTCCGCGCCGCGGAGGCGTCGGGCGCGGACGGGGACCGGCAGCAGCCGTACTGGGACGGGCTCTGGCACCGGCCCGTGGTCCGCCTGGACGACAGCGAGACCGAGGAGGGCGGCGGTGGCCTGGCGGACCTGGGACTGCGCTCCGCGCTCGCGCTGCGGCTGCGCACCGACCGGCGGCGGCTGACCGTGCTGACCGCGTACGCGCGCCGGCCCCGGGCCTTCGACGAGGCCGCCACCCGCATCGGCCGCCTGTTCACCGCGCACGTCAGCCTGGCCCTGGACTCGACGACGGTGCGTGAGCAGCTCACCGAGGCGATGCGCACCCGCGACCTGATCGGCCAGGCCACCGGCATCCTCATGGAGCGCATGAACATGGACGCGGCCGAGGCGTTCGACAGCCTGGTGCGGGCCTCGCAGCGGGAGAACGTCAAGCTGCGCGACCTGGCCCGGCGCATCGTCGACGCGAGCAACCGGCCGGCGTGAGGCGGATGCGCACGGCCGGCGTGAGGGCCGGTCGCGCGGGTGGCGTGCGGGCGTGAGGGCCGGTCGCACGGCTGGCATGAGCCGGATGCGCAGGTCGGCGTGCGGGGATGAGGACCGGACCGTGGCGGGTGGCGCGCGGGGACGAGGACCGGACCGTGGCGGGTGGCGTGCGGGGACGAGGACCGGACCGTGGCGCGCGGCGGTGCGACGCCCGCCACGGTCCGGTCCGTGCTTGTCCGCGGCCTTCCGGGTTATCAGTACTCCTATGAGTCCTGACACGCCCGGCACATCCGGCTCCGACACGTTGGAGATGGCGATCGCGCGCAGCGGCGGACTCGACACGCTGCTGCGGGACCTGACCGACCGAGCGGTCCGGGCGGTGCCCGGCGCCGCCGCGTGCAGTGTCACCGTGCGCAGGGGCGACCGCCTGCTGACCCTGGCGGGCAGCAGCGACCTGGTCAACGGTCTCGACCAGCGCCAGTACGAGAACGGCTCGGGCCCCTGCGTGGAGGCCGCCGACACCGGTGTCGAGCAGTACGCGCCGGACCTCGCCGCCGAGACCCGCTGGCCGCGCTACACCGCCTACGCCCGCTCCGTCGGTGTCCGCTGCGTCCTGGCCCTGCCGCTCGTCGTGCAGGCCGAACGGGGCGCCGCCCTCAACTTCTACGGCGTCGAGCCGGGTGTCCTGGGCACCGGCAGACCGGCCGCCCGCGCCTTCGCCGCGCAGGCGGCGGACGCCGTCGGCCTCGCGCTGCGCGTGGAACGCGAGGCCGACTCCGTCGCCGACGTCCGCACCGCCCTGCTCTCCCGCAGCGTCATCGACCAGGCGATCGGGATCCTCATGGCGCAGGAGCGCATCAACGCCGCCACGGCCATGGAGCGCCTGCGCCGCGTCTCGCAGAACGCGAACATGAAACTGCGCGACCTGTGCGCCGAACTCGTCACCCGGACCGCGGGCGGCTGACCCGCCCGCCCCGGGCGGGTCACAGCTGGGGCAGGGACTCGCCCTGTACCGCCTGGACGTCCAGTTCCACCTTCAGCGTCGTGCCGATCGCGGCGATGCCCGCCTGCACGACCTGGTTGTAGTGCATGGCGAAGTCCTCGCGCCGCAGCTCCGTCGTCGCGCGGAACGCGGCGCGGGTGCCGCCCCACGGGTCGGCGCCGGTGCCGAGGTAGGCGAGGTCGAGGTCGACGGGCCGTACGACGCCGTGCAGCGTCAGCTCGCCGTGCACCGTCCAGCGGTCCGGGCCGGCCGCCGTAAGGCCCGTGGAGCGGTAGGCGATCTCCGGGTACTTCTCGACATCCAGGAAGTCGGGCGAGCGCAGGTGGCCGTCGCGCATGCCGTTGCCGGTGTCGATGGACGCGGCCCGGATGACGGCCTCGACGCTCGACTTCTCCACCTCGTCCGGGGCGATCTCGACGCGTCCGGCGAACTCCATGAACCGGCCGCGGACACTGGAGAACCCCAGGTGCCGGGCGACGGCGGTGACCGCCGAGTGCGCCGGGTCGATGGTCCACGGTCCGGGCGCCGGCAACTCGGTGCCGCCCTGCCGGTCCAGGGTCACCGTGCCGACCTCGACCCTGCCTCCCCCACCGGTGACGATCGCGGTCGCGGCGGCGGGCGCGTACCCGACGGCCGTGACGACGACGGTGTACGGCCCGGGAGCGAGCACGGTCGTGTCCCGTACGTTGCCCTCGGCGTCCGCCTCGGCCCGCACCACCTGCGCACCGGTCATGTCGGTCACCGTGACGATCGCGTGCGACACGGCCCATCCGTCCCGGGTGCGGATCCTCGCGGTCAGTCCCATCCCGTTTTCTCCCTGCAACAGCGCGTGGTCGTGAAAGAGTCCGGCCCGTGGCGGTGGCGCACCGCCGCTCACGGTGCGCCACCGCCACGGGCCGGGGCCGGTTCCGGACTACTGGCCGGGATGGGCCAGTTCGATGTCGTGGCCGTCGGCTCCGCGGCCGCTGACGGTGAGCGCCGTGGCCACCGGAGGGTAGCCCGCCGCGATGACCGTGTACTCGCCACCGTCCAGGTCGGCGAAGGCGTAAGCGCCGTCCGGCCCGGTGGTGGCCGTGCCGACCACGTTGCCCGCCGCGTCGACCAGCGTCACGCGGGCGTCGGCCAGCGGCCCGTGCGGGGCCCGTACGACGCCCTGGACCTGGGCGCCCGCGTCGAGGCCGACCTCGATCCGGGTGACGCCGGTGCCGCCCACCTCGACGGGCAGCGCCCGCGGCCGGTACCCGGAGGCGTTGACGGCGACGGTCACGGCACCCGGCACCAGCTCCGTGAAGCCGAACTCGCCCTGCTCCCCGGTCTTCCCGGTGGCCAGCAGGTCCCCGCGCACGTCGGTGACGACGACCATCGCGTCCTTCACCGGCTCACCGGTCCGGGTGGCCCGCACCAGGCCGTTCAGCCCGCTGGTCCCGCTGAGCAGGACGTCGTAGGAGACCGGCTCGCCGGTCACCACGACCGTGGACGCCTGCGGCTGGAAGCCGTCGGCGGCGGCGATCAGGACGTAGGAGCCCGCGCCCGGCGCGTCCAGCGTGTAGGAACCGTCGGCCTGCGCGACCGACCGGCCCAGCTGTCGTCCGGTCAGCGAGATCAGCGTGACCGCGGCCAGCGGCACGGCCGCGCCCTCGGCGCCGCGCACGTACCCGCGCACAGGTATGCCGTCGGGGGCGCCGGAGGTACCGGAGGTCTCCTGGGGGCGGGCCGCCGTGGCGACGGCCGTGAGCGGCCGTCCGCCTTCGGGCGCCGGCTCCGTGCCGGACACCGCCCGGCCCGCGGCCGTCTCGGCGCCGGGAGCCCCGGCCTCGACGGCGGTGACCCCGGCCCCGGCCCCGACGGCGGAAGCGGCCCCGGTCCCGGCGGCGGAAGCGGTCTCGGCGGCGGGAGCCCCGGCCGGCGTCTCGCTCTCGGCGGCCTGCGCCAGCCCGCCCTTGGTCCGCAGCGGGACCTCCTTGATGAACAGCGTGATCAGGAAGGCGACCAGCGCCAGGCCCGACGCGATCAGGAACACGTCCGCGATGCCGTGGCCGTAGGAGCTCTCCATGACGGTGCGCAGCGGCGCCGGCAGCTTGTCCATGTCCGGGATCTGGCTGGAGGAGCTCGAACCGGACGCCAGCGCGGCGTACTTCGGGCCGAGGCCGGCGATGCCGTCCCGGGCGTAGTCGGTGATGCGGTTGGCCATGACCGCGCCGAGCGCCGAGACGCCCATCGCACCGCCGAGGGACCGGAAGAACGTGACCGTGGAACTGGCCGCGCCGAGGTCGTGCGGGTCGACCTGGTTCTGCGTGCACAGCACCAGGTTCTGCATCATCATGCCGATGCCGAGACCCAGCAGTGCCATGAAGACGGCGGTCTTCCAGTACGGCGTGTCGTAGCGGATGGTGCCCAGCAGGCCCAGCCCCGCCGTGACCAGCACGCCGCCGCTGACCAGCCAGGCCTTCCACTTGCCGGTGCGGGTGATGAGCTGCCCGGAGACGGTGGAGGAGACGAACAGGCCGCCGATCATCGGGATCGTCAGGACGCCCGACATGGTCGGGGACTCGTCCCGGGCCAGCTGGAAGTACTGGGCGAAGAAGACCGTGCCGGAGAACATCGCCACGCCCACGAACAGCGAGGCGAGCGACGACAGGGTGATGGTGCGGTTGCGGAACAGCCGCAGCGGGATGATCGGCTCGGCGGCCCTCGACTCGACGAGCAGGAAGATCAGCCCCAGCACGACCGACCCGGAGATCATCGTGTACGTCTGCCAGGACAGCCAGTCGTACTTGTCACCGGCGAAGGTGACCCACAGCAGCAGCAGCGAGACCGCGGCGGAGACGAAGAACGCGCCGGCCCAGTCGACCTTCACGTCCCGCTTGACGACGGGCAGGTGCAGGGTCTTCTGCAGCACGATCAGCGCGATGACGGCGAAGGGCACGCCGACGTAGAAGCACCAGCGCCAGCCCAGCCAGGAGGTGTCGGTGATGACACCGCCGAGCAGCGGGCCGCCGACGGTGGCGACGGCGAAGGTCGCGCCCAGGTAGCCGGAGTAACGGCCGCGTTCCCGCGGGGAGATCATGGCGGCCATGACGATCTGCGCCAGGGCCGACAGACCGCCGACGCCGATGCCCTGCACGACACGGCAGGCGATCAGCATCCCCGAGCTCTGCGACAGACCCGCGGCGGCCGATCCCAGGACGTAGACGACCAGCGCGGCCTGGACGAGGACCTTCTTGCTGAACAGGTCGGCGAGCTTGCCCCACAGCGGAGTGGTCGCCGTCATCGCCAGCAGGCTGGCGGTGACGACCCAGGTGTAGGCGGACTGGCCGCCGCCGAGGTCGCCGACGATCTCCGGGAGGGCGTTGGAGACGATCGTCGACGACAGGATCGCCACGAACATCCCGAGCAGCAGCCCGGAGAGCGCCTCCATGATCTGCCGGTGCGTCATCGGAGCGCCGTCGGAGGAACCTCCCCCGTGCTTGGCGTGGGCCCGCACACCGGCTGGTGTGGTCGTTGCCATGGACTTCCTTCTCTTACGTGCTTGCGGGTGTACGGGTGGTCGGTGCGAGTGCGGGCGGCGCGTGCCGTGGCGCGGCGCTGCGGCAGTCGTCGAAGCTCGACCTGAGCCGTGCCATGAGCCGGGTGAGCTGGGCGACCTCGTCGTCGCTCCAGTCGCTCAGGCGGTCGGCGAGCAGTTCGGCGGTGCGCTCGGACAGCGCCTCCAGCTGGGCGCGGCCCGCGGGTGTGAGGTGCAGGATCCGGGACCGCTTGTCCGCCGGGTCGGGGGAGCGGTCGATCCAGCCCCGGTCGGCGAGGTGCGCGGCGTGGCGGCTGGTGACCGACATGTCCACCGAGAGCAGCTCCGCGAGCTTGCTCATGCGCATGTCGCCGTGGCGTCCGAGGAGCGTCAGGACGGCCGCGGAGCCACTGGGGCAGTCGTGCGGCAGGATGCGCCCCAGCTCCCGCTTCACGGCGCCGAAGGCGCTGAACTGGCGGATCAGTTCCTCGTACTGCGCTCGCTCGGCCATGACACCTCCTACATTCGTTGCTTGGGGCAACCATAGGAGTTGTTGGTTGCTGAAGGCAAACAAAATCGGGCGGGTGTGGTCCAAAAACTTGGCAAAGGCAAGTATTGCGGACGTAAACGCGCAGGTGGGGGCGTCCGTGGTGGTGGGCGGCCCCGCACTTGGGTACCCACCCGGTATTCGCTAGGGTTCCGCACTATGGCTAACCCCCAGGGCCCCCAGGGCAACCACGACCCCGCAGGCAGCACCCAGATGTTCCGCGCCTTCGTCGATGAGGCGCCGCCGGCCCAGCAGCAGGCGGCCGCGTCGTCCGGCCCGCGCGTCGGCCTGATCGTCGGCATCGTGGTCGCCGTCGCGGTCGTCGCCGCGGTGGCCTGGCTGGCGTTCAAGTAGGACGGACCCCGTCCGAGCGGAACGGGCGGGCCGCTCTCCGGCCGGAGGGGCAGCGTTCAGCAGGGCCCCGACGGCCGGGCTACTCCCACCGGACGGAGACGTCCCGCGTCTCGATGTGCATGCCGAGCGGCACCCGCCACCGGTCGACGCACACCGTCCAGGTCCGCTCGGTCCGCGTTCCGGCCCCGATCGGCACCGGAAGCCCCACCGTCGACTCGACGGTCCCCCAGTCGACGCCGAGCGCGCCGACGACATGGGTGCCGAACGTGACGGTGCCCGAACGCACCGCCGTGCCGCCGGAGTTGTCGAAGGCGACGGTCACCTTCTCGCACCACCGCCGGTCCGTCGCCTCCCGCTCCGGCTCGCCCCAGCTCAGCGCGGCGGGGCCGGTCGGCGTCGGCTCACCGGGAGTCGGCGCCGGAGAGCCCGGACCGGCCGGTCCACCGCCGGACCCGGTGCCCCCGCCCGGTCCACCGCCGGACCCGTGGCCGTCATGCGTGCCGGACGCCGTCGTCGGCGTGTCCCGGGGAGTACCGCCCGGGCCCGGCGCACCCCCGCGAGCCGCCGCGCCGCCCGCACCCGCGGCCGGCCCCGCACCCGCCGCCCGTCGGCCACCCCCGTCACCACCGGCACCGCCGTCACCCGAGGCGCCGGTGTCACCGCTCCCGCCCCCGCCGCTTCCGCCGTCCCCGGCGCTGTCGTCGAGCGGAACCAACCGCACCCCGTCCGTCGGCGCCGCGGCCGCGCCCGAGGCGCGCGGTGGTCCGCCCGCCGCCCCGGTCGCGACGTATCCGCCGCCCCTGTCGTCGCCCGCGCAGGCGCCCAGGACGCCGCCCAGGCAGACGACGGCCGCCGACACGCCGATCAGGGCGCGCCGACGGCCGGGTGTCCATGTCGTCGTAGTCCGAGAAGACCCGCGAAGCATCGCGCCAGTGTGGCTGACGCTCCGTCAGAAGAGAACCCCTCAGTCGGAGATGAGGCAGTCGGAGATGAGCCAGTCGGAGATGAGTCAGTCGGAGATGAGCCCCTCGCGGAGCTGGGACAGGGTCCGGGTCAGCAGCCGCGAGACGTGCATCTGGGAGATGCCCACCTCCTCGCCGATCTGCGACTGGGTCATGTTGGCGAAGAAGCGCAGCATGATGATCCGGCGCTCCCGGGGCGGGAGCTTGGCCAGCAGGGGCTTGAGGGACTCGCGGTACTCGACGCCCTCCAGGGCGCTGTCCTCGTAGCCGAGGCGGTCCGCCAGGGAGCCCTCGCCGCCGTCGTCCTCGGGCGCCGGGGAGTCCAGCGAGGAGGCGGTGTAGGCGTTGCCGACCGCGAGGCCGTCGACGACGTCCTCCTCCGAGACGCCGAGCGCGCCGGCGAGTTCGGTGACCGTCGGCGAGCGGTCCAGCTTCTGCGAGAGCTCGTCGCTGGCCTTCGTCAGGGCCAGCCGCAGCTCCTGCAGGCGGCGCGGCACGCGCACCGACCACGAGGTGTCGCGGAAGAACCGCTTGATCTCGCCCACGACCGTCGGCATCGCGAAGGTCGGGAACTCCACGCCCCGTTCGCAGTCGAAGCGGTCGATCGCCTTGATCAGGCCGATGGTGCCGACCTGGACGATGTCCTCCATCGGCTCGTTGCGGGAGCGGAAGCGGGCGGCGGCGTAGCGCACCAGCGGGAGGTTGAGCTCGATCAGGGTGTCCCGGACGTACGCCCGCTCGGGGCTGTTCTCGTCGAGGGCGGCCAGCCGCAGGAAGAGGGAGCGGGACAGGGTGCGGGTGTCGATGCTCTCCGAGGTCGGGAGGGCCGGGGCCGGCGCGGCCTCGAGAGCCACCACGTCGTCGAGCACGTCGGGCTCTGCGGGCGCCGCTTCGCTCTTCGTGAGCGTGAGCACCTTCGAGCTGCCCTGGTCTACGGACATGCCACCCCCTCTGGGTCGCGGGACGGTCGCGGCGAACGTCCCATCGAGGAACGCAGCCTTCACCTGAATACCGGAGCCGAAGCCGCGGCAAACGCGCTTCCGGAAGAATGTCACATGTCGGCAACACGCTGTAGTGACATGTCGACATGCAAGTGTCGAATCGGCCCTGGAAAGAGGGGGTCTGAGGCTTTTTCGGCGCGAAACTGTCGGGAGGAGCGCCGGTGAGCGATTCGCTCGCACCGGTTACCCGTCGATCCTGCTTGCGAACTGCGGAGTTCCGGGTGTGTTCCGGCCATGCTCCCGTGCGCCTCTTATGCCTCGATGCGATTCGCGGACCGCAGTCGCTGGAAGCTACGTGCGAGTAGCCGGGAGACGTGCATCTGTGACACGCCGAGTTCCGCGCTGATCTGCGACTGGGTGAGATTGCTGTAGTACCGCAGAAGAAGGATTCGCTGTTCCCGCTCGGGGAGTTGGACGAGCAGGTGCCGGACCAGATCGCGGTGCTCCACGCCGTCCAGTGCCGGGTCCTCGTAGCCGAGCCGGTCCAGCAGGCCCGGCAGTCCGTCGCCCTCCTGGGCGGCCTCCAGGGAGGTCGCGTGGTACGACCGCCCGGCCTCGATGCAGGAGAGCACCTCCTCCTCGGTGATGCGCAGCCGCTCGGCGATCTCGGCGGTCGTCGGGCTGCGCCCGAAGGAGGTGGTCAGGTCCTCGGTGGCGCTGTTGACCTGGACCCACAGCTCGTGGAGGCGGCGCGGTACGTGGACGGTGCGGACGTTGTCGCGGAAGTACCGCTTGATCTCGCCGACGACCGTCGGCATCGCGAACGTCGGGAACTGCACGCCCCGGTCCGGGTCGAAGCGGTCGATGGCGTTGATCAGCCCGATGGTGCCGACCTGGACCACGTCCTCCATGGGCTCGTTGCGGGAGCGGAAGCGGGCGGCGGCGTAGCGCACCAGCGGGAGGTTGGCCTCGATGAGTGCCCCGCGCACCCGGTCGTGCTCGGGGGTGCCCGGCCGCAGCTGCTTGAGCTCGGCGAAGAGCACCTGGGTGAGGGCCCGGGTGTCCGCGCCGCGACTGCGCCGGTCGGCGCCGGGGGCGGGATCGGTGACGTCCTGGGGAGGCGCAGTACTGGCCGACACGGTCAACGCCACCTCTTCATCGGTCATACATCGGTCAACTCATCCGTCAAAAGCGGTCATAGCATCACAAGACATGTGCACTGTGTGCAAGCACCGCATAACGCCGTGTTGAGGGACGAGTTGGCCGGTGAACATGCGAAAGCCCCCCGCCGTCGCGGCGGAGGGCTCGCAGAGCGCCGGGCTCAGTACTCGTAGTCGGCGACCACCCAGGTGGAGAACTGCTTCCACAGCGCGGCCCCCGCCTGGTGCTCAGGGTGCTCGACGTAGCGGCGCAGCGCGGCGATGTCGTCGAAGCCGGAGTTGATGGCGAAGTCGTAGGCGATGGGCCGGTCGCTGAAATTCCAGCCGAGCTCCCAGAACCGGATCTCGGGGATCTTTCCCTCCAGCGAGCGGAAGGCCTCGAAGCCCTCCACGACGCGCGGGTCGTCGCGCTCGACGCCCTCGTCGAGCTTGAAGAGGACCAGATGGCGGATCATGACTTACCTCCGTTGACGGCCCAGGTCATGAAGTCGCCCATGGCCTTGGCTGCGTCCGATATGCCCTCGAAGCCTATCTGGACGTAGTCGGCCGCCTTTGCCGGGTCCGTGATGATCACGTACAGCGCGAAGACCGCGAGCAGGTAGACGGCGATCCTCTTCAAGTTCACCGCCACCGCGGCCTCCCCTGTGACTGCTGTGCCCCGAGGGCCCCCTGTTGCCGGCCGCGAGTGTAACCCCCGTGTCATCCCCCTCACATCGTCTTTAGGGACCAACGGCCCGTCATTCAGGGGCTTTCGCCGGGTCCGCGCGGCGCCGCCGGGGGTCATCATGGGACCAAGCCCGGCGGATCTGGCAGGAGTCCCGAGGGCCCGGACGGACCCCCACTGCGGGGTGTGCGGCGCTGTTCTCCCCCGTCGGCGACGCGCACTTGAGGGTCCGTCCGTAAGCACCCGAAGGGCCCCGTCCCACGACGGGGCCCTTCTTCGGTGCCGGCGGGGTTGAGCTGCCGTTTTGTGGGTGTCTGAAAAGTGATCACTCGTTTGCGGGACTTCGGCATGTGGGGCCGCTTTCGTGACGATCCTCCCGTTGGCCGTCGAGGACGGCCGGGAGATCCCATCCCCTCCATGAAGGAAGTCGACCATGAGCCTCATCCAGACCGGCAAGATCGACCTGAGGTCCGACAACCCCATCGAGACGAGCGGCGGCAACACCTCGACCTTCACGCGGGTCACGTTCCCCACCCCGTTCCCGCAGGGGTCCAGCGTCGTCGTCCTCCCGCTGACGCAGACCTTCAACGGTCCGGAGACGCCGGGCATCCGCATCCATGACGTCACCAACACGGGCTTCCTCATCCGCCTGAACGAGGTGTATGCCGGCGCCGCCAAGAGTGACGGCAAGCACACCACCGAGACCATCGGCTGGCTGGCCGCGACCGTCTGACGGGCGGGCCCCGGCCGGGGGCCGGGCAGCCGGGAGGGAAACCGCCGCGGGAGAAGCACGAAGGGTCCGGCTCACCGAGCCGGACCCTTCTTCAAGCGGTAGCGGAGGGATTTGAACCCTCGGTGACTTGCGCCACACTCGCTTTCGAGGCGAGCTCCTTCGGCCGCTCGGACACGCTACCGAGGGAGACCCTACAGCAAGACCGGCCCAGCTCAGAAATCTGTATTCAGCGGTTCCGGAAGAAGTCCGTGAGCAGCCGGGCGCAGTCGTCGGCGAGCACGCCCTCGATCACCTCCGGTCGGTGGTTGAGCCGCCGGTCGCGCACGACGTCCCAGAGTGAGCCGGCCGCGCCGGCCTTCTCGTCGCGGGCGCCGTAGACGACGCGGTCCACGCGGGACTGCACGAGCGCGCCCGCGCACATCGTGCAGGGCTCCAGCGTGACGACGAGCGTGCAGCCGGACAGCCGCCACTCGCCGAGCCCGGCGGCGGCCCGGCGGATCGCCAGCACCTCCGCGTGGGCCGTGGGATCGCCGGTGGCCTCCCGTTCGTTGTGCCCGGCGGCGAGCACCGTCGTACCGTCCGGGGCCAGCACGACGGCGCCGACCGGTACGTCCCCGCCCCGGCCGGCCCGCTCGGCCTCGGCCAGGGCGAGCCGCATCGCGGCCCGCCAGGGGTCGCGCACCGGGTCGGCCGTACGGGGTGCGGTCGGTGAGGTCAGCGGACGGTCTCCAGTACCTCCGAGGCGCCCAGGGACTCGGCGATCGCGGTCAGGGCGTCCTCGTCGAGCAGCCGCAGCTCCTTGGCGCTGACACCGAGGTCGTCGAGGATCTCGCTGTCACCGACGGGGCCGTGCGGCACCGACTCGGCGGACGGGGCGTCCTCGTCGCCGTCCTCGTCCTCTCCGTCCTCCGTGCCGTCGAGGTCCAGGGAGTCCAGGTCGGGGCCGTCGTCGCCGGGCTCCCTTCCGAGCAGTTCGTCGGTGAGCAGGATCTCGCCGTAACTGCTGCGGGCGGCGGCCGCGGCGTCCGAGACGTAGATACGAGGGTCGTCCTCGCCGTCGACGCGGACGACGCCGAACCACTCGTCCTCCTGCTCGATGAGAACGAGCACCGTGTCCTCGTCGGCGGAGGCTTCCCGGGCGAGGTCGGCCAGATCCGACAGGGTCTCCACGTTGTCGAGGAGTTCTGTGTCGCTCGCTTCCCACCCGTCTTCGGTGCGCGCGAGCAGTGCGGCGAAGTACACCGTGACTCTCCCACTGTTCTTAGGCGTGCCGGTTGGGGATCCCCCCGGCGGAGGCTACGGGCGGGGAGAGCTCGGGCTCCGAGCCCCACCCACTCGGAATCGTGGCAGAAACAAGGCGTTCAGGGGACGTCTTCGGCTCCCTGTGTCCGGCAGTTTTGACCGTGCGTACGCGGGCGCGTCGGTCAAGCACTCACCAGCACACTCGTTGCCGCCACCAGCGGATCGTACGCGGCTTTCCCCCGAGTCCATGCACGGCCACCCGGTCGACACCCGTGTGCCCGAAGATCTTCCCGGCGCGGCGGAGCCGCTGGTGCGGCCGGCGGAGGTTCCCGGCGGAGGTCCTACCAGCGGAACGTCCGCATGCGCATCGCGTGGCGCAGCCGGGCCGCCTTGGCGCGCCGGGGCCGGACCCGGGCGCGCAGTTCGCGGGCCTCGGCGAGGTCGCGCAGGAACTGGGCGCGGCGCCTGCGGCGCTCGGTGTCCGGGTCGGTGTCGGTCTCGGTGTCCTGCGCGGAGGACTCCGGCTCGGATCGGGACGTGCGCTCGGGCCGGGACGTGCGCTCGGATCGGGGCTCCCTCCCGGGTCGGGCCTTCCTGCCGGATCGGGACTCCCGCTCGGATCGGGACTCCCGCTCGGATGCGTCTTCCGGCAGCTCAGACAGGTCAGACAGCTCAGGCATCGGTTCACCACCCTGGTCCGTCCCTCCCACTTTCCCTCGGGCGAGTGGTTTGATGCGGGCTGAAGTGTGAATGCCGGTGTGGCGGCTTGTGCCTGGTGAGGACGCCGGCCCCGGCGGGCCCGGTTACTGTGTGGTCATGCGTCTCCACGTCGTCGACCACCCTCTGGTCGCCCACAAGCTCACCACGCTGCGCGACCGCCGCACCGATTCCGCGACCTTCCGCCGTCTCGCCGACGAGCTGGTCACCCTGCTCGCCTACGAGGCCACGCGCGACGTGCGTACCGAGCAGGTCGACATCAACACGCCGGTCGCGGCGACCACCGGCGTCAAGCTGTCCCACCCGCGCCCGATGGTCGTGCCGATCCTGCGCGCCGGGCTCGGCATGCTGGACGGCATGATGCGGCTGCTGCCGACCGCCGAGGTGGGCTTCCTGGGCATGATCCGCAACGAGGAGACGTTGCAGGCCTCCACCTACGCCACGCGTATGCCCGAGGACCTCTCCGGCCGCCAGATGTACGTCCTGGACCCGATGCTGGCCACCGGCGGCACGCTGGTCGCTGCGATCCGGGAGCTGATCAGGCGCGGCGCCGACGACGTGACCGCCGTGGTGCTGCTGGCCGCTCCGGAGGGCGTCGAGGTGATGGAGCGCGAGCTGGCGGGCACCCCGGTGACCGTGGTGACGGCCGCCGTCGACGACCACCTCAACGAGCAGGGCTACATCGTGCCGGGCCTGGGCGACGCGGGCGACCGGCTCTACGGCGCCGCCGAATAGGCCCCGGGCGGCCGTCGCCGAGCGGGCCCCGGGCGGCTTCCCCGCGCCGGGGACCTGCCGGGTACCGGGTTCAGCAGCTCTTCTTCTTGCCCGTGGTGGGCGTCGGCCGGGGCTCGGCCAGCGTGGCCAGTGCCTTGTCGGCGTCCGCCTTCTCCGTGAGCGCCTTGAAGCCGCTGCCGATGATCAGGTCCACGTCGGTGCCCTTGCGGCCCGCTTCGGCCTGCTGCTCGGCGGAGGAGAGCTGGGTGGCGAGCACGGGCAGCGAGGTCTTCAGCGACGCGGCCGGGCCGAGCAGCAGCCCGGTGCCCTTGACCTTCTTGTCGTACTGCTTGGTCGCGTTGCCGACCTCGCCGATCTTGAAGCCGCGCTTCTTCAGTTCGTCCGCGGTCTCCTTGGCCAGCCCGCTGCGGGGCGTGGCGTTGAACACGTTGACCGTGATCTGCGCGGGCCTGGGCAACGGGGCCGCGGTGGGCGACGGGCTCGCCTGGGCAGCGCAGGCCGCCTTGCCGGGGGACGCCGAGTCCTTCTCCGCGCCGCCGGTGAAGACGTCGATGAGCTGCACGGTGCCCCAGCCGATCAGACCGAGCACGGCGACGGACGCCGCCGCGGCGGCCAGGAGCCTTCCGTGCCGCCGACGCGGGCGCATCCGCGGGTACGTGTCCCCCGTGATCCGGTACTTCCCGCCCATGCCCGGGGGAGTCAGCATGCTCATGGGCGCAGCGTAGTGCGCCCGGGCGGTGATTCCTACTAAATGATCATCGGACGCCGCTCAGTCAACCCGAAAGGTCCAACCCGGGACGCGGGAGCGTGTCAGTCCAGCTCCAGGACGCGTGCGTGCAGCACCTGGCGCTGCTGGAGCGCCGCCCGCACCGCGCGGTGCAGTCCGTCCTCCAGGTACAGGTCGCCCTGCCACTTGACGACGTGGGCGAACAGGTCGCCGTAGAAGGTCGAGTCCTCGGCCAGGAGGGTCTCCAGGTCGAGCTGCCCCTTGGTCGTCACGAGCTGATCGAGGCGGACCGGGCGTGGCGCGACGTCCGCCCACTGCCGGGTGCTCTCCCGGCCGTGGTCGGGGTACGGCCGGCCGTTTCCGATGCGCTTGAAGATCACACGGAAAGCCTACCGGGCGAGCCTCGCCGGGCGCAGCCTCCAGGCCCCGGCGGGGCGGGGCAAGTACGCGGAGATTCCGGCCATGTCGGTCAAAAGGGGTTGGCCGTGGCCGGCTTGCCGGGACGGGCCGGCATGGACGAGCGAAGGGCGCCGGAGGTGGCCGGGCGCCGCCGGACGGCGCCCGGCCGCGCGGTCAGCCGCGCCGGTCCTGTTCGGCCGGCTGCGGTCGCGCCTCCGCGCGCTGCGGCCGGGAGGCGCTGCGCACGGCCTCCGCGCGCAGCAGGGCGCGCAGCACCGCGTACGGGTCTGCGGGCATGTCTGTGGGCATGGAAGTGCTCCTTCGTTGTGCCGACGGGCCGGGAGGAAGGAGGCCGGTCAGCAGCGCAGGACCACGGAGCGCCGGGCCCGCAGGGCCTGCGGCGGCAGCGGCGGCGCGGCGCACGGGCGGGCCCCGGGCACGGCGCGCGCGGCGGGCGCGGCGGCCGCGACGGCGGCCGGGCGCGCGGGTGCGGCGGGACGGTGGGCGGCGGGGGCCGGTGGCCGTGCGGCCGTGTCCGAGGTGTCGTACTCGACGCTCTCCACGGACGTCGGCGGTGCCGTCAGGGCGTTCGTGTGCGCGGCCGGCACCAGCAGGACGAACAGCAGCACGAGCAGCCGCGGCCAGGCGCGGCCGCGCGGGAGGCGTCGTGCGGTGCTCACGCCGGGTGGCTTCCCGCGGCACGCCCGGTGTGCGTCACGCGGACGCGGAATCCGCCCGTTCGGCGTATCGGGCACCGGTCACAGGGCGCGCGGCACCTGCCGGGCCAGGCTCCGGATGCGCAGCGCGGTGACGATCTCCACGACGGCGACCGCGACCAGCCAGATCCCGCACACCAGGGTGAGCACGGCGACCGACGTGAAGGGCGAGACGATCAGCACGACGCCGGCGAGGAAGGTGAGGATCCCGAGGGAGATCTGCCAGCCACGGGCCGGCACGGACCGGTCGGAGGCGGCGGCGAGGGTCTGCGTGATCCCGCGGATGAGCCAGCCGATCCCGATCCACAGGGCGAGCAGCAGGATCGAGCGCATGGGGCCGCGCAGGCAGAACAGGCCCAGCAGGATGGACAGGGCGCCGCTGACGAAGGCCAGCACCCGCAGGGACGTCGTCCGGTGCGTGCCGAACGCGGCGACCAGCTGGAAGACGCCGCTGATCAGCAGGTACAGGGCGAACAGGACGCCCACGGCGAGCAGGGAGGGGCCCGGCCAGACCAGCAGCAGGACGCCCAGGACGAGGGACGCCACGCCGGTCAGCAGGACGACCTGCCAGGCGGCGCGGGACAGCGCGTGCAGGGGTCCTTCGAGGGGCGGCTCGGGTTCGTGTCCGCCCGGCGCGTGGCCTGCCGCGTGGACCTTGCGGTCGTCGAAGTGGGGGCCCTGTGAGGAGCCGGTCGGTGCCTCGGTCATGGTCCATGCTGGAACCGGCCCCGGCCGCCCCGCCACCGGGCGCGGGCCGGTCGGCTTACGGCCGTTCAGCCGCGGGCGCCCTTCGCCGCCTTGGCGGCCGCCTTCATCTCCTGCTTGTGGGCGCGCACCTTGGCCAGCGACTCGGGTCCGGTGATGTCGGCGACGGAGCGGAAGGATCCCGGCTCGCCGTACGCGCCGGCGGCCTCCTGCCAGCCCTCGGGGCGCACGCCGAGTTGCTTGCCCAGCAGGGCCAGGAAGATCTGCGCCTTCTGCCTGCCGAACCCGGGCAGCTCCTGCAGGCGGCGCAGCAGCTCACGCCCGTCGGTGACGCCCTTCCAGACCAGCTCGGCATTGCCGTCGTAGTGCTCGGCCAGGTACCGGCACAGCTCCTGGACCCGCTTGGCCATGGAGCCGGGATAGCGGTGCACGGCCGGCTTCTCGGACAGCAGGGCCGCGAACGCCTCCGGGTCCTGTACGGCGATGTCGTGCGCGTCCAGGTCGTCGGCGCCGAGCCGGTCCGCGATCGTGCGGGGCCCCTTGAACGCCCACTCCATGGGGACCTGCTGGTCGAGCAGCATCCCGACGAGCGCGGCGAGCGGGGAGCGCCCGAGGAGCTCGTCGGCCTCGGGGTCCTGGGCGAGGTGCAGGGTGACGTCCATGGACCGATGATCCCGCGGACCGTTCCGGGCCGCGCGGGATGCACCCTCCCCGCCCGGCCGTACGGCGCTTCACGGCGGGCCCGGTGGCCGTGCTCCCCGAGGTCGACCTCCCGGACGTGTACCTGCCCGCCAAGACGGCCCGGCTGGCGTTCCTCCACCGGGAGTCCGGGGGAGGGCGCTAGCCTTCGCCGGATGACTCCGGAAGACCTCGTCGCCCACTACCGGATGGAGCCGATCCCGCGCGAGGGCGGCCTGTTCCGCCGTACCTGGGAGGGTCCCGAGCGCGCCGACGGGCGGCCGGAGGGCACCGCGATCGTCGCCCTGCTGACCGCGGACGACTTCTCCGCCCTGCACCGCCTGCCCGCCGACGAGGTCTGGCACTTCTACCTGGGCGACCCGCTGGAGCTGCTGCTCCTCGCCCCGGACGGCACCGCCGCGAGCGCCGTCCTCGGACCGGACGTGCTGCACGGCCAGCAACCCCAGCTGACCGTCCCGGCCGGCACCTGGATGGGCGGACGGGTCGCCGCGGGCGGGGCGTGGACGTTCTTCGGCTGCACGATGGCGCCCGGCTTCACCTACGCCGGCTACGAGCACGGCGACGCGGCCGCGCTCACGGCGCGGTACCCCGCCGAGGCCGCGCGGATCGCGCGGCTGTGCCGCCCATGAGCCTGCTGGCGGGCCAGGTTGCCCTGGTCACGGGCGCGAGCGGCGGCCTCGGACGGGGGATCGCGGTGCGGCTGGCCGAGGAGGGCGCCGCGGTCGCCGTGCACTGCCGTACGGCGGTGGACGCGGCGCACGACGTGGCCCGCCGCATCGAGGAGTCGGGCGGCCGGGCCGTCGTACTGCGCGGCGACCTCACCGACGAGGAGGCCTGCGCGCGGGTCGTGCGGGAGGCGGCCGACTGGGGCGGCGGGCGGCTCACCGCGCTGGTCAACAACGCGGGCGTGCAGCCGGTCAGGGAACTGCCCGGCATGACGGCGGCCGAGTGGCGGGCGGTCGTGGACGCCAACCTGTCCAGCGTCTTCGCCTGCACGCAGGCCGCCGCCGAGATCATGCGGGAGCAGGCCGGCGGGGGTTCCGTGACGCACATCGCCTCCATCGAGGCACGGCGGCCCGCCCCCGGGCACGCGCACTACGGCGCGTCCAAGGCGGCGGTCGTGATGCACGCCCGCTCCGCCGCCCTGGAGTACGGCCCGCACGGCATCCGGGTCAACACGGTCTCGCCCGGCCTGATCGACCGCGCCGGGCTGGCCGAGGACTGGCCGGAGGGGGTGCGGCGATGGCGGGCGGCGGCACCCGCGGGGCGGCTCGGACGGCCGGAGGACGTGGGCGACGCCTGCGTGTTCCTCGCCTCCCCGCTCGCCTCCTGGATCACCGGGCACGACCTCGTCGTCGACGGCGGAGTGTCGGCGCGCCCCACGTGGTGAGCGCACCGGGACCGGCGTCCGTACCCATGCGGAGGGGCGCGTCGACGACGGGACGCCCGGGCGGCGGAAAGTGAGGGAGCGTGGCGGAGGGTTCGGGACACGACGTGACGGACGACCCGGCGCGCAGCGCCGGTCCGATCGGTCGGGAGGCGGGGTGCGCTGGTTTGGTCGGCGGGGAGGCGGGGTGTGCTGGTCTGGTCGGCGGGGAGGCGGGGTGTGCTGGTCTGGTCGGCGGGGAGGCGGGGTGTGCCGGTCCGGTCCGCCGCGAGGCCCGGCGCTCCGGACCGGCCCGCCGGGTGCCCCGGCGACCGCCGCGCCTCGTGCTGCTCGGCGCCCTGCTGCTCCTGCTCGTCCTCGGCGGCGCGGTCCCGGCGTCCGCCCACGCGGCCCTGCGCTCCACCGACCCCGCCGACGGCACCGTCCTCGACTCCGCCCCCCGCCACGTCACCCTGGCCTTCACCGAGTCCGTCGGACTGCTCGACCACTCCGTGCGCGTCCTGGACCCCGGCAACCGACGGGTCCGCACGGGCGGCGCCCAGCACGGCCCCGGCGGCTCCGACACGGTCCGGGTGCCCCTGCCCGCGGGACTGTCCGAGGGCACGTACGTCGTGGCGTGGCGGGTCGTCTCCGCCGACAGCCACCCGGTCTCCGGCGCCTTCACCTTCTCCGTCGGCCGGCCCTCCGCGACCACGGCACCGGTGGACACCGGCCCCGTCGAGGACCCGGTCACCGGCAGCCTCTTCACCGTCGCCCGCTACCTCGCGTACCTGGCCGCGGCCCTGCTCATCGGCACGGCCGCGTTCGTGGCACTGTGCCGGCCGCCCGAGCGGGGCGCGCTGCGGCGGCCCCTGACGGCGGGCTGGTGGACGCTGCTGGCCGCCACGCTCGCCCTGCTGGTGCTGCGCGGCCCCTACGAGACGGGAGCGGGCCCGTCGGCCGCCCTCGACCCCTCCGTCCTCGCCCGCACCCTGACCGGCCGGCCGGGCCTGGCCCTGCTGGCCCGGCTCGCGCTGCTGCTGGTGGCGGCGGCGGTGTGGGCCCGGTGGCTGCGCGGGCGCGGGGCGTGGTCGCGCCCGGCGCTCGCGACGGGCGCCGCGCTCGCCGCGGGCCTGGCGCTGACCTGGGCATCCGCCGAGCACGCGTCGGCCGGGATCCAGGTGCCGGCGGCGATGGCGTCGTCGGTGCTGCACCTGCTGGCCATGGCGGTCTGGCTGGGCGGTCTGACGGCCCTGCTGCGCACGCTGCACCAAGACCGGGTCCCGGCGTCCGTGGCCGCCCGGTTCTCCCGCCTCGCGTTCGCCTGCGTGACCGTCCTCGTCCTCACCGGCGTCTATCAGTCCTGGCGCGGCCTCGGCTCCTGGGACCAGGTCACCGGCACCGCGTACGGCCGTCTGCTGACCGCGAAGCTGGCCGCGGTGGCGCTGTTGCCGGCGGCGGCCGGGCTGTCCCGGCGCGCAACGGCGCCGCTGTCGGCGGCGCGGGCGGAGGCAGCCGTGCCCGAACGGGTCTCCGAGCCGGTGGGCGGCCCGCCGTCGCTGCCCCCGGAGCCCGCCGAGCCCGCGAAGTCCGCCGAGCCCGCGAAGTCCGCGAAGTCCGCCCAGGAGGCCGAGGCGGCCGGCGACGACCACCGTCCCGTCCTGCGCCGCCGCGTGCTGGCCGAGGTCACCGTCGGCCTGGTGGTGCTGGTGATCACCACCGTGCTCACCGGCACCCTGCCCGGCCGCGCCGAGGCCGAGGCGGCCCGAGGGCCCGCGACCACCGCGGGCGGACTGCCGGTGGCGTCGGTCACCACGGTCCCCTTCGACGTCGGCACCCCCGGCGGCCGCGGCAAGGTGCAGATCACCCTCGACCCCGGCCGGGTGGGCGGCAATTCCGTGCAGGCCGTGGTGTACGGCCCCGACGGCGGTATCTCCACCGTCCCCGAACTGCGGATGTCGCTCACGCTGCCCGCGCGCGGGATCGGCCCGGTCGACGCCCGGCTCACCGACCGGGGCGGCTACTGGGGCACCGGTTCCCTCACCCTCCCCCTGGCCGGGACCTGGACGATGAGGGTCACGGTCCGCGTCTCCGACGTCGACCAGGTGACCGTCACCAGGCCGGTCCGCGTCGCCGGCTGACCGGCCGCACCGGCCGCACCGGCCGCACCGGCGCACCGGCCGCACCGACCGGTCCGGCCGGTCAGCCGGCGCCGTCACCCGCCGCCGCGCAGCCGGCGCCGTCACCCGCCGCGCAGGCGGCGGCGGTCCTCCTCGTCCCAGGTGCGGGTGTCGCGCGGCGTGGTGTACGGCTCCTCGTCCGGCGGATGCCCGCCGGCCAGGGCGCGCTGCCGTGCCGCCTCCGCGTCGAACTCCAGGCCCAGCAGGATGGCGAGGTTGCCGATCCACAGCCAGATCAGGAAGACGATCACCCCCGCCATCGTGCCGTACGTCTTGTTGTACGACGCGAAGTTGGCGACGTAGACCCCGAACCCGGCGGAGGCGGCCAGCCAGATCAGCAGGGCCAGGAAGCTGCCCGGCGTGACCCACCGCAGACCGCGCGTCCTGGCGTTCGGCGTCGCCCAGTACAGGATCGCGATCATGATCGTGACCAGCAGGACCAGCACCGGCCACTTCGCGATGGACCAGACGGTCAGCGCCGTGTCGCCGATGCCGAGCGCCCTTCCCGCCTGACGGGCGACGCCGCCGGTGAAGACGACGATCAGCGCGCTGATGACCGCCAGCACCATGAGCGTGACCGTCACCCCGAGCCGCACCGGCAGGATCTTCCACAGCGGGCGGCCCTCGGGGATGTCGTAGACCGCGTTGGCGGTGCGGATGAACGCCGCGACGTACCCGGAGGCGGACCACACCGCCAGGACCAGACCGACGATCGCCATGACCGAACCGAGACCGCCGTTGTCCTGCAACTGGTGGACGGCACGGGTGAGGATGTCCCGCGCCGAGCCGGGCGCGAGCCGGTTGATGCTGTCCAGCACCGCTTCGGAGGCCGACCTGCCGGCCAGACCGAGCAGCGACACCAGCACCAGCAGGGCCGGGAAGAGCGAGAGCACCCCGTAGTACGTCAGCGCGGCCGCGCGGTCGGTCAGCTCGTCGTCCTTGAACTCCTTCAAGGTGCCTTTCAGTGCCGCGCCCCAGCGCTGCTTCGGCAGACCGGCCGGGGTGTCCGGAGCCCGCTCCTCGACCTCCGGGTCCGGGCCGAACGACTCCTCGGAGGTGTCCGCCGCCCGCTCCTCCCCGGACTCCGGGCCGCCTGGACCGGGACGTGCCGTGTCTCGCGTATGCCTGGGTTCGAGCGGTTGATTCATGGGCGCCGGGTGCCCCGAGCCTCCCGCCTCAAGCACCACGCCCACCGGCCGCTCCCGCCCCGCCCCGCCCGCCCGCTCGGCCGGGCGGGGCGGGGCGGGGCGCGAGCGTGAACGCGAGCACGGCAGCACGGCTCCGCCCGGGACCCGGACCGGACCCCTGTGCACCGGTTCACCACGGCATCACTTACTCTTCGCTCACCCGCCACACGCGGCCCCTGCTTCCCACGCACCGGGCACGCCCGGGCACGCACCGGAGACACCGGACGCGCCGGACACACGGGTGGCACCCACTTGCGCTCACTTTCGTTCCGGGGGGTTCGAACCGTGCGTCTGCGCACTCTCCCGGCCGCCGCAGCCCTGGCGGCCCTGTTCGGCTCGGTGGTGCTCGCCGCACCGGCGTCCGCCGACTCCAGCACGTCCATACCGGTCTCGCTGGCGGACGACACCGTCGTGGACGGCGTCCACCAGCGGGTCTTCATCAGCGACAGCTACGACAACCAGATCGTCGTCACCGACTTCACCGGCACGGTCGTCACCAAGTTCACCGGTCTGCCCCAGGTCCTCGACCTGGAACTGAGCCCGGACTCCGGCACCCTGTACGCCGCGGTCCCCGGCGCCGACAAGATCGTCGCCCTCGACACCGAGCAGCTCACGCAGGCGGCCGAGTACCCGACGGGCGACAAGACCGCCCCCTCCCGCATCGCCTACGCCGACGGCAGGCTGTGGTTCGGCTACGGCGACCAGTGGGACTCCGGGCTCGGCGAGGTGGACCTGACCGCCCAGCAGCCCACGGTCACCCTCGACCTGGCGGCCGGCCACGACTTCTCCAGTCCGCCCGAGCTCTACGCCGACCCCGACAACCCGGGCACGCTGCTCGCCCTCGACGCGCACATCAGCTCCGGCCCGATCGTCGTCTACGACATCTCCTCCGGCACCCCGGTGATCCGCGTCTCCGCCGAGAAGGGCGCCTCCTTCCAGGACGCGGCCCTCACCCCGGACGGCCGGAACGTCATCGTCACCGGGCCCGCGCCGCGGACGCTCACCGAGTACCGCCTCTCCGACCTGTCCGCGGTGCGCACCTACCCGATCGCCCTGAACCCGCTGACGGTCAGCGTCGCCCCGGACGGCACGGTCGCGGCCACCGTCCTCGACACCGACGACATCGGCGACACCTACGTCTTCGGCACCGACCCCGCCCAGCCGGCAAGCATCCGCAACCTGTCGCACTCCTGGATGCCGAGCGGAGGGCACACCACCACCTGGTCGGCCGACGGCTCGCAGTTGTTCGTGCTCACCGGGTCCCCGGACGCCATGCGGTTCCAGACCGTCGACGCGCCCCGCAAGTACGCCCCCACCCTGACGGTCGACGCCCCCTCGACGGCCACCCGCGCCGCCTCCCTCACCGTCAAGGGCAAGCTGACCGCGAACCTGGCGCTGCCCGCGGGCACCCCGCTGCAGGTCACCCGCACCGACCTGGACTCGCCGAACGGCAAGTCCCTGGGCACCAAGCCCCTCGGCACGGGCGGCGCGTACTCCTTCACGGACACCCCGCCCGCCGGGGGCAAGGTCACGTACACGGTCACCTACGCCGGTGACGCCACGCACACCGCGGCGACCGCCTCGGACACCGTCAGCGTCTCGCGCGCCACGCCCACCCTGACGCTGAACAACGACGGCAAGGTCTACGACTACGCCAAGTCCGTCACCTTCACGGCGCACCTCGGCACCACGTACAAGAACCGCACCGTCGAGATCTGGGCCAACCCCTACGGCGCCGACAAACCCGACACCCTGGTGAAGTCCGGCACGGTCGACTCCAGCGGCAACCTGTCCGCCACCCTCACCCTGACGCGCAAGACCAAGCTCACGGCGAAGTTCGCGGGCGACGCCCGCTACGCGCCGAAGACGGCGACGAGCACGGTCGGCGCCAAGGTGAAGGTGTCCACCACGCTCGGCGGCTCCTACAAGACGCGGTACGCGTGGAACCACACCTACTACTACTTCCACCAGTCCAAGGACCCGGTCGTCACGACCACGATGACGCCCTACCCGGGCCGCAAGCAGTTGCTGCAGATCCAGATCTACTACGGCGGTGTCTGGCAGAGCACGGCCAAGCAGTACTTCACGCTCGACTCGGCGGGCAGGTCCGTCGTCACGATCACCGGCACCCCGCCCACCGGCTACCGCTACCGGGTCCGCGACTCCTACATCAGCGGCTCCGGCGACAGCGTGAACACCACGACGTACGGCACCTGGAAGTACTTCACCTTCACCAGCTGAGCCCGGGGCGGTCCCCGCGACCCTCCGCCCGACCAAGGCCCCGACCGGCGAACCGGTCGGGGCCTTCGTCCGTACGGCCGCCTTCGCCCGTACGGGCACCGAGGACCGGTGGGCCGGCCGGGTGATCGGGGAGACCGCCGCCGAGGACCGGCCGTGGTCCGTACGGCAGCGGTGGCCCGCCGCCGTACGGACCGCGGCACGCGGCGCCGCGGCCTTCGGGGCAGGCCGGACCGATAACTGTTCCCTTGTTTGCGCTGCTATAACTCCCGCTTTCGGCGTGCGCGAGTTCTCGGGAATTCGCCAGCCATCTGGCGCATGATCGAAGTGCGGCCGACGACGTACGCCCGGACGATGGCGATGAAGGGCGGAGCGCCCGGCCGGTAAAAGGCCGGGCACTCCGCTGAACATGCGTCGAAGAAAGAGGGAACCATGACGGCAACGACGGAGACTCCCACTCGTGAAAAGGCCGAGGCCGGCCAGGAAGAGTTCGGCGAGGAATCCGCCTTCGGCCCGCTCCTGCTGGCAGCGATGCTGGCCCGCCGTGAGGACCGCGGTGAGGAGCAGATCATCGAGCACCCGCTGCTGCTGGCCGCGCTGATGCGCCGGCGTGAGGAGCGGGGCGGCGAGTCCATCATCCAGCACCCGCTGCTGCTCGCCGCGCTCATGCGCCGTCGTGAGGAGCGCGGGGGCGAGGAGTCGATCATCCAGCACCCGCTGCTGCTCGCGGCGCTGATGCGCCGTCGTGAGGAGCGGGGCGGCGAGTCGATCATCCAGAACCCGCTGCTGCTCGCGGCGCTGATGCGCCGTCGTGAGGAGCGCGGGGGCGAGGAGTCGATCATCCAGCACCCGCTGCTGCTCGCGGCGCTGATGCGCCGTCGTGAGGAGCGGGGCGGCGAGTCGATCATCCAGAACCCGCTGCTGCTG